>JAXDGY010000227.1:0-4664 GCA_034664785.1 Solirubrobacteraceae bacterium
CCAGCGGCGCGGCGCTGACCGCCACCGACACCGAACACGCCCGATAACTCGTCGGCAATCTCCGCGAGGGTCTCAGCACGCGCCACCAGGAGGCACCCTAAGCGCCGCTGAGGCCACCCGACCCAGCGCGAAGCAGCCCCACCGGTTGACCGAAGCGGCCACCGACACACCCAGACCGCCCTCGCGCTCAGGACCGAACAGCCGCGCGTCCCGCCGTTCGCCAACGGCAACTCGCATCAAGGTCCTCAGACGCATGAGCTGCCGGGCTGGATGAGGTCAGGCGAAGGCGCCGACGCCGGTGATGTCGCGTCCGACGAGCAGGGTCTGGATCGTCTCGGTGCCCTCGTAGGTGTGGATGGCCTCCATGTCGGCCATGTGGCGCATGACGTGGTTCTCCAGCAGGATCCCGTTGCCGCCCATCAGGTCGCGCGCCTCAAGGATGACCTGGCGCGCCTTGCGCGTGTTGTTCATCTTGGCCAGCGAGGCGATCGTGTCGCTCATCGCGCCGCTCTCGATGAGCTGGGCGGTTCGCAGGCAGTACAGCTGCATGGCAACGATCTCGGCGAGCATCTTGACCAGGCGGTCCTGGACGATCTGGAAGGCGACCAGCGGCTTGCCGAACTGATGGCGGTCCTTGGCGTAGGTCAACGCTGCGTCGTAGGCGGCGACTGCGTGGCCGAGCGCACCGAAGGCGCAATGGTTGCGGGTGCCGGCCAGGACCTTGCCGACGTCCTTGAAGCGCTGCGCGCCGGGGAGCCGGTTCTCCTCGGGCACGCGCACGTCGGTGAGCTCGATGTCGGCCTGCCAGACCGATCGCAGCGAGGCCTTGCCCTCGATCTTCCGAGCGTCGAATCCGGGGGTCCCCTTCTCCACGAGGTAGCCGCCCACCTTGGCGTCCTCACCGCGGGCCCAGACGACGGTGACGTCGGCAATGGTGCCGTTGCCGATCCACCGCTTGTGGCCGTTGAGCACGTAGTCGCGACCGTCCCGGCGCGCAGAGGTCTCCAGCAGGATGGAGTCCGAGCCGTGGTCGGGTTCAGTGAGCGCGAAGGCCCCGAACTCCTCGACTCGGGCGAGCGGCCCAAGCCACCGCTGCTTCTGCTCCTCGGAGCCATGCTCGGCGATGGACCGCATCGCCAAGCCGGCCTGGACGCCGGCGAACGTCGCCAGGCTGCCGTCGCCCCTCGACAGCTCCATCGCGATGAGGCCCGCCGACGGCGCGCTCATGTCGGGACAGCCGTAGCCCTTGATCCCGTCGCCCACCAGCCCGAGCTCACCCAGCCGTCGTGCCAGCTCCCACGGGAACTCCGCGCGCTCCCAGTAGTCGCCGATCACCGGCAGCACCTCGTCCTCGACGAACGCCCGCGTGCGCTCGAGGTACGCCAGCTCCTGTTCGCCGAGCTCGTCGCGAATGTGGACGTAGTCGGTCTCCAGCGCCAGCCCCACATCGATCCCCATGCGGCACGACCTCCTCTGCACCCGGTGGCTTTCGTACCGCGATACCCGCAGAGGCCACTCGCCGACCTCGCGTCGCCGCAGACTGCGACACGCGCTACCCGAGCCGCGGGCCACGCTGCGCGGCTTGGACCTTTGGAGCCCGCTGGCGTTCTCCGCCACTCCGCCCCTCCCGCATCCCGGCGGCGCGGACTGGGTAGACGCGCGGCATGGCCGCGAACCCCGGCTCCACCGATCGACCGAGGCGGCAGCCGCGCACAGCTTCCGCGCCTACGCGCGAGGACCAGGCCTCGCGCCACGCCGAGGCTGCGCGTGGGAAGGCCGAAGCCCGGCGCGAGGAGGCGTCAGGGGCGGCCGGGTGGATCGCGGACCGGGCCGGGGACTGGTCGCTCGACGGCCAGAACGCGAGGTTCATGGAACTCCAGAAGTACTTCTGGAACCCATTGATGGACTACTACTTCCGCATGGAGATCGAGGGCTGGGAGCAGCTCCCCGATCCGCCTGCCCTGGTGGTCGGGATCCACTCGGGCGCCCCGTTCGTGTGGGATGCGTGGACTGTCGGCATCCAGTGGTGGCGGCGCTTCGGGCCCGACCGTGTCCTCCACGGGACCGCCCATGACGCCCTGATGGCAGCTCCGGGGATCGGAGCGTACTTCCGCAGCATGGGCGTGTTGCCGGCAGCGCCGGACTCGATCGCCGCGGCGCTGGCTGCAGGACGCGACGTGGCGTTGTGGCCGGGGGGCGAGGTCGACGCGCTCCGCCCGTGGACCGAGCGCGACAAGGCGGTGCTCGCCGGACGCACCGGCTTCATCCGGATGGCCATCAACGCGGGAGTGCCGATCGTCCCGGTCGCGACGGTCGGGGGCCCGGACTCGATGCCGGTGCTGTTCAGAGGCCGCAGGATCGCCAAGGCGTTGCAGCTGGACAAGATCGCGCGGCTGAAGGTCTTCCCCGTCGCGCTCAGCGCGCCTTGGATGATCGGGCCGGCCGCCCTGCCCGAGATCCCCCTGCCGACGAAGATCCGCACGGCCTTCCAAGCACCGATCGAGCTCGACCACGACCCCGACCGCGCTCATGACCGCCGCTACGTCGAGAAGAAGTACGAGGAAGTCCGCCACAGCATCCAGCACGGGATGGACGCACTCGCCCGACGCCGGGCGTTCCCGATCTTCGGGTAACGGCCGACGACCTGCCGCCGACGTCGTTCGTCTGAGTTTCGGCGGGCATACGCACGGAGCGCTCTTGGCCACGGTGAAGGCGCACGTCTGGCCCACCTGCGCGCCCTCATACTCACCGTGCCTCGAGCTCGCCGCGCGGCGCTCCCGGTCCGGGAGGGAATTCGATGTCGCCGCCGTTCGCCTGTCTGCCGCAGCGGTCGCAGCGGAGGTCTGAGCCGATGCTGCCCCCGCAGCCGGCGTGGAGGGTGAGCCGGGGCGGGCCGTTCGGCGTGGGGTAGTGGCGGTCGCCCCATTTCATCAGGACGAACAGGGCGGGAGCGAGTTCGCGTCCCTTCTCGGCGAGAACGTACTTGGGGCGGCCGGGACGCTGCGGGTCCGCAACGCGCTCGAGCACCTCCTCGTCGCACAGCAGCTTGAGGCGGTTGGTGAGCACGTTGGACGCGATCCCGAGGCTCTCCTGGAACTCCTCGAACCGCGTCATGCCGAGAACGGCGTCGCGCACGATCAGCAGCGTCCAGCGCTCGCCGATGACTTCCAGCGATCGGGCGATCGAGCACACCTGATCTGGATAGTCGCGTTGAAGCACGACCAGAGCTTAACCGACTTGCTTGACAAAAGTCAGAACCTTGGCATAGCTTGCCTTGCATGACGCAAGTTATCCGCCGGTTCGAGCTGGTCGGGCCCGGCGATCCCAACACGGCCGCCGGCATCGGCTCCGCGCTCGAACGCAACCGGGGGTTTGCCGCCGCCGGTGGCCATCGAGGCGCCGACGTCTTCCCCAACCTGCGCCTGTTCGTGATCACGTGCCTCGACCCGCGCGTCGACCCCGCGCAGTTCCTCGGCCTCGGCCTCGGCGACGCGATGGTCGTCCGCAACGTCGGCGGGCGGGTCACTCCGGAAGTGATCGACGACATCGCCTTCATCGGCCAGATCGCCGAGAGCGTCCTGCCCGACGGCCGGCTGTTCGAGGTCGCCGTCATCCACCACAACCAGTGCGGAACCGCAGCGCTCGCCGACGACACGTTCCGCCGCACGTATGCCGAGCGGATCGGCGCCGAGGAATCGAGCCTGCACGACCACGCCGTGATCGACCCCGTGACGACGGTCACCCGCGACGTCGAGCGTCTTCGCTCCGCACCCGCAATCTCCCCGCGCATCGGAGTGTCCGGACATGTCTACGACGTAGTCACCGGACTGGTGGAGACGGTCATCCCCGCCGGCCGCTAGCGGCGGCAGACGACCAGCCTCGCGGGCATGTCGTCTTGCCGTCAGTCGTGTGGATGTCGGTCGCGCGCGCTCAGGCGTTCGGATCGATGTTGTGGTTCGACCCGCGGCAAGCCCGCCGCGTGCGTGCTCACGGTGCGAGCGCCGCCGGCGCGCGCGTTGCCGGGCGGAGCGGGTGTCCCGGTAGCCGATCGGCTTGCAACACCTGGGCACTCGTGCGACGCTCATATCACCGCTCGGTAATATGAGTGCATGAGCGCGTATGCCGCCTTGGCCGAGCCGCACCGCAGACAGATCCTCGACCTGCTGCGTGGTGGCGAGCGGCACGCCGGAGAGCTGGTGGAGCGCCTCGAGCTGAGCCAACCCGGCGTGTCCAAGCACCTCAAAGTGCTGCGCGAGGCTGGGCTCGTCGCGGTGCGCCCGGATGGCAAGCGGCGCCTGTACGCGCTGCGTCCGGAACCCCTCGCCGAGGTCGACCGATGGCTGGAGCCCTATCGCGCGTTCTGGTCACAACGCCTTGACGCCCTCGAACGACACCTGGAGGAGAACCCATGACCGACGGAACCCTGGAGACCATCGACGGTCGCCCAGCCCTGCGCTTCGATCGCACGCTCGCCCACACGGTCGAGCGCGTGTGGCGGGCGATCAGCGAGCCGGCAGAGCTCGAGCGCTGGTTTCCGGCCGCCGCCGACTGGACACCGGCGACGGGTGAGACCTTCGAGGCCTACGGCGCGACCGGCGAGGTGACAGAGGTCGATGCACCCCATCGCCTGGCCTGGACCTTCGCCGGCGAGCGGTACAGCTTCG
>JAXDGY010000228.1:0-2937 GCA_034664785.1 Solirubrobacteraceae bacterium
CGATCAGCCTGCCGTTCTCCAGCACCACCAGCGCGTAGGCCGCCGCGGCCTGCAGCACGAGCAGATCCTGCTGCGGCGGGCCGTCCTGGACGAGCGCCGCGATCCGGCGGTCCTCCGAGCGCACCTCGGTGACGTGCACCTCCGCGGACGACGTGGGGAGCGCGACGGGCCATCCGGACTCGTCCACCCAGCCCCCGGCGTCGCCGTCACGCCAGTAGAGGACCCGCAGCGAGGGGTCCTCCAGGGCCTTGCCCAGGGCGACGCGCAGCTCGACGGGCCCGGCGCTCGCCCGCAGCTGCAGCGCCAGGCGCTGCAGCGCGACGGACGCGTAGAGCTGGCGCAGGAGGAGGCCCACCCCGAAGCTGACCGCGACCAGCGGTAGCGACAGCACGTACACGTCGCCGATCCACCGGAGCGCGCCGGCGGACGGGTCGGCGACCCGGACGATCGTGTACACCGCGAAGGCGGCGGCCCGGTAGACCGCGATCACGACCACCGGGACCAGGGCTCGCCGCAGCAACGGCCCGGCGGCGCGGACCCGCCGGACGAGGATGGCCGTGAGCGCGGCGTAGAGCAGGAACGTCAGGGTTTCTCGCAGCGGCCGGATCAGGTCGTCGACGAGCCCGGCCTGCGACCCCGTCAGCTGCAGGCCGTTGCTCGGGCAGTGCAGCCCGCAGCCGGCATACGGCGAGGGATGCGGGTAGGCGTCCGCAAGCAGGGCGGTCGGGAGGTACAGGGCGGCGAGCAGAACCACTCCGGCGGCGACCATGCGGCGTTCCAGCGCCGTCGTCAGGCGGCCGGACGGGAAGGCGAGCAGGAGGTACAGCACCGTCAGCTCTGCGATCCACCCGGCGATCCTGCCGACGCTGTACAGGACGGGGTCCGGCGACTCGGCCAGCGCGGTCGCCGACCACAGCAGCCCGATGCCGACGAGGATCCGGGCGAACCGGTCGCTCGGGTTGCGGCCGAGAGCCAGGACGCCGACCAGGATGGGGACGAGGACGACCGCGATGTGCGCGGCGGCGCTGAGCCCTTGGCCCGGGAACGACGGCCGGGTCGCCACGAACACGCCCGCGGCTGTCGCGAGCGACGCGCCCGCGACGGCCACCGCGACGAGCACCGGCCGGGGGAGCTGCCGCACCCCCGCCGGTGGTTTCGACCCCCCGGTCATCTCGGTGACGAACGTATCGCGGCGCGCGGAGCCTGTCACCGCTCAGCCCTGGACAGCGGACCGGCGACGCGCCAGATCACGGACCACCAGCGCCCCGGCATGCGAGCGCCCTGCGCGAGCATGTCGCCTCACCCCAGCTCCCATGCTCGGTCGGCGTCCTCGACGTCACGGTCGATCGCCAGCGCCAGGAGCGGCGCCGCGGTCACGAGCCGCGCGCCGCCGACCGCGGGCGCGATGGCCAGGAGGACCCCGACCATCTCCTCGTCGCTGCACCCGGCTGACCGCGCGAGCTCGACCGTCACGCGACACGACTCCGTGGTGGCGCCCACTGACAGCAGCGACGCGAGCCGTGCAAGCGCGCTCGTGCGGGCGTCCAGGAGGGCGTCGTGCGGGTCGGGCGGGCCTGCGCCGACGGCCGACCGGACGACATGCTCGTCGTTGAGCGCGAGGCGCCGGAGGAGCTCTTCCAGATCCATGGCGTAGCTGACCCGTGCGTCACCGACCGGTCCGCGCGACGGGGGGCCGGTGCCCGCGGAAGGTCATCGGGTGCTCCTGCCGCTCGGCATCGATGTGCTCCTCGCTGTGGCGTGTGGACGACGGTCCGGGGACGCTAGAGGCGGGCACCCGGCGAGGCATCGCCCGAACGGGGTGAAGGAGCCCGCGCCGACTCAGCCATCGACGAGGCCGACCGCGCGCGCCCAGGCCACGGCTTCGGAGCGCGAGGAGGCATCGAGCTTGCGGTACACGGCGTGGGCCTGCGTCTTGACCGTGTTGGTGGAGACGTGCAGGCGCGCTGCGATCTCGCGGAACGAGAGATGGCTGGGAAGGAAGCGCAGGACCCGCAACTCGGCCGTCGTGAGCGTGGAGGGACCGGCCACGGCACTCACTGCGAACGTGTCGGCTCGAGCCCAGGCGTCGTCGATCCATGCGTGCACGGCGGTGTGCTCCGGCACGCGGCGCAGGGAGCGGGAGGCCTCGGCGAGCAGCGCCCGGGCGGCGGCGGCGTCGCTGAGGCGCAGCTCGGCGCGGGCAAGGGAGACCCGGGTCTCGGCGTCGAACCACGGCGCGGCATCGTCCAGCAGCGCGAGCAGCCGGCGCGCGCGCACAGCATCCCGGCGCGCCTCGGCCACGCGTCCGCGCTGCGCCAGGGAGAACGCGGCGACCGCGAAGGCGAGCGCGGAGCCCGGCGCGTCGGCGAGACCCGCGCGGTCGACGGTGTCACACGCGCGGTCGGCGAACGCCCCACCCATCGCGACGTCCTCGGCCTCGAGCGCGATGAGGGCGAGCTGCGCGAAGCACAGGGCGCGGACGGCCGGGGCGACGCCCGCGGCGCGGCGGGCACCCTCCTCCAGGCGCTCGGACGCCTGCTCGCGGTCCCCGGTGAGGTGGGCGGCGACACCCTCCAGCAGGCAGGCCACCGCCCGCCACGGGCTGTCGTCGTCGGCGAGCGCGTGTACCGCGCGTGCGTCCGCACGCATCCGCTCGACGCCGTCATGGCCCCCGGACGCCCGCATCGCCGCTGCCGCGCACGCGAGTGGGCGCGCCTGGTCCGGCGGAAGGGTGACGATGCCCCGCTCGGCGGCGGCGATCCAGCGCTCGGCGAGGGCGCGGTCGCCATGCGCGACCCGGCACGCTGCGGCGGCGAGCGCGAGCGCCGGGCGTGCGGCGATCTCGCCGTCGCTCAAGCGGTCGAGCCGGCGCTGCAGGTCATCGGTGCGGCCCTGGGTGACCTGGGCGGGCACGACCGTCCAGAGCAGCGCTGCGGT
>JAXDGY010000229.1:0-5363 GCA_034664785.1 Solirubrobacteraceae bacterium
CGGTCAGGGTCGCGGTGGCGGCGTAGAGCGCGGGGTCGTCCGGGGACCAGAGCCGCGCGTCCGGGACGGGCACGCGCAGGCGGACATGGGCCTCCTCGCCCGGCGCGAGCGGGCGCACCTGGCGGCGTGCGTCGATCGCGGGCCCGCCGCCCGGCGGCCGCAGGTGCACCCGCAGGACCGGGTTGCGCTGGGGCGCGGTGCTGCGGTTCACGACGACCGTGTCGAGCAGCAGCGCCGCGGTGCATCCCGCGCTGCGGGGGCAGGAGACCTGGGACAGGAAGCCGGGGTCGCGGAGCTCGAGGCCGCCGCGCGGGACGAGCTGCACGGGACGGGTGATGCCGCCCCAGTTCCACCACCCCTCCCGCGGCTGGCGGCCCTTGCGGCTGTCCACGCGGACCACGAGCGTGTTCGCCGCGCCGGGGCGCAGGCCGCGGGCGGGCACGTCGAACGGCACGTACGGGTCGGTGTGGCTGCCGATCGGCGCACCGTTCAGCCACACCTGCGCCTCGCGCCGGACGGCCCCGAAGCGCAGCGCCCAGTCGAAGCCCGTGGCCGCGGGTGGGGCCGTGAACGTGACGCGGTACCAGCCGAGCTCGCCGCCGAAGTCCGCGGCGGTGAGGCCGTCGTCCATGACGCCCGGGACGGTGGTGGCGCGCCAGCCCGCCACGGGCGGCCGCGGCCCCCAGCCCTCGGCGTCGCCGAGGCCTGCGGGATCGTCGCGGAAGCTCCATCCCGCGTCGAGGGCCGCGGGGGCCGGGACGCGCGCCGGCGCGGCCGCCGGAGCGGCGAGGACGACCAGGGCCACGACGGTCGCGATGATCGCGAGCGGGCGGCGCCGGGTCACGCGGTCGGCGTGGTGGCGCACCGGATCCCTGGCGTCTGCGACCAAGTCGGGAGGAGGACTAGGGGCGCATGCGCTCGACGCGGGCGGCGAGGCGCTGCATGCCGCGGGCGCGGGCGGCCTCCGCGGCTCCCGCAGGGTCGAGCGGAGCGTCGGGCGGGCGGTCCACCGGGACGGGCCGCAGCGTCGCGATGTCGCGGAAGCTGCGCAGCTCGTCGGCCTGCTCGCGCAGCGCGGCGGCGGCCCGCGGCTTCAGCGTGCGCCGGGCCAGCGCGCCGGGGTCGGCGGCGAGCTCGATGAGCCGCTCGAGCGTCCCGTGCTCGCGCAGCAGCTCGGCCGCCCCCTTCTCGCCGATCCCCCGGGCGCCGGGCAGGCCGTCGGAGGGGTCACCGCGCAGGGCGATGAAGTCCGGGACCTGCGCGGGATCGATGCCGTAGCGCTGGCGCACCTCGTCTGCTTCGACGAGCGCGGGCCCGGTCCTCCCGCCGGGGAACAGGACGGCGACGGTGTCGTCCACGCACTGGAACATGTCGCGGTCGCCGGTGAACAGCAGCGCGCGGCCGCCGGCCGCCCGCTCGGCCTCGGCGAGCGAGCCGAGCAGGTCGTCGGCCTCGAGGTCCCCGGCGTGCAGGGACGGCCAGCCGAAGGCGGTGAAGAAGGCCGGGGCGTCGGCCCACTGGTCCGCGAGCTCGTCGGGCATCGGCGGGCGGTCGGCGTGGTAGGGCGGGTAGGCCGCGGTCCGGTAGGTCGCCGCCTCGGCGCCGAAGCACAACACGACGGCGCGCGGGCCGTGCAGCTCGACGGCCTGCAGGAGCAGGTTCGCCGTTCCGAGCAGCGCGTTGACCGGGCGGTCATCGGCGTCGGTGATCGACTTGGGCAGCGCGAAGAACGCCCGGTAGAGCAGCGACGGCGCGTCGACGGCGAGCAGCGGGGCGGGCACGGCCGGTCACTCTGGCAGGCGGGTCCGTCGGCAATCCCCGGCTCGACACTAGGCTTCCTGCTTATGCTCACCCTCACCGGCATCGATGAACTCAAGGCCCAGGTCGGGCAGGAGCTCGGCGTCAGCGACTGGGTCGAGGTCTCCCAGCAGGCCATCGACGCCTTCGCCGAGGCCACCGGCGACCACCAGTGGATCCACGTGGACCCCGAGCGCGCGAAGGACACGCCGTTCGGCGGGACGATCGCGCACGGCCTCTACACGCTGAGCCTCGGCCCGCGGTTCTCCTATGAGATCTTCACGCTCGACGGCTTCGCCTTCGTGCTCAACTACGGCTTCGGGAAGGTCCGTTTCCCGGCCCCGCTGAAGGTCGGCTCCAAGGTGCGCATGCGCGCGACCCTGAGCGGCGTCGAGGACGTCGCCGGCGGCGTGCAGATGATCGTCACGCAGACCTTCGAGGTCGAGGGCGAGGAGAAGCCGGTCTGCGTCGCCGAGTCGCTGACGCGCGCCTACCCCGGCTGAGAACGGCTCGCCCTCAGCCGGCGCGCAGCTCGGGCCCGGCGGCTGCGCCCCAGAGCGGGCGGTAGGTGCCGGGCCCGGGCAGCGTGACGCGGTAGCGCCCGTGGGCGTCCGTCGTCGCCCAGGCGACCGTCGTCCACGCGTGGGCGGCGTCGTCGCCGCGCCGCTGGACCTCCACCCAGCCGCCGCTGCGGGCGGGAGCGATCGTCCCGCTCAGGACCGGCGCCGGGCGCCGGGCGGCCGACGCGCCGCCAGCCTGCGCGCCGCCGGAGGGATCGGTGCCCGGCGTCTTCGGCGCCGTGGCCGCCGGCGTGTCCGGCGTCTGGACCTTCGCGCCGATCGTCGTGAACGTCGCCCACGTGTCGTACAGGCCGAAGCGCTTGCGCAGCGCCGGGCCGTCGACCGTCGTCGAGCCGCGCGTCCCGACGACGGTGGCCTGGACGACGCGAGGCGAGGCGCCGCGGCGCGTGACGTCGATCGAGCGGAAGGTTCCCTTGACCACGCCCTTGAGCCGGCGGGTCGCCTGGGCGCGGGTGAAGCGCAGCGGGCCCCAGCTGTGCTTGGGGGAGGCGTCGTCGTAGGGGTCGTCGACGCTCTTCAGCCAGGGCTCCGGGCGCGACCCGAGGAACGAGTTCTCGATGTTCTCGGTCTGCCCGCCCGAGGTCGAGAAGAAATAGGTCGCCACGGGCTTGCCGGCGTAGGTCACGACCTCGCCGCGGGTGGCGGCGACCGCCGTGTCGGTGGCGGGCGTCTCCGCCGCGACGCCCTTGTACACCTGGGAGCGGGTGTCGGCGTACTGGGTGAAGCCGTCGGTCGCCGTCCCCGCGTCGGTGGTGATGGCGTAGGTGCGCGCCGCGACCGCCTGGGCCTGGAGCGCCGCGGCGGGCCACGTCGACGGGCTCTCGCCCGCGACGACGCCGCGCACGTAGTCCTCCAGGTCGACGGCGTTGATGACGTCGACGCCCCGCACCGCCGAGGCGCTCACATCGAGTGCGCCCCGGTACTGGCCGTCCTTCACGCCGGCGCCGGAGCTTCCCCGCAATAGGACGGGCGCGGTCCCGCCGAGGATCCGCAGCGCGCCGGGGGCACGGCCGAGCGCGCGGCCGGTGGGGCTGTGCAGCACCGTGCCGTTCAGCCCGTTGGAGGTCACCGAGTACGTCTTGGCCGGGTCCAGCCGCCGGCCGCCGGCGCTCGTGGCCTGCGTGAACGTCGCCCGGGTGCGCCCGGCCGCGAGCAGCACCCGGACGTCGGCCGTTCCGCTCGCGTCGCCGATCGCGGTGCCCGTGAAGTAGTGGGCCAGGATCGCCTTGTGGTCCCAGCCGTGCGTGGCGTAGCCGTAGGCGCCCCACTGGCTCATCCCCACGCCGTGCCCGAAGCCCCGTCCCTGGATGACGAGCGTCCCGTCCGATGACGCCGCCCGCGCGTCGGTGACCCAGACCGCGCCCGCGAGCACGCAGAGGGTCGGGATGAGACGGCGGCGGCTCACGTGGGGTCGAACGCTGGCGGGGCGGACGAGTTGCGGTTGATAGCGTCGACCGTAGATGCCCACGCAGTCGGAAGAAGGGTAGGCGGCCATGGCCGCGCGCCGCGCCAGCGATGTGTTCGTCGAGTGCCTGGAGGCGGAGGGGGTCAAGCACGTCTTCGGCATCCCGGGTGAGGAGACGCTCGACCTCAACGAGTCGCTGGCGAGCTCGTCGGTGGAGTTCGTGCCCGTCCGCCACGAGCAGGGCGGCGCCTACATGGCGGACATGTACGGGCGCCTGACGGGGCGCGCCGGCGTCTGCCTGGGAACGCTCGGCCCGGGCGCGATGAACCTCGTCACCGCCGTCGGCGATGCCTACCTGGACCGCGCGCCGCTCGTCGCGCTGACCGGGCAGGCCGACGTCGAGCGGATGCACAAGGAGAGCCACCAGTACATCGACCTCGTCGAGCTCTTCCGCCCGATCACCAAGTGGAACGCCCGCGTGTCGAGCCCGGAGATCATCCCCGAGGTCGTCCGCAAGGCGTTCAAGGTCGCCGAGTCCGAGAAGCCCGGGGCCACGCACCTGGAGCTGCCGGAGGACGTCATGGGCGCGCAGCTCGACGCCGTCCCGCTCGCCCGCCGCAAGCCCGTCAGCCCGGAGCCCGGCGCACGCGAGCTGCTCAAGGCGGCCGACCTGATCCGCAACGCGCTCAACCCGGTCGTCCTGGCCGGCAACGGCGTGGTCCGGGCGTCCGCCGCGCCCGCCCTGCGCGAGTTCGCGCGCGCCACGGGGATCGCGGTGGCCGAGACCTTCATGGGCAAGGGCGTCCTGGACTACGAGGACCCGCAGGCGCTGGGGACCGTCGGGCTGCAGTCGCGCGACTACGCGATGGCGGGCTTCGAGGAGGCCGACGTCGTCATCGCGGTCGGCTACGACCTGGTCGAGCACGCGCCCAAGCACTGGAACCCGGGGCGCGACAAGAAGATCATCTGCATCGACTCCCAGCCGGCCGAGATCGACCAGTACTTCGAGCCGGAGGTCGAGCTCATCGGCGACATCTACCACGTGCTCTCGCGCCTGGCCGAGGAGTGCCGCGACGTCCCGCACCCGGGCGGCTCGCAGCGCCTGCGTGACGTCGTCCTGGGCCGCCTGGCCGCGGCCAAGGACGACCAGGGCTTCCCGATGCAGCCGCCGCGCGCCCTGTGGGAGATCCGCCAGGCCATGCGCCGCGAGGACATCCTCATCTCCGACGTGGGCCTGCACAAGCTGTGGATCGGGCGGATGTTCCCCGCCCACGAGCCCAACACGGTCCTCATCGCCAACGGCCTGGCCGGGATGGGCTTCGCGCTGCCGTCGGCGATCGCGGCCAAGCTCGTGCACCCGGACGCGCGCGTGATCACCGTCAACGGCGACGGCGGGTTCATGATGAACAGCCAGGAGCTCGAGACGGCCAAGCGCCTGCGCACGCCGATCGTCAACGTGATCTGGGAGAACCAGCAGTACGGGTCGATCGTCTGGAAGCAGGACAAGCGGTTCGGACGCCACTTCGGGACGGACTTCACCAACCCCGACTTCGTGAAGCTGGCCGAGGCCTTCGGGCTGC
>JAXDGY010000230.1:0-3676 GCA_034664785.1 Solirubrobacteraceae bacterium
ATCGACTACGCCGAGGCGCTGACCGTCATCGACGTCAACTCCGGCTCGTTCGTCGGGCGCGGCAAGCAGGCGCGCCTGGAGGACACGATCACCCGGACGAACCTCGAGGCCGCCGAGGAGGTCGTCAACCAGCTGCGGCTGCGCGACATCGGCGGGATCATCGTCATCGACTTCATCGACATGGCCCGCGCGCGCAACCGCGACACGGTCCTCAAGACGCTGCGCAAGTCCCTGGACGAGGACCGGACCAAGACGTTCACCGCGGAGATCTCGCGGCTCGGCCTCGTCGAGATGACCCGCCAGAACGTCACGGAGGGCGTGCGGGAGATCATGAGCCGCACGTGCCCGACGTGCGACGGCGAGGGCGTCATCAAGTCCGAGGAGACCATCGCGATCGACGTGGAGCGCCGGCTGCGCGAGATCGCCTCGCGGGCGCCGAAGAAGACCGAGGCGTTCCTCGTCCGCCTGCACCCGGCGGTGAGCGCGCAGTTCACCGGCCACGCCTCGCGGGTGCTGCACCAGCTCGAGTCCGACACCGGCAAGTTCTTCCACTTCACCGGGTCCGAGGGGCTGCCGCTCGACCACTTCGACGTGGTCAAGGAGGGGTCCAACGACGAGATCCTCGAGGAGGCCGTCCCGTTCCGCGAGGGCGACGAGGTGCTCGTGCACATCATCGAGCCGCACATGTACAACGTGGACGACGCCGTGGCCAAGATCGACGGCTACATCATCTCCGTGACCGACGGCGGCCCGCACGTCGGCGCCAAGCGGCTGGTGCGCATCGAGGAGGCGGGCCGCACGGCGGCCATCGCGAGCCTCGTCGACAGCGAGAACGGTGCCGTGGACGAGGATGGCGTAGAATCAACCCCTCGGCGCCGCGGCCGCAGAGGCGGACGGCGCCGTTCCGCTGCCCAAGCAGCCTCCTCGGAGTAGACATGTACGCAATCGTGAAAACCGGCGGTAAGCAGTATCGCGTCGAGCGGGATCAGACCCTGCTCGTGGAGCGGCTGCCCGCCGAGCAGGGCGACACCATCGCCCTCGAGCCCATCCTCTTCCGCTCGGACGACACCGTCTTCGACGCCGACGGCCTCAAGAAGGTCAAGGTCGGGGCCGAGATCGTCGAGCACCTGCGCGGCCCCAAGCTGCGCATCTTCAAGCACAAGCCCAAGCGCGGATACCGCAAGCGCACCGGCCACCGCCAGGAGCTCACGCGGATCCGCATCACGGAGATCTCCAATGGCGCATAAGAAGGGCCTCGGCTCCAGCCGCAACGGCCGCGACTCCAACGCACAGCGACTCGGCGTCAAGAAGTTCGCCGGCGAGGTCGTGACGGGCGGTGAGATCATCGTCCGCCAGCGCGGCAGCCGCTTCAAGGCCGGCGAGGGCGTCGGCATGGGCAAGGACGACACGCTGTACGCGCGCTCGGCCGGCCTGCTGCAGTTCACCGAGGGCCGCCGTGGCCGCGTGGTGAACGTGGTGCCCGCCGCCGACGCCGACGCCGCGGCCTAGGACCGCCGCGGATGCCGGCTGCCGCCCAGGGTCGCGCCTACGCCCTCGGGCGCGCGGCCCTCGGCGCCGGCCTGCTGCTCGCCCCGGAGCGCCTCGGGCGCCCGTGGATCGGCGACGCCGCCGGGACCCCCGGCGGCCAGGCCGCCCTCCGCGGCCTCGGGGTGCGCGACCTCGCGCTCGGCCTCCTGCTGCTCGGGGCGCTCGGCGACCGCGCCGCCGCCCCGCGGCTCGCGCGGGCCTGCGCGATCTCCGACGGCGTCGACGCCGCGGCGACCGTCCTGGCCCGCGATGCGATCCCGGCCACGGGCTGGGGCGTCGTCGCCCTCGCGGGCGGCGCGGCCGTGTCCGGGCTGCGGCTCGCCGGCGCGCTCGGCCGCTGACGGTGCGCCCGCGCCGCTAGCCGTCCTGCGCCGTCGGGCGCAGGAGGATCTCGTTGACGTCGACGCGGGCGGGCTGCGAGATCGCCCACATGACCGCCTCGGCGACGTCCTCGGCGTGGAGCGCCTCGATCGACGGCTTGGACGCGAAGAACGGCGTGTCGACCATGCCGGGCTCGATGACCGTCACCCGGCAGCCCGTGCCGTTGAGCTCCTGGCGCAGGCTCTCGCCCATGCCGGTCACCGCGAACTTCGTCGCGGAGTAGAGCGAGCCGGGCAGCGACCGGCGGCCCGCCACCGAGCTCGTCAGCACGACGTGCCCCGTGGCCGCGCGGATCGCCGGGAGCGTCGCGCGGATCGTGTACGCCACGCCGAGCACGTTCGTCAGGACCATCGAGCGCCAGTGCTCGGGGCTCTCCTCGAGGAAGCCGCGCGTCGCGCCGAAGCCGGCGTTGGCCCACACGACGTCGAGGCGGCCGAAGCGCTCCAGGGCGGCGGTGACCATCGCCTCCTGCTGGTCGAACTCGGTGACGTCGACGGTCACGGCGAGCGCCCGCTCGGCGCCCAGCTCGCCGGCGAGATCGTCGAGCGTGTCGCGGGAGCGGGCGGCCAGCACGACGCGGTGGCCCGCGGCGACGGCGCGCCGCGCGGTCGCCGCGCCGATGCCCGTGCTCGCGCCGGTGATGAGGATCGTTCGCCCGCGGTCGGAGATCATGGGACGGGGACCTTTCGTGTCACAGTGGGAGTGCTGATGCTCTACGACAAGGCCCGCATCTTCCTCCAGGCCGGCGGCGGCGGTGATGGCTGCAAGTCCTTCCGCCGGGAGGCCCACGTGCCGCGCGGCGGCCCCGACGGCGGCGACGGCGGCCGCGGCGGCCAGGTCGTCCTGCTCTGCGACGACTCGCTGCGCGACCTGCAGTCCTTCAAGCGCCGCGCGCACTACAAGGCCGACCGTGGACGGCACGGCGAGGGCGCGCTGCGCCACGGCGCCGACGGCGCGGACCTCGTGGTCCGCGTCCCGCCGGGCACCCAGGTGACGCGCTGGGACGGCGAGACGTTCGACCTCGTGGTCCCGGGCCGCCGCGTGGTGATCGCCCGCGGCGGCTCCGGCGGCCGCGGCAACAAGAAGTTCGCGAGCTCCACGCGGCAGGCCCCGCACTTCGCCGAGCGCGGCCTGCCCGGAGAGGAGGGCGAGGCGGACC
This sequence comes from Solirubrobacteraceae bacterium, assembly GCA_034664785.1. GTDB lineage: Bacteria > Actinomycetota > Thermoleophilia > Solirubrobacterales > Solirubrobacteraceae > Paraconexibacter. The sequence goes on from JAXDGY010000230.1 coordinate 3,089, forward strand.
TGCGCCTCAAGCTCCTGGCCGACGTCGGCTTCGTCGGGCTGCCCAACGCGGGCAAGTCCTCGCTGCTCGGCCGGATGACCCGCGCGGCCCCGAAGGTGGCCGACTACCCGTTCACGACCCTCGAGCCCGTGCTCGGCACGCTCGAAGGCGCCGACCGGCAGCTCATCCTCGCCGACATCCCCGGCCTGATCGAGGGCGCCAGCGAGGGCGCCGGCCTCGGGCACGACTTCCTGGCGCACGTCGAGCGCACCCGCCTGCTCGTGCACGTCCTCGACCTCGCGCCGCTCGACGGCAGCGACCCGGAGGAGAACCACACGGTCATCGAGCGCGAGCTCGCCGCACACGACCCGCGGCTGGCCTCGCTGCCGCGCATCCTCGTGCTCTCCAAGGCCGACCTCGTCACCCCCGAGGAGGCCGAGGCGGCCCGCGAGCGCTGGGCCGCCCACTTCGCGCCGCCCGAGCGCGAGGCCTGGGAGCCGGCGGATCCGGACGCCGAGGTCCCGGTCCTCGTCACCTCGGCCGCGACGGGCCAGGGCATCGACGAGCTCGCCGCGCTGCTCCTGCGCCGCGTCCCCGTGCTGCCCGCCG
>JAXDGY010000231.1:0-4951 GCA_034664785.1 Solirubrobacteraceae bacterium
CAAGCACGAGCACCGCGACGCCGATCGCGAGGACCACGGCGTCATCAGACCAGCGCCCGAGCGCGCTCGCAAGGGAACGCGGCTCCCCGCACTCACGCCGCCGCGCGAAGACCCTCGAGCCGCATCAGCTGCGAGCGCGCCGATGCGAGCTCGCGGTGGATGGAGTCGCGAAGCGACCGACCCGCCGCCTCGGCCGTCCACCACGCGGCCGGCAGGCGCCCGCCCGCAAAGGCCGCCCAAGGCCAGCCCCCGAGCTGCGCCCAGTAGGCGTCCCCGCGGCGGATGATCTCGGGAAGGTTGCGGAACGGGGGGGTGCCCGCTCCCGCCCCCGAGCCGTTCGCCACGTCGCCCTTGACGTTGTAGAGCTCGGCGATCTTCTCGTCGGTGAAGCCGTCCAGGCGTCGCGCCGCGCTCGCGCCCATGCACAGCGACGCGTGGCGGACGGGCTGCCAGCGCTTCAGCGGGACGCCTGCGGCCGGCTCGCGGCGCCGCGTGCGCTCCCACATGTTGGCCTCGTCGAGCGGCATCGCCGGATCCGGCGAGGAGGCGCGCGCCCAGTACCACCGGGCCTGCGCGACCCGGGCGACGTCGTCGTCGAGCGCCACCGGATCCAGCCGCTCGCGATCCTCGTCGCGAACCTCCGGCTCGCGGACGCGGGGGACGCGCGGACCGTAGCGATGGCCGACGCCGACGACCGCGAGCCCCGATGCCCGCACACGCAGCAGGAGCACGCCGAGCTCGTGCGATCCCGGCGGGGGCAGCGCCACCTCGCGCGTCGATCCCGCCTCGGCCAGGACACCCGCGAACGGGGTCGTCATCGCTCCATGCATGCCCGCCACTGATACCGCGCGGGCCGGTCGTCTCGGCGCCTGAGGCGCCGGCTTGCCGGCCGGCGGGCGAGCCGGGCGCGTTCGCGCGCCGTCAGGCGGCCGCGCCGAGCACGGGCGGCTTGGGTGCGCGGTGGGGGCGCGGGACCTCGGTCACGGCGGGGGCCGGGACCGGGACGGCGACCACGTCGTAGGAGAAGCAGTTCGTGCAGAAGCCGCTCACGCCGTTGGCCGACGCCGTGCCCTCGAGGTGCACGCCGCAGTTGGCGCACGCGCACCGCACGGAGCGGACGCCGACGAGAAGGGCTCGCGGAAGATCCTGCATCACGACGGTTGTTCGGTCGTGCCACTCCGCACGAGCACCCGTTGGACCGGTTCATGGACGGACGTCCGATGGCGCCGACGACCCACACCGCGCAAGCGAGCGGTGTGGGAGCGGCCCAAACCATGGGCACCAACGAAGGTGGGCCCCGGCGCGGGGGGACGCCGGGGCCCGGGGACCTCTCTCGGAGGATCGTGCTGCACGCATGGTGTGCCCGCTGGGCCGCGGTCCGGTTCGCACCGGCGAGAAGTGCAGCACATCGCTGCGGTTTCCCGTGCGAACTGCGCACGCTGGGCGTGGCGGGGACAATGGCCCACGTGACCAGCCGCCTGCTGATCGCCGAGGACGACGCGCAGCTGCGCGACGTCCTGGTGCGGGCGCTGCGCGCCGAGGGCTTCGAGGCCCTGGCGGTCGGCACGGGCCGCGAGCTGCTCGCCGGCGCGGTCGCCGACGTCCCGCCTGACGCGCTGGTCGTCGACGTGGGCCTGCCCGACGCCGACGGCCGGGACGTCTGCCAGGCGCTGCGCAGCCGCGGCGTCTGGACGCCGGTGCTGTTCCTGACCGCCCGCGACGCCCTCTCGGATCGGCTGGCCGGCTTCCGCGCCGGTGGCGACGACTACGTCACCAAGCCCTTCGACATCGACGAGCTGCTCGAGCGCCTGCACGCCCTGCTGCGCCGAGGGGCGCTGCCGGCGACCTCCGGCCCGGTCGTTCCGGGTTCCGACGACGACGCGACCGCCCGCGAGCTGCGCCTCGACCCGGCCGAGCTCAGCGTTTCGCTCGGCACCGAGCGCGTGAGCCTCACGCCCACGGAGTTCCGGCTGCTCGCTGCGCTGGCCGCCGGCGCGGGACGCTCGGTGTCACGCCAGACCCTGGTGCGCAGCGCCTGGCCGCACGAGGCGATCGTCCACGACAACACGCTGGACGTCTACATCGCGCGCCTGCGGCGCAAGCTGCGCGGCCTTCCCGACGCGCCGGCCCTCGTCACCGTCCACAACGTCGGCTACCGGCTGACATGAGGCGGCGCCTGCGCTCCCTCGGCCTCCGCGGCCGGCTCGTGCTGACCGTGATCGGCACCGTCGCAGCGCTGCTCGTCGCGCTCGTCGGGCTCTACAACGTCGTCCTCGCGCAGCGGCTCAACCACGAGGTCGACGCGATCCTCCGCGCCCGCGCGTCATCCGGCCTGGCACGCCTCCAGCTGACCGGGGACCGGGTGCGGGTCCGCCCGGCCGGGGGACAGGGGCAGTCCGACACGCCGCTGTGGATCTTCGCCGGCGACCGGCTCATGCTCGCCCCCGAGGGCCATGACGCCGCCGCCGACCGCGTCGCACAGGCGCTCGCGGCCACCGGCTCCCGCCGCTTCCAGGAGGTGGGGGCGACCGAGCGGCGGCTCTTCGCCGTCCCGGTCAAGCGCGACGGGCGCAGGGTGGCCACGGTCGTCACCTCCGTGTCCGTCGCCCCCTACGACCGCATCCAGAAGCTCGTCCTGCTGACGTCGGTCGTCCTGGCCCTGCTCGTCCTCGCGGCGGTCGCCGTCGCGGCATGGTGGCTGGTCGGCGGCGCCCTGCGGCCGGTCGCGCGGATGACCGCGCAGGCGGCGGAGTGGAGCGAGAGCGACCTGGAGGGGCGCTTCGCCCGCGGCGATCCGCACGACGAGCTCAGCCAGCTCGCCGCCACGTTGGACGAGCTGCTCGACCGCGTGGCCGCCGCGCTCCGCCACGAGCAGCGCTTCTCCGCCGAGGTCTCCCACGAGCTCCGCACGCCGCTGGCCGCCATCCGGGCCGAGGCGCAGCTCGCCCTGCGCCACCCGCACACCGAGGAGGAGCACCGCGCGGGCTTCGCGCGCGTGCTCGCCACCGCCGACCAGATGCGCGGGGTGCTGGCCACGCTGATGGATGCCGCGCACGCCGAGCTCGACGGCGGGCGCGGGACGAGCCCCGCGGCCCAGGGCGCCGAGGCGGCGGTCCGGTCCTGCCGGGCCGCGGCGACCCGGCGCGGCCTGCGCATCGACCTCGACGTCCCCGCCGAGCTGCGCGTCGGGGTGCGGGGGGATCTCGTGGAGCGGATCGTCGCCCCGCTGCTGGAGAACGCCTGCCGCTACGCCGACAGCCGCGTCAGCGTCTCGGCCACGACCGCGCCGGGGGCCGTGGTCTACTCGATCGACGACGACGGCCCCGGGGTGCGCCAGGAGGAGCGCGAGACGATCTTCGAGCCCGGACACCGCGGCTCGGCAGCCGACGGCGTGCCTGGCTCGGGCCTCGGGCTCGCGCTCGCCCGCCGCCTGGCGCAGAAGGCCGGCGGGGAGATCCAGGCCGTCCCGAGCGCCCACGGCGGCCGCTTCCTGGCCGAGCTGCCGCGGGGGTAGGCCGATCGGCTGCACGGTGGCCTGCATCGGCACCCGGTCGTGCGACTTCGGCGCCCGGGCCGTGTTCGCGTCCCGATGGCCCATCGCCCCATGCTCCTCAGGCGGGCAGTGCTCGCTGCGCTCGCGCTCGTCCTGCTCACCGCCGGCCCCGCCCGCGCCGATTGCCCCGGCGCCACGCCGTCGACGAGCTGCCCGTACACCGCCGCCGGCCTGATCGGCCAGCGCGCTGAGGGCGTCCTGCGCTTCCCGCAGGCCGTCGCCGTGGGCCCGGACGGGTCGGTCTACGTCGCCGACCAGGGCTCCCACGTCATCCAGGTCTTCGACGCCGCCGGGACCTTCGTCCGAGAGGTCGGGCTGTCCGGCAAGCGGCCCGGCGAGATCGGCGCGGTGGGGGCGATCGCGGTCGCCGCGGACGGCACGCTGCTGGTGGGCGACTCCTCCAACCGGATCGAGCGCTTCGGCGCCGACGGGCAGCTCATCCACGCGTGGGGCCGCAGCGGCACGGCCGTGGGCGAGTTCCACTTCGGCTCCGGCGGCGGCAACGACGCCGGTGCCGGCGGCGGCCTGGCGGTCTCGGGCGACTGGGTGTACGTCGCCGACACGGGCAACGACCGCATCCAGCGCTTCACGCTCGACGGCGGCCACGGCGCCGTGATCGTCCCGCCCGGCGTCCTGGACAAGCCGCAGGGGCTCGCCGTCCGGGGCACGCGCCTGGCCGTGGCCGACGACCGCCACCACCGCATCCTCGTCTTCGACACGGGCGGCCGCCAGCTGGCCACGGTCGGCGCGGGGCCGGGCCCCGGGCCGGGGCAGCTGTCCAACCCCTACGACGTGGCCTTCGACCCGCAGGGCCGCCTCTTCGTCGCCGACGACCTCAACCACCGCGTGGTCCGCTTCAACACCTCCCCGGACTACCCCTACAAGGCGCGCTGGGGCTCCTACGGGACCGCGCCGGGCCAGCTGGCCTACCCGCGCGGCATCGCCACCGACGCCCAGGGCAACGTCCTGGTCGCCAACACCGGCAACGACCGCATCGACGTCTTCGACCAGACCGGGAACCTCGTCCGCTCCTTCGGCAGCTCGGGCCGCGCGACGGGGCAGTTCAACCAGCCCCTCGGCGCCGGTGCCGACGCCTCCGGGATCCGCGGCGTCGCCGATGCGGTCAACGGGCGCCTGCAGCTGTTGAACCCCGACGGCTCCATCGCCTCGGTGTGGGGCTCCCCGGCCCCCGGGCCGACCGTCCTGCCGCGCGCGGTGGCGGTGGTCTTCGACGGCGGCGGCAACGCGTACGTCCTGGACCAGCGGCGCGCGCGCATCGTCGTCTTCAGCCGCGCGACCGGCATGCCGGTGCGCACGATCGGCTCGCAGGGCAGCGGCCCGGGGCAGCTGCAGTCGCCCTCGGCGCTGGCCATCGACGGGGCGGGGACGCTAAGCGTC
>JAXDGY010000232.1:0-4132 GCA_034664785.1 Solirubrobacteraceae bacterium
TCGCCGTCTCCGACGATGCGGAAGTCGACGGCGATGCCGCGGTCGAGCAGCCCCCGCACGGCGGTCAGGGCGACGTCGTGGCCCTTCTTCCAGTGCAAGCGCCCGACGCTCAACAGGCGCAGCGGGCGCTCGGCCCTCCCCACGACGTCGTCGCGCTGGGCCGGCGGCTCGAACCACGCGACGTCGACCGCATCGGTGATGATCCGATGGGCCTTGCCGGGCGGGCAGCCGCGCTCCTGCGCCCGTGCCCAGATCGCCCCGGACACCGCGTGGACGACGTCCGTGGTCGCCCACACCTCGTCGTAGCAGCCCGCCTCCTCCACCCGGAAGGAGTTGAGGTCGTAGCCGCGGAAGCTCGTGACGGTCCGGCAGCCGGCGGCCGCGCGGATGTGGGTCCGCCCGTGGGCCAGCGTGCCGTACCCGAAGTGCACGATGTCGGGCTGCAGCTCGGCCACGCGCTCGTCGAGGCCCTCCCGCGCGACGTGCAGGCGGCCCTGGTGGCGGATCTGCTCGCGCAGCTCGGGGAAGTAGGCCCAGTGCTCGTCGTTGCTGCGCTGGCAGACGACGTGCACGTCCCACCCGCGGCGCAGGAGCCCCAGGAACTTGCGCACGAAGAACGTCTCGGAGAACTTCGGGAAGTGGTCGGTCACCATGACCACGCGGGGCGGACGGCCGTCGCGGCCGAGGCCGGGCTTGGCCGCTCCGGCGGCGCGCGCCTCCTCGTCGAGCTCGAGGGCCCGCGCCCACAGCGCGGGATCCACGTCGGGCTCCAGCGGGCCGCTCTCGATGAGCGTGCGCACCTCGCGCAGGGGCCGCAGGCACTCGACGCGGAACGGCTCGCCGAGGAACTCCAGGCAGCGGTGCACCGTCGTCTGGGGGTCGGCGATGAGGTCGGCGTGCAGGACCGTCAGCACGCGATCGGACCCGAGGCGCCGCTGCAGGTCCAGGGCGTCGCCGACGGTGGCCACCCAGCGCTCGACGGCCTCGGGCTCGCCCACCTTGGTCCGCAGCCGCGCGGGAACCTGCGTGCCCCCGGTGGCCCCGGCGGAGCCGAGGGGCGGATCGGTGAGCGCGCGCACGGCGGAGTGCACGTCGCGGACCACGTGGATGAAGCGGGCGTCCGGGAACATCGCCGCCAGCGCCGGGACGTCGGCGGCCAGCTGCCATGAGGTGTCGACCCAGTGGCGCGCGGCGCCGGGGGCGGCGAGCGCGGCCGCGGCGGATCCGAAGGCCGCGGCGAGCGCGTCGGAATGCGGCGGCGCGACGCCGAAGGTGGCCGGGTCCTGCGCGAGCGCCGCGTCGCGGAGGCCTGCCAGGTCGCCGGCGAGCGTCCCGAGCCAGCCGCCGTGAAGGCTCAGCGCGATCGCCGGGTGCTGCCAGAGCGCCGTGCCGAGCGCGCTCGCCCCCGAGCGGTCGGCGCCGATGACGAAGACGGGCGACGGCGTGCCCTCGGGCGCGGGGGGCGGGGCCGGCGCCGCGGGCCGGGTCGGCCGCGGCCCGCTGCTCTTGGTGTGCAGCCGCGGCCCGCAGAGGCGCTGCAGCTTGACGCCGGGCCCGGGCCGCAGCGGGGTCAGGTCGGGTCGCTCGTCCCGCGCGACGGCCTCCGCGTTCGCGTTGGCGCGCGCGAACGTCTCCTCCATGATCTGCTTGCGCGCCGGCGTGCCGATCGCGGTGGCCGGCGCGGTGGTCAGCGAGCCCTGGCGGACGCGGCGGAAGTAGCCGTGGTGCGGGGTGTTGACGCACCGCGCGACGTGGTGCACACGGCGCAGGAACTCCGCATCGCCGCCGAAGCGCAGGGCCATGGAGTACCCGCCGGCGGCCATCATCGCGTGCCGGCTGACGAGCGTCGTGGGATGCAGCAGCGGGAACGCGGTGGCCCGCTCCGCAAAGGCCGCGTTGCCGTCGAGGGGCCACTGGATCGGGGCGACCTCGGGCTCGTCGCAGAAGATGCGCACCTCCTGGCTGCCGATCATGTCGGCGCCGGTGGCCTCCGCGTGCTCGAGCAGCCGCTCGAGCCGGTCGGGCGCGGACCAGTCGTCGGCGTCCTGGAACAGATAGGCGTCGTAGTCCGTGTCGTTCATGACCTGCTGGACCAGGCGGTAGGGGCCGCTGTTCTCCGCGGAGCGCATGAGCGTGACGCCGGGGTAGCGCTTGACGATCTCCAGCGGCGGCTCGGCGGAGACGTCGTCGATGACCACGATCCCGTCCAGCGGCCGCGTCTGCGTGGTGAGCGCCGCCAGGCAGTCGTCGAGGTACTGCTCGCACTCGAAGTGCGGGATCAGCGCCAGGACGGTGCAGTCGCGGTGCAGGCGGGGGGCGTGGGGCTGCTCGCCGGCGGCTCGCGGGTGGTCGGTGCTTCCGTGCTCGCGCATCGGTCCTCTCGATGTCAGGGGAATGTCCAGGTCTTCCAGCAGGCCGCCGAGCACCCGCTCGGCGTCGAAGTGCTCGCGGGCGATCTCCAGGGCGGCCCGGCCGTGGCGGGCCGGGTCGGCCGCGACCGCCTCCACCGCGGCCACCGCCTCGTCGAGATCGGAGACGGCGAAGAGCCCCGCGCCGGTGGGGAGGACGGTGCCGAAGCCCGTGTCCTGGGTCACGACGGCACGGCCCGCCGCCAGGAAGGTGGCGCTGCGGTCGCTGAACCAGCCCGTGCGGAAGCGGATGTTCTGGTCCTTGGCGACGGTGAACTCGGCCCGGGCCCCGGTGATGAAATCCCGGTAGCCGCCGAGATCGCCATTGAAGGCCAGCGCGGGGCGGACCGCGAAGCCGAGCCGCTCGAGCTCCTCGGTGTGGCGCGGCTGGTGCCCGCTGAGTGCCAGCTCGAAGGGCTGGGCGGTGCGACGGGGCAGTGTGAGGAACCGCCGCCATTCGGTGTCCTTGCTCCAGCCGTAGGTGTCGCCCATGTAGGTCACGCTCCGCCACGCCTGGTGCCAGTTGCCGACGGTGCGAAACGCGGCGCCCGGCTCGCGCCCGGCCGTGTCCCAGAAGTCCAGGACGACGGGCTGGCGCGTGGGGCGGAAGGCGTAGCGCGGGCTGCACGGCAAGGTGCAGCCGGTCCGGCCGAGGTTCTCGGCGAACGTGAAGAACGCGCAGTGCGCGGCGAGGAAGTCGTGGGTGGACTGCAGACCGTCGTGGAGCTCGATCTGCAGCTGGACGGGGTCGGTCTCGAGGTAGACGAGCCGGCCCGTCGCGGTCAGCTCCTCGCGCGGCTGGGTGCCACCGTGCAGGTTGACCAGCAGCTCGGCCTCGCGGTAGAGCCGCCGCAGCTGACCCGCGCTCAGCCCGAAGACGGCGCCGTCGTCGTGGAGGGCGTGGTACGCCCAGCGGTCGCCGAAGCCGTGGGGGCGCAGCACCCCGTCGAGGAGCTCGGCGGCCAGCCGCGAGCCGTCGTCGGCCGCGTGCTCCATGAGCATCGTGGGGGTGCGGGCGTGGGCCTCGACGTAGTACGGGTCGAACCCCAGGCGGCGGAAGCCCTCCAGGTAGTGCAGCGTCTGCCACACGACGCCCGGGACGGGCATCTTGGCCATCATCCCGAGCACCACGATCCGCCGGGAGCGGTCGCCGGCCATCACGCCGCCTCGGTGGCTGCCGCCAGGCGGTCGCCCTCGACGAGCCCCAGGTCGCGGAGGAGCCGGTGGGCCAGCGGCGCCGCCTCGTCGCGGGGGTCGGCGGCGAGCGCGCGCAGCTGGTCGGCCGAGCCGTGCTCGAGAAGCGGGCGCGCCGCCTGCAGCAGCCGCCAGCCGGCGTCCTGGCCCTGCATGGCCATGGCTTGCGCCATCTCGGCCAGCGCGGGGCCCGTCAGCTCCGTTCCGTCGGTGTGGCGCTCCACGACGGCCCGCGTCAGCTCGGAGAGGCCGTCCGGCGACACGGCGGCCGCCGCACGGGCCCGCCGGGCGCCGGTCTGGGCCTCGTGCAGCTCGGCGTAGAGCCCGCCGAGGGCGAGGAGCTCGTCGTGGGACCCCTGCTCGACGACCTGCCCCTGGTTGACGACCAGGATGAGGTCGGAGGCCGTGACGGTGGAGAGCCGGTGGGCCACCATGAAGGTCGTGCGGCCCTCCATGAGGCGCTCCAGCGCGGTGAGGATGACCGCTTCGGTCCGCGAGTCGATCGAGGAGGTCGGCTCGTCGAGGATCAG
>JAXDGY010000233.1:0-2607 GCA_034664785.1 Solirubrobacteraceae bacterium
AGACCGGCAAGACGGCGATCGCGATCGACACGATCATCAACAACCGCAACAACGACGTCATCTCGGTCTACGTGGCGATCGGCCAGCGCATGGCCACCGTCGTCGGCCTGGCCGAGGCGCTCACGGAAGCGGGCGCCATGGAGAAGACGATCATCGTCGCCGCGGCCGCCGACGAGGCCGCGCCCATCAAGTTCATGGCGCCCTACGCGGGTGCCGCGATGGCGGAGTACTTCCTCTACCAGGGCGGGCACTCGCTGGTGGTCTACGACGACCTGACCAAGCACGCCTACGCCTACCGGCAGATGTCGCTGCTCCTGCGCCGCCCGCCGGGCCGCGAGGCGTACCCCGGCGACGTGTTCTACCTGCACTCCCGCCTGCTCGAGCGCGCGGTCAAGCTCAACGACAAGCTCGGCGGCGGGTCCATGACGGCGCTGCCGATCATCGAGACGCAGGCCGGCGACGTGTCGGCCTACATCCCGACGAACGTCATCTCCATCACCGACGGGCAGATCTTCCTGGAGCCCAAGCTGTTCTACTCGGGCGTCCGCCCGGCCATCAACGTGGGCATCTCGGTGTCCCGCGTGGGAGGCTCGGCCCAGATCGCGCCGATGCGCAAGGTCGCCGGCCGCCTGAAGCTCGAGCTGTCGCAGTACCGCGACCTCGAGGCGTTCTCCCAGTTCGGCTCCGACCTCGACGCGGACACGCAGCGCACGCTGGCCCGCGGCGAGCGCCTCGTCAAGGCGCTCAACCAGGACGAGCGGTCGCCGCTGCCGGTCGAGGAGCAGGTCGTGCAGGTCTTCTCCGCGACGAACGGCTTCCTCGACCGCATCGACGTCGACAAGGTGCCGGACTTCCTCGAGGGCCTCACGCAGCGCTTCCGCGCCGAGAACCGGGACCTCCTCGAGGCGATCGCCGCCGGCGAGTGGTCCGACGATGTCCAGGAGAAGGTCCGCGCGGCGATCGAGCAGTTCGCCGACGACTTCGGCTACGACCTCGACGAGGAGGGCGGCGCCCTGGCCGAGGGCGAGAGCGACCGCGTGCGCACCCGCGACGCGGGCGGCGACACGGGCGGCGAGCCCGCCGACGAGTCCGAGGCCGAGCAGCGCGAGGAGGTCGCGACGGCCTCATGAGCGCGAATCGCTTCGCGATCCGAGGCGGATCCGCTGCGCGAATCCGTGGGGCTGCGGGAACGGCATGAGCCAGAGAGACGTCAAGAACCGGATCTCGTCGGTCCAGAACATCGCCAAGATCACGCGGGCGATGGAGATGGTGGCGGCGGCGCGCCTGCGCCGGGCCGAGCAGCGCATCAGCGCGCTGCGGCCCTACGCGGGGGCGATCCGCCGCATGACCCGGCAGGCCGCCGAGGCCGCGGGGACCGAGATCGGGTCGCTGCCCATCCTGCAGCGCCACGAGCGCGAGGGCACGGTCGCGATCCTGCTCGTCACGGGTGACCGCGGCTTGGCCGGCGCGTTCAACTCGCAGATCCTCCGCGCGGGCATCCGCGCCGCGCAGGAGTACGAGTCCGACGGCAAGCAGGTCACGTTCTACGCCTCCGGGCGGCGTGGCATCTCGTCGCTGGCCTTCCGCGGGCGCGAGCCCGCCGGGGCCTACCAGGGCTACACCGACCGCCCCGCCTACGCCGACGCGCGCACCATCGCCCAGGACCTCGTCACCGCCTACGTCGACGGCGACGTCGATCGCGTGGACATCTTCTACAACGGCTACATCTCGCCGCTGTCGCAGGTCGTCCGCCGCGAGACCCTGCTGCCGCTCCAAGAGGCCACGATCCTCGAGTCCGACGAGGACGAGGACGCCGAATCGGGGGACGCCGGCGAGCACGGCGGGGCGGAGGGCAAGCACGCGCTCGTGGACTACGAGCCCGACCCGGCCGAGATCCTCGAGCGCCTCGTGCCCGACTACGTCGAGATCTCGATCTACCGCGCGCTGCTGGAGTCCACCGCCTCCGAGCACGGCGCCCGCATGACGGCCATGCGCAACGCCTCGGAGAACGCCAACGAGGTCATCGACGACCTCACGCTGGAGATGAACCGCGCCCGCCAGGCCGAGATCACCCAGGAGATCATGGAGGTCGTCGCCGGCGCCGAGTCGCTCGTGTGACGTCGTCCGGAGATCGCCGCTCGCGGTGATCGAAGGCCGAAACCAACTTCAACAGGAGAACCACCCGTATGGAAGCCGCCACAACGCAGAGCCCGACTGCCCGCACCGAGCAGAACATCGGTCGCATCGAGGAGATCCAGGGCGTCGTCATCGAGGTCGTCTTCCCCGACCATCTGCCGGAGATCAACACCGCGCTCACCATCGAGCGCGAGGGCGAGAACCCCGAGGAGGCCCCGGGCATCTCCTCGGGCCTGTCGACCCTCGTCTGCGAGGTGCAGCAGCACCTCGGCGACGACCGCGTGCGCGCGGTCGCGATGGACCCCACGGACGGCCTGTCGCGCGGCATGGCCGTCGTCGACACCGGCGGCCCGATCACGGTGCCCGTCGGTGAGGTGACCCTCGGGCGCATCTTCAACCTGCTCGGCGAGACGATCGACGAGGGCCCGGAGATCGAGGTCAAGGAGCGCTGGCCGATCCATCGCAGCGCCC
>JAXDGY010000234.1:0-3087 GCA_034664785.1 Solirubrobacteraceae bacterium
TGCGCGTGGCGGACGACGCCCTCGGACACGCTGCCCAGCAGCACGTGCCTGAGGCCGGTCAGCCCGCGCGAGCCGACGACGATCGCGCTCGCGTCCTGCTGGTCGGCGATGGCCACGATCGTGTCCCACACCGGGCCGGCGGCCTGGGCGATCTCGCCGTCGGCGTCGAAGCCTGCGTTCGTGGCCAGGCGGACGCCGTCGTCGGCCAGTCGCCGGGCGGCGGCCTCGCCCGCCTCGTCCATGGCGACGATGTCCTCGCCTCCGAAGGCGGCTCCGCCGGCCCAGGCCAGCGAGAGGACGGCGCTCGACTGCCAGACGACCAGGACCGTGGCCTTGCGGGGCGCGAGCAGTGCGGGAGCGTCGGCGATCGCGCGCTTGGCGAACTCCGAGCCGTCATAGCAGAGCAACAGGGTGGCTTCGGGCATGTGGGTCTCCTGCGGTGACCGGGCCCATGACGCTACTCCTCGCCGTCGGCGGCCCCCGGACGCGAGGGCGACGGCGGACGCCCCTCTAGCCTTCGACCGGTGCGCGAGACCAACTGGGCCGGCAACCACGCGTACCGCGCCGAGGCGCTGCACCGGCCGGCGACGCTCGAGCAGCTGCAGGAGATCGTCGCCGGCGCCCCGCGCGTGCGCGTGCTCGGCTCGCGCCACTCGTTCAGCGACATCGCCGACTCGGGCGAGCTGGTCGCGCTCGACGGCCTGCCCGCGGACGTGCGCGTCGACCACGCCGCGGGCACGGTGTCCTGCAACGCCGGGCTCCGGTACGGCGAGCTCGACGCGGTGCTGCACGCCGAGGGCGTCGCGCTGCACAACCTCGCGTCGCTGCCGCACATCTCCGTCGCCGGCGCCGTGGCCACCGCCACCCACGGCTCGGGGGACGCGAACGGCAACCTCGCGACCGCGGTCGCCGGCCTGGAGCTCGTGACGTCGAGCGGCGACGTCATCACGGCCGGACGGGGGGGCGCCGACTTCGAGGGGATGGTCGTCGGCTTGGGCGCGCTCGGCGTCGTCACCCGCATCACGCTCGACGTCGAACGCGCCTACGACGTGCGTCAGCGCGTGTTCGAGGACCTGGGGTGGGACGCCCTGTTCGAGCACTTCGACGCGATCGCCGGCGCGGCCTACAGCACCAGCGTCTTCACACGGTGGGGACCGAGCGTCGAGATGGTGTGGCTGAAGAGCCGCGTGACCGACGCGCCGGAGGAGGTGCGCGACGAGCTGTTCGGCGCGCGGGCGGCGACCGTCGACCGCCACCCGATCCCCGGCCTGGACCCGGTCAACTGCTCGCCGCAGCTCGGCCGGCCCGGGCGCTGGTCGGACCGCCTGCCGCACTTCCGCATGGGCTTCACCCCCAGCAACGGCGAGGAGCTGCAGTCGGAGTACCTCCTACCGCGCCGGCACGTGGTCGCCGCCATCCGGGCGCTGCGTCCCCTGGCCGGCCAGATCCGGCCGCTGCTGCAGGTCTCCGAGATCCGCACGGTCGCCGCGGACCGCCTGTGGATGAGCCCGCAGTACGGCCAGGACACGGTGGGCATCCACTTCACGTGGGCGCGCGAGCCCGACGCCGTCGGACGCGTGCTGCACGCGGTCGAGGCGGCGCTGGACCCGTTCGACCCGCGCCCGCACTGGGGCAAGGTGTTCCAGGCGGACGCCGCGGCGATCGGCCCGCGCTACGAGCGTCTGGGGGACTTCACGCGCCTGGCCGCCCGCCTGGACCCGCGCGGCGCGTTCCGCAACGGATGGCTGGAACGCGTCCTTGGTGTCGGATAGCGCCCGGGTCGGCGACAATCGGCAGGATGGACGACACGACCGACGCGCTCCGCGCCACCACCGACAGCCTGGCGACGCTCGCCTCCATCGAGCAGCGCGTCCTGTGGCTGGCGACGTCGATCGTCCACCACGCCAACAAGGAGCGCCGCACGCCGTCCGGGGTGAAGGTCGGCGGCCACCAGGCGTCGTCCGCGTCGATGGCCAGCGTCATGACCGCGCTGTGGTTCGCCCACCTGCGCGGGCCGGACCGGGTGTCGGTCAAGCCGCACGCCGCGCCGGTGCTGCACGCCATCAACTACCTCCTCGGCCGCCTCGACGAGCGCTACCTGACGCAGCTGCGCGCGTTCGGCGGCCTGCAGTCCTACCCGAGCCGGGTGAAGGACCCGGACCCCGTCGACTTCTCGACCGGCTCGGTGGGCATCGGGGCGACCGCCACGGTCTGGAGCGCGATCGCGCACCGCTACGTCGCCGGCCACTTCGAGGTCCCGCGGGGCGGTCGCCAGGTCGCCCTGCTCGGGGACGCGGAGCTGGACGAGGGAGCGATCTGGGAGGCCGTCGTCGACCCGGTCGTCCCGCACCTCGGCGAGCTGCTGTGGATCGTCGACCTCAACCGGCAGTCGCTGGACCGGATCGTCCCCGACATCGCGGCCGGACGGATCGCCGCCATGTTCTCCGCGGCGGGCTGGCACACCGTCACCGTGAAGTACGGCCGGCGCCTGCAGGAGCTGTTCGCGCGCGAGGGCGGCGACGCGCTGCGGCGGCGCATCGACCGGATGACCAACGAGGAGTACCAGCACCTGCTGCGCCTGCCCGACGCCGCCCTCCGCGCCGAGCTGCCGGGCTCCGGGCGCGGGCACCGCGACGTCGAGCGGCTGATCGGCGAGCTCGACGACGCGGAGCTGCGCGCGGCGATCCGCGACCTCGGCGGCCACGACCTCGCGGCGCTGCTCGACGCCTACCGCCAGGCCGACGTGGTGACCGACCGCCCGTCGGTGGTCTTCGCGTACACGATCAAGGCGTACGGCCTGCCGACCGAGGGCCATCCCGCCAACCACTCCGCGCTGCTGTCCACGGAGCAGTGGCGGGCCCTCGCGGCGGACCTGGGGGCCGACGCCGACCGGCCGTGGCTGCCCTTCCCCGCCGGGAGCGACGAGGCGCGCGCATGCGTGGCGGCGGCCGAGCGGCTCGAGCGCACCGAGGCCCCGCTTGTCGCGCCGCCTGCGGTGCCCGCCGGGCTGGAGCGCGACCACGTCGGGCGCTCCTCCACCCAGCAGAGCCTCGGCCGCTTCTTCGCCGATCTGGCGCACGCCGCGCC
>JAXDGY010000235.1:0-5832 GCA_034664785.1 Solirubrobacteraceae bacterium
CGGGTCGCGGGCAGCATCGCGCTGGGCAAGGGGGGCGCGGGCCCGCTGGCCGTCTCAGCGGACGGCACCCGCGCGGTCGTCGTCCTGGACGCCGCGCACGTCGGCGTGGTCGACCTCACGCGCGGCCGGCTGCTGCGGCGGGTCCGCCTGGCGGGCGCCACGGGCGTGGCCTTCGGGCCCACGGGCCGCCTGGCGCGCGTGCTCGCCGTGGCGCCGCGGACG
Organism: Solirubrobacteraceae bacterium; assembly: GCA_034664785.1. Lineage (GTDB taxonomy): Bacteria > Actinomycetota > Thermoleophilia > Solirubrobacterales > Solirubrobacteraceae > Paraconexibacter. The sequence continues at coordinate 223 of JAXDGY010000235.1, forward strand.
GGCGCCGCGCGGCTGGTCACCGTCGACGCCGCCGATGGGCACGCCGGCCTGGCGATCGCGCTGCGACGCGGCGTGGGCGGTGGGGTGGCGATCACCGCGGACGGCCGGCTCGCCGTCGCGGGCGCCGCGGCGGGCAAGCGGGTGACCTCCATCGTCGACCTGTCCGCCCGGCGGGAGCGGGCGCGGGTGGCGACCGGGGCCGGCCCGGGCTTCCCCGCCGCCTCCCCGGACGGCACGCGCATCTACGTCGCCGACCGCGGCGCCGGCACCGTCTCCGTCGTCAGCCAGCTCTCGCTCCGGCGCCTGACGGCCCAGCGCCTGCCCGCCGGCGCCGGCCCGTCCGGCGTGGCGGTGCAGCCCGGCCTCGCCGTGCGCACCGGGACGGACGGCCCGGACCGCATCACGGGCACGCGCGGGGACGACCGCCTCGTGGGCCTGGGCGGCGACGACGTCCTGGCCGGCGCCCGCAGCGCGGACGTGCTGGAGGGCGACCCGGGCAACGACCAGCTCGGCGGCGGGCTCGGCAACGACGCGCTGGACGGCGGCGAGGGCGACGACCGCCTCAGCGGCGGCGCGGGCAACGACGGCCTGCTCGGCGGGGCGGGCGCCGACGCGCTGTTCGGCGGGACGGGCAACGACCGCCTCGACGGCGGCACGGAGGGCGACTACCTCGACGGCGGCGACGGCGACGACTCGATCCTCGGCGGCGCCGGCGACGACAAGATCGACGAGCGCGGGTTCGGCAACGACCTCCTGCTCGACGGCGGCGAGGGGAACGACTACGTCAACGGCGGCCGCGGCTCGGACCAGTCGGTCCTCGGCCGCGAGGGAGACGACCAGCTCTTCGGCGGACCGGGCAGCGAGACGATCGACGGCGGCGTCGGCAACGACCTGCTCGACGGCGGGACGGGCGGCGACCACATCTTCGGCCGCGAGGGCGACGACGCCCTCAGCGGCGACGCCGGCAACGACCAGCTGTTCGGCAGCACGGGGGCCGACCGGCTCGACGGCGGCTCGGGCGCCGACCGCGTGTCGGGCGGCGACGGCGCCGACGAGCTCGTGGCCGGCCCGGGCGCCGACCAGGTGTCCGGCGGGCGCGGCGCCGACGTCATCCGGGTCGCCGACGGCGACCGCGACGTCGTGGACTGCGGGACCGGCCGCGACACGGTCTACGTCGAGGCCGACGCCCCGCGGCGCGACGACCTCAGCCATTGCGAGACCGTCGTCCCCGTCGCGGCCGAGCCGGCGACGGATGCGCCGCCGACGTCGAACGTCATCCGCGGCACCGCGCTGGGCGACGTCCTCGTCGGCACCGCCGCCGCCGACACGATGCTCGGCGCGGACGGCGCGGACGAGCTCTTCGGCGCCGAGGGCGACGACTACGTCGACGGGGAGAACGGCACCGACGTGCTGCACGGCGGCCCCGGCAACGACTCGATGCACGGCCGCAACGACGGTGACGTGATCCTCGGCAACGAGGGCGACGACGCGATCACGGGCGACCGCGGCAACGACCAGCTCGACGGCGGGCCGGGCAACGACGAGATCTTCGGCAACCTCGACGACGACGTGGTCCAGGGCGGCGACGGCGACGACCGCATCAACGTCGCCGGGCCGGGGAGCGGCGTCGACCGGGTGGCCTGCGGACCCGGCGACGACGTGGTCTTCGCCGACGTGACCGACGTCGTCGCGGCGGACTGCGAGGACGTGCGGCGCTAGGTCCCGCACCGTCGCTCGAGCTCGTCGCCCGGCTCGACCCTGGCGACCTCCGAGCGGATGCCGGCCCGGTCGTCCGTCACACCGCCCTGGCACACCTGCCGGGCCGCGATCAGGCCGGTGCGGCGCGCTTGGCGCGGCGCGCGGCGCGGCGCTCCTGGCGCACGCGCGCGACGACGCCCTTGCGGCCGTGCTGCTCGAGGCCCGCGTAGAGCTGCTTGATCGAGGCGAAGACCTCGTCCGCGGCGGCCTGCTGCTCCTCGCGGCTCGGCTCGGCGATCGGCTCGAAGCGGAAGGGGCGGCCGTACTGGACGGTCACCTTCGGGAACTGCAGCTTCTTCCAGTTGCGGACCTTCGAGGAGCCATGGATCGCCATCGGCACCACGGTGGCGCCCGACTCCAGCGCCAGGCGCCCGATGCCCGGGCGTGCGCGCTCCGCCAGCGCGCCCGTGCGCGAGCGGCCGCCCTCGCAGTACATGCAGACCGTCCCGCCCTCGGCGAGGACCTTGTTCGCGGTGACGAACGCCTCCTCGTCGCGGAACCCGCGGCGCACGGGGAACACGCCGCCCGGCGAGTAGATCCACTGCATGGGCACGCTGAAGAGCTGCGACTTGGCCATGAAGCGCACCTTGCGCCGGATGAACGCGCCGGCGAAGAAGTGGTCCATGAACGAGAAGTGGTTCGGCGCGAGGATCACCGGGCCCGACGCCGGCACGTGCTCGGAGGAGATGCAGCGCGCGCGGAAGAACGTGTACGCGTAGATCGAGGTGACCAGCCGGACGAGCTCGTAGACCCAGTTGGGCTTGCGGGTCCGGGAGCGGTGGTGGAAGCGGTCGAAGTGCTCTTTGGGACGTGGGTCTCGGTAGACCTGCGCCTTCATCGGCGCGAGCTTCTCCTCCGTCATGTCGAGAGCCTACCCGTCAGCGGTGGATCCACGCGCGCCGCGCTCGGGGCGCGGGCGGCGTCAGCCGCGCGGCGAGCGCGGGCTCCGCGCGCCGCGCCACGGCGCGCACCGGGCGAGGCGATCGCGTGCGGCGCTGAACGGCCGCACCGGCTTCTCCCCGGGCACGGGCCCGCGCGGCGCGGGGGCCGCGTCACCGTCCTGTGGTGAGCGGCCGGGGCCGGCCTGCGGACGGGGCTGTCCCGTCCCCGTCCGCAGGTTCCCTCGGGCCCCGGCCACCATCACCACTCGGCGGCGTCACACGCGGGGAGATCCACGCCCGCCCGGGCAAGCCCGGGCAGGACCGCCATGCCGTCGGAGCACTGGGTCAGGGCGCTCCGGCGACGGACCTGCACGATGCGGCCGGCCAGTTCGTCGCAGGAGGAGACGCTGAAGGCCGGTCGCTGTTCTGCCGTGCAGGACATGGCCACAACCTACGTGCGGCCCCCCGGCGCCACGACCGACAGCCGGTCGGAACCTGGGGGCGCCCGACCCGCCCGCCGGTCGGGGGTGTGGCGCACCGCACGAGGTCGTCGCGTCAGCCGCGCCGCAGCGCGGCCGCGCCCACGTCGGCGACCGCGCGCGCCTCGGCGGCCAGGCCACGGCGGGCAGCGGGCGGCACGTCCACCGCGACCTCGGCCACGCGCAGGCCGGCGCGCAGCGCGTCGACGGTCAGCCCCAGCTCGAGCGCCTCGCCGTCCGCGAACGGCACGATCGCCGGCAGGGCGCCCCCGCGGACGGCGACGGCTCCGCGCACCGCGCCCGGCGCCCGCCGGCCCGCCAGCCGCGCCAGCGCCACGCGCGCGAGGCCGGCGGCCGGCCCGCGGTCGGCGCGCGGGCCCCGCGCGAGTGCCACGTCGCACTCGTCGCGGCGCACCGCGGCCACCAGCGCGACGAGCTCGCCCGCCTCCGGGCCGGCGTCCCCCGGGCAGAGCAGGACGAGCGGCGGGTCCGGGACGAGCACGGCGTCGAGGATGCGGCGCGCGGCCAGCGTGGCGTCGCGCCCGCGGCCGCCGGGGCCGCCGGAGGGCAGCGCGAGCTCGATCCGGAGCCCGGGCAGCGTCCGCTCCAGGGCGGTCACCGTGCCGTCCAGGCGCGCACCCGCACCGCGGGCGAGCACCAGGGCGATCAACGGGACGGGCGCATCCATCGCGGCGGCTATGGTGCCAGGCCGTCCATCGTCACGAGAGGGAGGTCCGGGTGCCGGACGTCGAGGCCCACATCACGGGCACCGTGTGGAAGGTCGAGTGCCAGGTCGGCGACGCCGTGCAGGAGGGCGACACCGTCGTGATCCTCGAGTCGATGAAGATGGAGATGCCCGTCGAGGCGGAGGACGCCGGGACGGTCACGGAGATCCGCTGCGCCGAGGGCCAGGCCGTCCAGGAGGGCGACGTCCTCGTCGTGCTGGAGTGACTAGGGTGCCCGCGCGATGCCCGGGCAGCTGAAGCTGGACGAGCCGGCCGACGGGGTCCTGCGGCTGGTGATCTCCAACCCGGCCAAGCACAATGCGCTGGACCATCCGATCCTCGATGCGATCGCCGAGCAGGTCGCTGCCGCCCCGGCCCGCGGGGCCCGCGCCCTGTTGCTGACGGGCGAGGACGGCATGTTCTCCTCCGGCTACGACATCGCCGACATCCCGCCCGACGTCTTCGCCCGCGAGGCCGAGCGGCTCGTGGCGCACCCGTTCACCGCGGCGCTCGACGCGCTCGCCGCGACGGACCTGCCCGTCGTCGCCGCCCTCGGCGGGCCGACGATCGGCGGCGGCCTCGAGCTCGCCGTCCACTGCGACCTGCGGATCGCCGCCCACGGCGTGCGGCTCGGCATGCCGCCCGCCCGGCTCGGGCTCGTCTACTCGCACACCGGGCTGCGGCGGTTCCTCGACGTGATCGGCGAGTCGCGCACGCGCGAGCTCTTCCTGCTCGGGCGGTACGTCGACGCCGCGCGCGCCGACAGCTGGGGCCTCATCAACGCCGTCGTGCGCGACGACGAGCTCGACGCGACCGCCCTGGACTGGGCCGTCACGCTGGCCGGCAACGCGCCGCTGAGCATCGCCGGCAACAAGCGCGTGCTCCGCGCCCTGCTCAGCGCGGAGGGCGACCTCCCCGCGGACGTCGAGGCCGAGCTCATCGCCCTGCGGCGCGCGTGCTTCTCCTCGGAGGACTTCGCGGAGGGCGTGCGCGCCTTCGCCGAGAAGCGCGACCCGCACTGGCGCGGGCGCTGAGGAGGCGCGACATGCGCCTGGTGACCTGGAACGTCAACTCGCTGAAGATCCGCCTGCCCCGCGTGCTCGAGTTCCTCGACCAGCACGCGCCCGACGTGGTCTGCCTGCAGGAGACCAAGACCGAGCCCGAGGCCTTCCCCGCCGACGAGCTGGCCGCCGCGGGCTACGCGGCCGTCCACCACTCGGCGGGACGCTGGGCCGGCGTGGCGATCCTCGCCCGTGACGGCCTCGCCCTCACCGACCCGGTGCGCGGCCTGCCCGGCGAGGCCCGTCCCGAGGAGGCCCGCTGGGTGGAGGCCGACGTCGACGGCATCAGGGTGGCCAGCACCTACGTGGTCAACGGCCGCGCGGTGGGCTCGCCCACCTTCGCCGAGAAGCTCGACTTCCTCGACGCCATGATCGCCCGGATGACCGCCCTGCGCGGGCGCGACGCGTTCTTCGCCGGCGACTTCAACATCGCCCCCGCCGACATCGACGTCTACGACCCCGTCGCCTTCCAGGGCGCGACGCACGTGACCGAGGACGAGCGCTCGCGCCTGCGGCGCATGCTGGACGAGGGCGGGCTCGTCGACGCCCACGTCGCCCTGCACGGGCCCGACGCCCAGCAGTTCACGTGGTGGGACTACCGGCAGGGGCACTTCCACCGCGGCCTCGGGCTGCGGATCGACCTCGCCCTGGTCGGCGGCTCGCTCGCGGCGGGGCTGCAGCGGGTCGGCATCGAGCGGGACTACCG
>JAXDGY010000236.1:0-3194 GCA_034664785.1 Solirubrobacteraceae bacterium
GTCGACGCCGGCGTCGACCCTGCCTGGGCGGCCGCCCAGGCCGCCCCGGGGGCGTTCGCGACCGCCGGGCAGCTGTGCACGTCGGTCGAGCGGATCTACGTCCACACCGGCGTCGCCGCGGCCTTCACCGCCGCGCTGGTGGAGCGCGCGGAGGCGCTGCGCGTCGGCCCGGGCCTGGACCCCGGCACCGAGATGGGCCCGATGATCGACCCGGCGCAGCGCTCCGTCGTCGAGCGCCACGTCCGCGACGCCGTGGACGGCGGCGCGGAGCTCCTGACCGGCGGCCTGACGCCGGACGGCCCGGGCTGCTTCTACCCGCCGACGGTGCTCGGCGGCTGCACGCCGACGATGGCGGTGATGGCCGAGGAGACCTTCGGCCCGGTCGCGGCCATCGAGGTCGTGCCCGACTTCGGCGCCGCGCTCGACGCCGCGAACGCCACCACCTACGGCCTGGCCGCCACGGTGCTCACGCCGTCGCAGGAACACGCGCAGCGCGCGTGGCGGACCCTGCGCGCCGGGACGGTGAAGGTGAACGCCGTCTTCGGCGGTGCGCCCGGCGGCGCGGCGCAGCCCCAGGGCGCCAGCGGCCTGGGGTTCGGCTACGGCCCGGAGCTGCTCGACGAGGTCACGACCACGAAGGTCGTCCACCTGTCGCCCGCGCCTGCGTGGGGACCTGAGTAGTCGATCACGTCGCCGGGCCGCACCTGGCGCCCGCGGCGGCCGTCGACCTCGCCGTTGACGCGGACCGCGCCGGTGGCGAGCACCTCCTTCGCCTCCGCGCCGGAGTCAACGACCCCGGCCAGCTTCAGGAGCTGGCCGAGGCGGATGACGTCGTCGCGGATCGCGACCTCCCGCACCTACTGCTTGATCCGGAAGGCCCCGCGCATGAACGGGTGGATCCGGCAGAAGTACGTGTACGTGCCCGCCTTCAGGGTGGTGGGCGTCGACCAGGTCGTGCGGTTGGCCGCCGCGGTGAAGCCGGGAGGCCCGTTCCCCAGCTCACCCGAGTCGAAGTCCACCGGCCCGTCGGCGATCGGGTAGGCGATGCCCGCCTCCTTGTTGCAGGGCTGCTTGCACGCGGTGATCGTGTGGTAGATGTTGTCCTTGGCGTCGACGTTGAGGAACGAGACGCTCTGGCCCTGCTGGACCACGGGCGGCCGGCTCAGCCCCGAGTCGCCGGAGAGGTCGCCCTGTGAGGTCACGAAGCCCTCGATGGTCAGCTGCTTGCTGGCCACCGGGCCGTCGAGGACCTTGGTCGGGTTGGGCAGGCCGAGGGCCGCGCCGCCGTGATGGTCGTTCTCCGCCAGGTGGCCGTGCGTGAGCACGCCTTGGACGTCCGTGTTCTGCTGGAACGGGTCCACCCCGCCCGACGGCCCGTCGGTCACCATCGCCGGCATGATCGCCATCGACTCGTACCACGAGGCCTTGGAGACGTCGTAGGTCCCGTGGACGCCGACGACGTCGCCCTTCTTCAGGGCGACCTTCCAGCCCGGCGGCGTGGCCTCCATCGACACGTCCCAGGAGACGGCACCGGCCGGCTCGTAGTAGTGGGCCTTGGAGGTGAACAGCCGGACGGTCTTGTCGCCACGGGTCACCGTGAGGAAGGTCTCCTTGCCACCCGGATGCAGGTGGCCGGCGGTGCCGACGACCGAGAGGTCCTTGGGGACGGTCCACAGGTTGCGCTTCCGGCCGCCCTTGTACGGGTCGGTCGGCGCCATGTCGGGGTAGGTGTACAGCCCGCGCTTGTTGCCGTAGGCGCGCAGCGCGTCGAAGACCGGGTAGGCCGTGATCCCCTCGACGTCCATCCACTGCGTGTGGATCGGCGTCATGCCCTGGGCCTCGGGGGCCGTGGCCGGGATGAAGTCGATGTCGTACGTGATGTAGACCGTGTCCGGGTTGGGCGTGAGGTTGTGGATCATGTAGTTCATGAGCCACTTGTCGCTCGGCTTGTACGCGAAGCCGTAGCCCTTGGGGACGTCGACCGCCGTCTTCTCCTCACCTGCGGCCCAGGTCGGGGCGCCGTTGACGAGCCAGACGCCGTGATGCAGGTGGATCACGTCGACGGCCGGGACGCTGCCGTCGGGGCGCTTCAGGTTCGGCTTGAAGCTCGTGATGTAGCCCGGGACCTTCGGCCGCAGGTCGTTCGGCGCGATGTCGATCGTGTTCTGGCCCGGGGTGATGTGGATCGGGCCGAACTTGTAGGTGAGGTGCTGCACGCCGGGCTGCGCGGCAGGCCGGTAGACACGCAGCGTCTTGGCTGACTTCGCCTTCGACCTGGCCGCCGCCTGGGCGGCGACCGGGATGGCGAGCGAGCAGACGAGGATGAGCGCGAGGACGCGCCAGGAGCGGGGACCCATGGCGGGCAGTATCAACCATCGGTCAACGCCGGCGCTAGTCCGTTTGAAACAAGTCGGTCGGACGATGCATGGTTCTTGACGTCGATGCGAACATGCGTTCGTGTCATCCGCCGGCTCCCCCTACGCCCGCTTCCGCCGTGCGCTCGCCACCGGCAATCTCACGCTGATCCGCACGGCGGCCGCCGAGCTGCCGTCCGTGCGCCTCGACGACGCGCTCGAGGTGTGCGTCCTGCTGCGCGATCGCGAGCCCGAGCGCTACGAGCGGGCGGCGGTGCGCTGGATCGCCCGCTTCTGCGTCGAGCGCCAGGAGGTCTCCCTCGAGGACGTCGACCACGCCACGCGCGCCTTCGCGCTCATGCGCACCCGGCCGGAGGACGCGCTCGGCGTGCTGCAGGCCCTGTGCGCCGGGCCCTAGCCACCGGTGGCGGTCACAGGCGCGGCAGCGGCTGGCGCAGGGAGATCACCGGCGCGAACAGGTCCCCGAGGCGCTCCACCCGCGCCACGACCTGCTCTGCGGTCCACTGCAGGCGGTCGGCGTCGCCGGCCTCGTGGGCGTCGCTGACCTCGTCCCAGGTGAGCGGCGTCGACACCGTCGGACGCTCGCGGGCGCGCAGCGAGTAGACGTTGACCGTGGTCTTGTGCTCGTCGTTCTGGCTCCAGTCCACGAGCACCTTGCCCTTGCGGATCGTCTTGGTCTGGCGCGAGACCACCAGGCCCGGCTCGGTCTGCTCGAGCAGCTCGGCCACCGCCTTGGAGAAGCCCTTGGTGTCCGCCCAGGTCGCCTTGCCGTCGAGCGGGACGTAGACCTGCATGCCCTTCGACCCCGACGTCTTCGCG
>JAXDGY010000237.1:0-2528 GCA_034664785.1 Solirubrobacteraceae bacterium
GAGGTGACGGCGCGGATCGAGCACGGCACGCTCGCGGTCCACGTGCGCGACGACGGCATCGGAGGCGCCCGGCCCGACGGCAGCGGGCTCCTCGGGCTGGCAGACCGGCTCGCCGCCCTCGACGGCCGGCTCCGCGTAGAGAGCCCGGCCGACAGCGGCACCCTCGTCGCGGCCGCCATCCCCCTCCCCGGCTAGTGGTGCACCCGGCAACGTTGCCGGGTTTGCATAACCCAGGAGCTGTGAGGGTGGCGGCGAATCCCTGGGGATGGTCATCGTGCCGAGGGGACGGTCGTTGTGGCGGCCCGTGTGACGTTGCGCGAGATCAGCAACGAGGAGGGCCAGCGGCTGCTGCGGATCGTGCGCCGCACGCCGGATCGTGGCTGCCGCTGGCGGTCGAAGGTGTCGCCTCGTCGCCGTGGCGCACGGTCGCGACAGCGGTTATCGAGCAGTTGTCGATGTGCGGGCTCGTTGCGGGGATGGGGGGCGCACTCCCAGGATCGGGCAGGATTACCCGATGTCCTTCGTGCGCAGTGACGAGGGCCCACTTGCGGTCCTCACCCTCGACCATGGTGATCTCAACCTCTTCGACGAGCAGCTCTTCGACTCGCTGGAGGCGGCAGTTCGCGCGCTCGCCGACGACCCGCCGCGCGGCCTGCTGATCGGCGCGCGCGGACGCGTGGTCTCCGCCGGCGTAGACGTGCACATCTTCGAGGGCATCACACCCGGGCGAGGGGCCGCGTTGTGGGAGCGGCTGCTCGCCACGCTGGGCATGCTCGAGGCCCTGCCGTGCCCGACGGTCTTCGCCGCGCACGCCCTGTGTTTGACGGCGGCGTTCGAGCTTGCCCTTGCCTGCGATCTGCTGGTGGCGGCCGAGAGCGCCCGCTTCGGGCTCGTGGAAACGGTCGTCGGCTTGACGCCGTCGATGGGCGGACCGCAGCGCTTGGCCGAACGGGCCGGTCCCGCTCGCGCCCGCCACCTTGTTTACACCGGCGAGCTGTTCGACGCCTCGACACTTGAGGGATGGGGCGTCGTCACGTCGGTGTGGCCCGACGCCGCGTTCGCCGAGCAGGCACGCGCGCTCGCGCAGCGGCTGGCCAACGGTCCGACGCTCGCCCACGCGGCGACCAAGCAACTGGTGCGCACAGCCGCCCGCGACGGAGTCGACGCGGCCGACGCGCTCGTGCCTGAGGTCTCAAGCCCGCTCCTTGCGACCGAGGATCTCCGCGGGGCAGTTGCCTCGTTCCTGCGCGACGGGCCCGGCAAGGCGACCTACCGAGGGCGCTAGAAGGACAGCGAGCGCCGCGCCGTCTCATTCGGGTGGATGCATCGGCTCACCACAGCGAGTCATTCGCCAGCGCTTCCCTCCTCGCCAAGCGGCGATCGCGGCGATCCCTCGCTGTGGCAGAGCCAGCCCCCTCCGGGGTTCTCGTAGACACAGCAGCAACACAACTCGTAGCCCTGCTCTCGTCGAGTAGCGCGGCGGCGTTCGCCACACGCGAATAGCGGTTGGCGCCGGCCGCGGCCGGCGCTGAGATAGATCGCAGATGACCCATTGACGGCGCGGTCGTCGGTCGTGCGGCCGAGGTGATCGCCGCCGATCGCAGCGGTCGCGTTGTATTCAAGGGAGCAATGAATGAGTGAGCGGATCCGCTGCGCCGTGATCGGCACGGGCAACATCGGCACCGACCTGATGGAGAAGCTTCGTCGCTCCGAGGTCCTCGAGTTGCAGGCGATGGTGGAAATCGACCCCGACTCGGCGGGGCTTCGCCGAGCGCGCGACTACGGGCTGGAGACGACCCACGAGGGTGTGAACTGGCTGCTGGGGCTTTCGGACCCACCTCCGATCGTCTTCGAGGCGACGGCAGCCAAGGTCCACGCCGCTTCGGCGCCGCGCCTGGCTGAGGCGGGTCTCTACGCGATCGATCTCACGCCGGCCGCGGTGGGGCCGTACGTCGTGCCGTCGGTCAACCTCGGTGACCACCTCGGGGCGCCCAACGTGAACATGGTCACCTGCGGTGGGCAGGCGACGGTGCCGATCGTCGACGCGATCGCCTCCGAGCAGGACGTCCTCTACGCCGAGATCGTCGCCACGATCGCCAGCCGCTCCGCTGGGCCGGGGACGCGCGCAAAACATCGACGAGTTCGCGGAGACGACATCGCGGGCGATCCGGGAGGTCGGCGGGGCGGCCCACGGGAAGGCGATCATCGTTCTCAACCCCGCCGAGCCGCCGATCCTGATGCGCGACGCGGTCTACGCCGCGCTGGCCGGCGAGGTGGATCGGGAGGCCATTCGGACCGCGGTCGAACGGCGCGCGGGCGAAGTCGCCGAGTACGTCCCCGGCTACCGGCTCAAGAGCGAGGTGCTCTTTGACGAGGGCGAGTGGCGCACGCCGGGCTGCACGACACGAGCATCGCGTACGGCCTCACGCTCGCCGCACTCGTCGGAGCCGCCGTCGTCGGCATGACCGTCCGCCGGCGACGTGCACGCCTGCCAGCTCCCCAGTCGACGCAACTACGGGCACCCCACG
>JAXDGY010000238.1:0-23249 GCA_034664785.1 Solirubrobacteraceae bacterium
ACGGCGTGCCCGCCGTCGACCACCAGTTCATCGTCAGCCGCGCGGCCGGCATGCCGATCTCGGTCGTCCGCTCCGCCGCCGACGCGATCGCCCGCAGCGCCGCCGAGGCCTACCACAGCGTGCAGCACGCCCGGCCTTCCGGGGCCGTCAACGACTGGCGGGACCCGCTGACCCGCACCGGCCGGGCGGTCTGGACCAGGCGGGGCGACGTCTTCGCGGTGCACGCGCCGGGCAACCACCCGGGCGTCCACGGCCTCTGGCTGGAGGCGCTGGCCCTGGGCTTCCGCGTGGCCGTGCGGCCGTCCCGGCGCGACCCGTTCACCCCGCATCGGCTGATCTCCGCGCTGCGCACGGCCGGGTTCGGCGACGACCAGGTCGTGCTCCTGCCGACCGGCTACGACGCCGCCGACGCGATCCTGCGCGACGCCGACCTGGCGATGGCCTACGGCGGCGAGGACGTCATGCGCAAGTACGCCGGCCGGCCCACGATGCTGCCGCAGGGGCCGGGACGCTCGAAGATCCTGCTGACCGCCGACGTCGACTGGCGCGAGCACCTCGACGTGATCGTCGACTCGATCAGCCACGAGGGCGGACGGGCGTGCGTGAACACCACCGCGGTCCTCGTCGAGGGCGACACCACCGCCGTCGCGCAGGCGATCGCCGAACGGCTCGCGACCCTCCCCAGCCTGCCGCCGGAGGACGAGCGCGCGGTCCTGCCGGTCGTGCCCGTCGCCGACGCGCAGAAGCTCGAGCGCCACCTGCTCGCGAAGGCCGTCGGCACCGTGCCGTGGCTGGGCGGCGACGGCGTCGTCGACGAGCTGGGCGACGGCAGCGCCGTGCTGCGGCCCGCCGTGCACCAGGTCCATCGGCCCGGCGCCGAGCAGACCCGCGTCGAGCTGTCCTTCCCCTGCGTCTGGGTCGCCCCTTGGACGCCGGAGGCGGGGCTCGAGCCGTTGAAGGAGACCCTCGTGCTCACCGCGATGACCCGCGACGCGCAGCTGGTGGACGCGCTCGTCGCCGAGCCGACGATCAGCAACGTCTACCTCGGGGACCATCCGACCTACTGGATCGAGCCGGGGATCCCGCACGATGGCTACCTGGCCGACTTCCTGATGCGGACCAAGGCCGTCATCCGCGGCTGAGCGCAGGGAGGGCGCCGCGGCCTGAGGGCGCCGCGGCGCCCTCAGGCGGCGAGCCGGAACTGCATGAGGTCACGGCCAGACCTGACGTACGCCGGCGGCGGCCAGGGCGCACGGTTCGTGCTGCGCCTGCCGGCGGCCGCAGGGACCCCGGGCCCGGCTCCGCCGCCGCCGCGAGCCGAGGCTGCGGGGATCGACGCAGGCACCTAGCGCGCCCGCCGAGCTGTCACGGGCTCAGATGGCCCAAGAGCTTTCGCAGGAGGCGGTCGAGCTGCTGTTGCTCGCGGGCGGTCAGGACGGCCAGCATCGCCTGCTCGTCGGCGACGTGGGTGCGCACCGCGCGGTCGACCAGCCGCTTGGCCGTGGCCGTCAGCTCCACCTCCGTGGAGCGCCGGTCGGTGGGATGCGGAACTCGACGGATCAGCCCCTTGTGCTCCAGGCGGTCGAGCCGGTTCGTGAGCGTCCCGGAGGACACCAGCAGCGATGCCGAGATCGCGCTGGGCGACAGCCGGAACGGCGCCCCCGAGCGGCGCAGCGTGAAGAGCACGTCGCCTTCGGCGACGTCGATCCCGGCGCGGGCGGCCCGCGCCGCGATCCGCGCCTCGATCGCCCGCGCAACCGCGAGCAGCCGCGCCACCCCCGCCATCGTCTCCAGGTCGAGGTCGAGGTCCTGCGCACCCCATTGGCCCACCAGCGCGTCGATCTGATCCATGTACGGTCAACCGTAGTGGCCGGGCCGCTCGGGAACAAGTAACTTGATATCAAGATGCTTGCTACCGAGACATATGACCTCCACGACGCCGAGCACGTCACGATCGTGCGCCACACGCCCGACCTCCTCGAGGTCGAGGTCACCTGGGATCCCGGCGACCACCACCCGCTCGCGCACGTCCACGACGCGCAGGACGAGCGCTTCGCGATCCATGACGGCGAGCTGACCGTCGTGCTCGACGGCATCCGCCGCACGTTGCACGCCGGCGAGACGCTGGACATCCCGCGCGGCACGCCGCACACGATGTGGAACACCGGCGCGACCCCGGCTCGCGCCGGCTGGCAGACCCGCCCGGCGCTGCGCACGGCCGAGTTCTGGGCGGAGCTGCACGCCGCCCGTCAGACGCGGCCGACCGACGCCCACGGCCTGCTGACGCCGGTTGCGGCCGCGCCACTGCTGCGGGAGTACCGATCGGAGTTCCGCTTGGCGCTGCCGCGGCCGCTGGGGCGCGCCGCGCTGTTCGTGCTGAGCCTCGCCGCGCGCGTCAAGGGCTACCGCTAGCCGCAGGCTGGGCGCACGAGTCACGCGGCGCGCGAGGCGTTCGTCCAAGCGATGTCGCGGGCCTCGATCGTCGTCGCACTCGTGGCCGCGCTCGATGCCGTCATGGCGTGGTGCTACCTCCCGGCCCGCAATGCCGTTGACACGTCGACGTCCGAATCCCCACGGCCGCGACCAGACGTGGCATGAGCGCGCCCGTATGGATCCGGACCTCTGACGTTCGGTTCCGGAGACGGACGCCGGCTAGCCCTCGTCCGTCTCGGCGAGCCGCTTCAGGGCAGCCAGGCGGGCGTTCCACGCCTGCGCCACCGACGCCGGCGGCTGACCGGCATGCGCTCGGCCGGCGTGGTCGCGCTCCCGTCGCCGGCGGTCGCCAGCAGACGCAGGACCTCCCAGCGCGTCGGGTCGGCGAGCGCCGCGAAGACCTCGGGCTCGGGCGCCGCCGCGGTCACGCTCAGGCCGCGACCCGCTCGGCGTGGCCCCGCAGCTCCTCGAGCTCCTGGCCCCACCCCTTGGTGTTGTCGGCGTGGCGGCGCGCGCGCTCGGCCTCGTCGGCGTCGAGCGAGGCGAACCCCGACTCGGCGACGCGCACGGTCGTGCCCGCGCCGCCGTCGGCCTCGGCGAGCGTGAACTCCACGAGCGTGGCGGCGGCCTCGCGGAAGGCGTCGTCGTCGCTGCGCCCCCCGAGGATGCTCCAGCGGAACGCGAAGCGATGCGGTGCCTCGACGGCCTCGACCCGGCCGTGGACCGTGCCGTACTCGGTCCACCGGAGCTGCAGGTCGCCGCCAGGGCGCAGCGTCGACCTCGGCGCCGGCGTCGCCGAACCAGGTGCCGAGATGCTCGGCGGTGGTGATCAGCTCCCGGACGCGGTGGGGCGGGGCGCCGATGGTGACGATGCCGGACACCACGCACCGCTACGGTGAGCCGATGCCGTCGCTCTACGAGCACGCCGGTGGTGAGGAAGCGCTTCACCACCTCGAGGAGCTGTTCTACGCCGGCGTCCTGGCCGATCCCCTGCTCCAGCCGCTGTTCGGTGACGGTCAGCCCCAGCACGTCGATCACCTCACGGCGTTCACCACCGAATCCTTCGGCGGCCGCGACCGCTTCACGCGCGAGCTTGGTGGCATGGACGCGTTGATCGCGGTCCACCGGCACCTGCACATCACGGAGCAGCAGCGCCAACGGTTCGTCGAGCTGTACATGGCGGCGCTCGACGCGGCCGGCATGCCCGACGACGAGCCGTTCCGCGAAGCGGTCCGCTCCCACGTGGAGTTCGGCTCACAGGTCGCCATGCAGAACTCCAATGCCGGCACCGACGCTGAGCTCCACCCGCTGCGAGAGGTTCCTCGCTGGACGTGGACCGGCGACGACGAGTCGGCCTGACGGTGTGGGCTTGGAGGTGGTCATGTCCGGGAGGTCCGAGCCATCCGGGCGGGGCTCGACACGCCCGAGCCGAGACGGCGCACGCTCAGAGCCGCGCCGCGCGCGCTTCCAGGTAGCGTCGCTCGGGGGCGCTCCGAGTGCGCTGGGCGGCACGCAGGTACTCCGTGCGGGCGCCGGCAGGGTCGCCGGCCATCTCGAGCAGATGACCGCGAACGGCGGGCAGCCGATGGGTGTCGAGACGCACATCCGCGGCAAGTGCGTCCAGCGCCGGCAAGCCGGCGGAGGGCCCGCGCGTCGTCCCGATCGCGACCGCGCGGTTGAGCCGGAAGACCGGGTTCTCGGTCATGCGCACGAGGAGCTCGTCGAGGGCGAGGATCTGCCCCCCGTGCTCCTGGCCGCCACACCTTCGACCACGCCGCCCGGTGCCCGTCTGGTTTCGTCGCCTCGCCTCCGCGAGCGCCGTGCGCCTCACGGCCCAGGCAGCCGGCGCACCACACGGCCGTCGGCGGCGCGCCACACCATGCGCGGGAAGCTCACGTCCGGCTTTCCATGCACCAGGGTCACGAACGCGACGTTGTCGTGGACCGTGAGCGTGCGGCGGATGGTCGCGGCCACGCGCTCGTCTGGCCGACCGGCGCCGCGACGGACGACCCGCCCGAAGGTGGCGTCGATCGTCGCCACGCCGTCGGGGACGACGAACGTCCAGCGCGTACGACCGCGCGCCGACGACGCCCCAGCCGTCCCCGTCCGCCGGAAGAGCGCAGGGTCGAAGCTCATCACGCCGCTCTCGACGACCGCAGACCCCTGGGCGGTCGTCTCGCTGGTGAGCACGGCCTCGCTCCGCGGCTGCCGTGCGGGCGGCCGCCCGTTGCGCCGCAGCACATGCTCGACGTGCCGCGCGCGCGCCGCCACAGCCGGGGACACGGTCGGCGCCAGCCGGGCGATCTCGTGGGACAGCAGCGACGTGCAGCGGTCGTAGGTCGCGCGGTCGGGCTCGGACGACGGGACGTCGCGCAGGGCTGTCAGCACCACGCTGCGCAGGCCGTCGCGGACTACGCGCACGCCGTCCCGCGGCAGCGTCGCGTCGCCGTACGACGATCCTGCACGGTCCGCCAGCCGTCCGAGCGCGAGCGCCTGCTCCTCGGCGGTGGCCGGCCGCCGGAACACGCCCAGGACCGAGCGCACCAACGGGCCGGCGCCACCCTCGCCCAGGCGCAGGCTCCCGCTCGGCGAGCGGATGCCGCACGAGGGGTCGGCGTGGCGCACGAGGCGGTCGGCGCGCTGGATCAGATGCGTGGCCCGCCGCTTGATCGCCTGCGCGTCTGCCGGGTCGCCGGAGGCGCGCGCGCCGGCGGCCGGGGCGCCGACGGCGACGGCGGCGCTCAGAAGCGTCGCGATGCCGCCCACGCGTAGGAAGTCCATAGGCGGGCGAGCCTAGTCACGCCACGCACAGCCGCCAAGTCACCGCGCATCACCGGGACGCGCGGCCCCGATCCGTCGCGCTGCGGTGAGCGGCGATCGGTGCCACGTGGCGCGGGCGGGCCAAGAGTCCGCGGTCGACTCGATGCGGGACTGGATATCTCAGGCTGAATTGGATATTCTCGACGAAGTCCTGCCGAGGAGGAGAGAGAGCCATGTCGCACCACCTGTTCGCGCACCTCGCCCACGTCGAAGTGCTCACTCCGGATCCTGAGGCGTCCGTGCGCTTCTACCGCGACGTGCTCGGCCTCGAAGAGTCCGAGCGGGAGGGTCAGTCGATCTATCTGCGCGGGTGGGGCGAGTGGTCCCATCACAGCCTCAAGCTGACGGAGGCCGCGCAGCCCGGCATGGCGCACATCGGCTGGCGGGCGTGGAGTGCCGAGCATCTCGAGACCGCCGTCGCCCGGCTCGAGGACAAGGGCGCGACCGGCGCATGGCAGGACGCCGAGACCGGCCACGGCCCGTCCTACCGATTCCACGGCCCGGGCGGCCATGCGCACGAGGTCTTCTGGGAGACGCAGCGCTACGAGCCGCCGGCCGACATGCGCTCGCCGTACCCGAACCGCCCCCAGCGCTACGTCCCGCGCGGGATCGCGCCGCGGCAGATCGACCACGTGACCGTCATGACGGCCGACCCGGTGGGTGACGCCGAGTGGTACCGCGACGTCCTGGGCTTCACGTTCACCGAGTACACGGTCCTCGACAACGCCGACGTCGCGGTGTTCGCGATGGTCACGAACAACGAGAAGTCCCATGACCTCGGGCTGATCCTCGACGAGAGCGGGATGGGCGGCCGGCTGCACCACGTCGCCTGGTGGGTCGACACCCGCGACGAGGTGCTCCGCGCCGCGGACATCCTGCTCAACGCGGACGTGGCGATCGAGTACGGCCCCGGCCGCCACGGGATGGGCGAGCAGGACTACCTCTACGTCCGCGAGCCGGGCGGCACCCGCGTCGAGGTGAACACCGGCGGCTACCGCCTCTACGAGCCCGACTGGGAGACGCGCAAGTGGACGCCGGCGCAGGGCTCCAACACGTTCTACAAGAACGTCCCGGCCCCGCAGTCGATGATGGAGGGCTTCCCCCCGGCCGAGGCCAAGGCGCACGTGCACGAGGACACCGCGAACCCGTGGGCCGCCGAGAGCGTCCACTAGAGGGGAGACGCAGCCATGGGAGAGGTCAAGAAGGTGCTCGTGGTCGGTGCCGGCATCGGCGGGCTCGGCGCCACCGCCGCGCTGGCGCAGCGCGGGATCGACGTCGACGTCATCGAGATCCGGCCGCACAGCACGGTGTTCGGCGTCGGGATCAACCAGCCCGGCAACTCGCTGCGGGCGCTCCGGGCGATCGGCGTCCTCGACGACGTGATCGCCGCGGGCTACGAGTTCGACGGGTGGCGGTTCAAGGACTACAAGGACAACCTGATCGTCGACGTCCCCAGCGGCATCGGCGATGAGGACACGCCCGCGAACATCGCGCTCACGCGGCGCGACCTCCACGACATCCTCATCGGCGCCGTCAAGCGAGCGGGTGTGGAGGTGCGCTACGGCGTCACCGCCGAGGAGCTCGACGACCGCGGCGACTCGGTCCACGCGACCTTCTCCGACGGGAGCAGCGGCGACTACGACCTCGTCGTCGGCTTCGACGGGATCAAGTCCGGCATCCGCCGCCAGCTGTTCGGCGACACGCACAAGCCGGTCTACACCGGCTATGCGGTGTGGCGGGTGACCGTCCCGCGGTCCGGGCCGCCGCGGCTGTCGGGCATCTACCAGGGCATCAACGCCAAGGGCGGGTACATCCCGCTCAACGAGCGGCAGATGTACCTCTTCCTCGTCACCCCGGAGCCCCAGGACCAGCGCTACGAGAAGGAGCAGCTCGCCGACCTCCTGCGAGACCGCCTGGCGCAGTTCGACGGCATCCCGGCCGAGGTGCGCGAGCAGCTCGGCCCGCACTCCGAGGTCGTCTACAGCCCGCTGAGCGAGGTCCTGCTGCCCGAGCCGTGGCACCGCGGCCGGATCGTGGTGGCCGGCGACGCAGCACACGCCTGCAGCCCGCACATCACCCAGGGCGCCGGCATGGCCCTGGAGGACGGGGTCGTGCTGGCCGACGAGCTCGAGGCCGACCGCCCGGTCGAGGAGGCCCTCGTCGCCTTCGCGGCGCGGCGCCACCCCCGGGCCAAGCTCGTCCAGGACGTCTCGCGCGGGATCCTCGACGCCGAGATGCGCGTGGTCTCCGACGAGGCGCTCGGCCACGCCGCCGAGCACATGGCCGCCGAGCTGCCGGGACAGATGGGCGGGGTCGACGCGATCCTGCGCCAGCCCGCCTGAGACCGATGCGGATCGTCGATCTATCCGTGCCCATCGTGGGCACCCCGCCGGGCGTCATGGGCCTGATGCAGAACGAGGTCGAGTACTTCTCACACGAGGACGGCGCGCGGGAGGTCGAGGAGATGTACGGCGTCCCGGCGCGCCTGTTGCGCAACGGCGAGGGCTGGACCCGCGAGCGCGTGACCCTCGGGACGCACAACTCGACGCACGTCGACGCGCCCTACCACTACAACTCGACGATCCAGGGGGCGCCGGCGCGGACGATCGACGAGCTGCCGCTCGAGCGGTTCTTCGGACCGGGTGTCGTCGTCGACGCAACGGCGCGCGAGGACGGCGAGGTCCTTGACGCAGCCGACATGGAGGCTGGGATCGCGGCGGCCGGCCACGAGCTCCAGCCGGGTGACATCGTCCTGGTCCGCACCGGCCGGGACGCCTACTACGGCCGGCCGGACTACATGGACCGCGGACCGGGCGCCACGGCCGCCGCCACGCACTGGCTCTATGACCGGGGCGTGCGGGTCATGGGCGTCGACGCGTGGGGCTGGGATCGCCCACTGCGCCTGCAGGCGGCCGACGCGCTCGCCTCCGACGCCGCCGGCGTGTTCTGGGAAGCGCACCAGGCCGATCTCGACTACTCGCAGCTCGAGCGGCTGGCCAACCTCGGTGCGCTGCCCCCGACGGGCTTCACCGTCGCCTGCTTCCCCCTGCGTCTCCATCGCGCCAGCGCGGCGCCGGCACGCGTCGTCGCGTTCCTCGAGGACTGACGTGCGGTTGATCGACGCCCACGCCCACCTGGTCCCCGCGGACTACCGCGCGGAGCTCGCGCGGCGCGATCTGCTGACGATCGAGCCCGCGTGGGACCTCGAGACCACCTACGGGTTCATGGACCGTCACGGGATCGACGCGGCGGTCCTGTCGCTCGCGCCGCCCGGCGTGGCGTTCGGCGACGATGGTCTCGCGCGCGACCTCTCGCGCATGGTCAACGAGCACATCGCGTCCGTCGTGGCGTCCGACGCCGGCCGATTCGCCGGGCTGGCCGTGCTCCCGCTCCCCGACGTGGACGCCGCGATCGAGGAGGCCGCCTATGCACTCGACGTCCTCGGGCTCGACGGCGTGCGTCTGCTCTCCAACGTCGGCGGCATCTATCCCGGCGACGAGGCGTGGGCCCCGCTGTTCGACGCGCTCGATGCACGCGGCGCCTACGTGTTCCTGCACCCCACGAGCCCCGCGGCGCCACTCGCCCTGCCCGATCACCCCGAATGGCTCTACGAGTTCCCGTTCGACACCACGCGGGCGGTCGCCAACCTCGTCTACTCCGGAACGCTCGAGCGCTGCCCGAATCTCCGCCTCCAGGTGGCCCACCTGGGCGGCGCGGTCCCCTTCCTCGCCGACCGCCTCGCCTCGCTGGCCGACCGCGAACCCGCGCGTGCGCGCCAGGCCCCGGCCGGACTGCACGGCTACCTCGGTCGCCTCTTCTTCGACACCGGCCTCTCGAACACCGCGGCGCCTGTCGCCGCGGCGCGCGCGGTGGCGCCGTTCCGGCAGCTCGTGTTCGGCACGGACTGGCCGTACGCGGCGCTGCCCGAGCACGGCGATCCCGCGCCCGGGCTGGCCGCCATGGACGAGGACGAACGACGTGCGCTGATGGGCGACCACATCGGCGCGCTGATTCCTCGACTGGTCGAGAACTGAGATCCCGATGCGCATCGTCACCTTCCAGAACGGCAACCAGGGGCCGCGAGTGGGGCTGCTCGAGGCCGACGCCGTCACCGAGCTCGCCGCGCCGTCGACGCTGGCCTGGCTCGCGGGACACGGGCACGACCGAACGGGCGCCGAGCACGCGCTCGCCGACGTCGAGCTGCTGTCCCCGCTGCCCGTTCCGGCCAGCTATCGCGACTTCATGACGTTCGAGTCGCACGCCAGGCGGACCTTCAGCGCCGTGCTCGACGACCCCGAGCACCAGGTCCCGGCCTACTGGTACGAGGCGCCGTCCTTCTACTTCGGCAACCACTTCGCGTTCGTCGGGCCCGGCCAGCCGGTGACGCACCCCGAGGGCGTCGAATGGCTCGACCTGGAGCTGGAGGTCGCGGGCGTGATCGGCGGCGACGGCGAGATCGCGGCGTTCACGCTGCTCAACGACTGGAGCGCGCGCGACGTGCAGCGGCGGGAGAGCGGCGTGGGGCTCGGCCTGCACAAGTCCAAGGACTTCACCAACAGCATCGGGCCGTGGCTCGTCACGCCGGACGAGGTCGGCTACGAGAACGGGCGGATGCGCGTCGAGGCCGAGGTCGAGCTCAACGGCGAGACGATCATCCGCACCTCCAACGAGGATCAGTACTTCACCTGGGACCAGATGGTCGCCCACGCCGGGCGCAACACCCGGCTGCCCGCCGGCTCCGTGCTCGGCTCGGGCACGCTGCCCGGCGGGTCGCTGATCGAGAATGGCGCCGTCGAGAGCGGCCGCTGGCTGCAGCCGGGCGACGTGGTGACCCTCCGCGCCACCGGCCTGGGCGAGCTCACCAACGAGATCGTCGCGCGCGGGGCCTGAGCGATGCCGGCGTCGCCCACGAAGCTGGGTCTCCAAGAGGTGGAGGCGCTGGCCCGCGCATGCAATCGCTGGGGTCGGTGGGGGCCCGCCGACGAGCTCGGCGCGCTGAACTTCATCGACGCCGAGGCGATCGCGGCTGCCGCCGGCCTCGTCCGCCGCGGGCGCGCCATCTCGTGCGCGATGCCCTACGACGCCACCGGGCCCCAGAAGGGCGATCTCGGGCGCACCAACCCGGTCCACTACATGGTCCAGGACGGGGGCGACATCGCCCTGGGCGCGCAGGACCACCTGGCCGGGCTGCGTTACGCCGACGACGCGGTGACCATGCCGCTGCAATCAGGCACACACTGGGACGCCTTCAGCCACATCTTCTACGAAGGCAGGATGTACAACGGCTTCGGCGTCGAGTCCGTCACGAGCGCCGGAGCGGTCCGCGGCGCGCTGGAGACGATGCGCGACCAGATGATCGGGCGCGGCGTGCTCCTGGATTTCCCGCGCCTCCGCGGCATCGACTGGCTCGAGGCCGGCGAGGGGATCGACGGCGACGACCTCGCCGCCTGCGCTGCCGCGCAGGGCGTGGAGATCCGCCGCGGGGACATCCTGCTCATCCGGACCGGGCAGCTGCGCCAGGCTCGGGAGCAGGGCTGGGGGGACTACACCGGCGGTGACGCCCCGGGGCTCGCCCTGGGCAGCGCGCGGTTCATCTGCGAGCACGAGGTGGCGGCGTTCGCCACCGACACGTGGGGCGGCGAGGTCCGTCCCAACGAGACCGACGCGCTGTACCAGCCGCTGCACATCGTGCTGCTCGTCAACGCCGGGGTCCTGTTCGGCGAGATGTTCGACCTGGAGGAATTGGCGCGCGACTGCGCCGAAGACGGCGTCCACGAGTTCCTCCTCGTCGCGGCGCCGCTCCCGTTCACGGGTGCCGTCGGCGGCCCCCTCAACCCGATCGCGATCAAATGAGCTCTCCGTCCTCGACCGACCCCGCCACCGGGGTGCAGTTCTTCGATCTGTCCCATCCGTTCGGCCACGACGCCCCGCTGTGGCCGTACTTCCCCGACGTCAAGATCGAGCGCTTCCACTACCACGCGAAGTCCGGGGTGCTGAGCCAGCAGATCACCACGTTCATGCACTGCACGACCCACACGGACGCCCCGGCGCACGTCGTCGAGGGCGCGGCCTTCACCGACCAGGTCCCGCTGTCGTGCTACTTCGGGACGGGGGTCGTGGTCTCGATCCCGAAGGAGAAGTGGGAGGTCATCACCGCCGAGGACCTCGAGAACGCCACCCCGGAGATCCGCGAGGGCGACATCGTCGTGGTCAACACGGGATGGCACCGCTACTACGGCGACAGCCGCCGCTACTTCGTCGAGTCCCCCGGCACGTACAAGGAAGCCGGCGAGTGGATGCGCGACAAGAAGGTCAAGGCGTTCGGCATCGACTGCCAGGCGCTCGACCATCCGCTGGGCACCGCGATCGGGGTGCAGCCCAACGGACCGCTGATCCCGGGGATCGCCCACGAGTACGCCGAGCACACGGGCGGCCGCGACGTGACCGAGGACTTCCCGGAGTGGGAGCCCTGCCACCGGGCGCTCCTCTCGAACGGGATCATCGGCTTCGAGAACGTCGGCGGGCAGATCGATGCCGTCACCGGCAAGCGCGTGACGTTCGCCGCCTTCCCGTGGCGGTGGGAGAAGGGCGACGGGTGCATCGTCCGCCTCGTCGCGATGCTGGACCCCTCCGGGGAGTTCCGGATGGAGACCGGCGCGTGAGCGCTCCGCTCCTACGGGTCCGCGGCCTCTCGAAGAGCTTCCCGGGCCTCCGCGCGCTCGACGACGTGGAGCTCGAGGTCGCCTCCGGCGAGGTGCTCGCGGTCGTCGGGCAGAACGGCTCGGGCAAGTCGACGCTGGTCAAGATCCTCGCAGGCCTGCACGACCCCGACCCCGGCGCCGAGATCGAGGTGCGCGGCGCCGACGGCACGATCCTCACCGGTGCGGAGGCGCAGTCCGAGCTGCACTTCATCCACCAGGATCTCGGGCTCATCCCCATGCTCTCGACGGTCGAGAACCTCGACCTCGGGCGCGCGCACCGCAGCTTCGGGCTGGCGCCCGCGGCGCGGCGCGCCGAGACACGACGGGCCCGCGAGCTGATCGCACGCTTCGGCGCATCGTTCGACGTGACCCAGCCGCTCGCCATGCTGTCCGCCGCGGAGCGCGCCATCGTCGCGATCGCCAGGGCACTCGACGGGTGGCAGCGCGACGACCACGTCCTCGTGCTGGACGAGCCCACCGCCGCGCTGCACGGTGACGAGGTCGGCCGCCTGTTCGAGGCCGTCCGCCACGTCGCCGCGCGCGGCGCCGGCGTGATCTTCATCTCCCACCGCCTCGATGAGGTGATGGACATCGCCGACCGCGTCGTCGCCCTGCGCGACGGCAGGGTCGTGGCGGACATCCGCGCCGGCGACTTCGACCGCGCGGCGCTGGTGCACATGATCGTGGGGCGCGAGCTGACGGAGGCGCGCGTCGAGCGGACCGGCCGCCGTGGCGCGCCCGTCCTGCGCGTCGACGGGCTCTCCGGCGGGACGGTCGCGGAGTTCGACGCCGAGGTGCGGGCCGGGGAGATCGTCGGGATCACCGGCCTGCTCGGCTCCGGCCGTGAGCACGTCGCGGGGCTCGTCTTCGGCGCCGTGCGCCGTGATCGCGGAACCGTCCGCGTCGGGTCGGCGGACCTCCTGGGCGGGAGCCCTCGCGTCGCGGTGGCTCGCGACGTGGCCTTCGTCCCGGCCGACCGGCGGGCGCAAGGAGCCGTGATGACGATGAACGTCCGCGAGAACCTGACGTTGCCGCGGCTGCGGCCGCTGCGCCGGCTCATGGGACGACTCGACGGGCGCGCCGAACGGGCGGAGAGCGATCGCTGGGTCGGCGAGGTCGGGCTGCGCCCAGCAGAGCCCGAGCGCCGGATGGACCTCTTCAGCGGCGGCAACCAGCAGAAGGTCGTCCTGGCCAAGTGGCTGCGCAACGAGCCCTCGGTGCTGCTGCTCGACGAGCCGACCCAAGGCGTGGACGTCGGGGCCAAGGCATCGATCTACGAGCTCGTGGCCCGCGCCGCCGACAAGGGCGCCGGCGTGGTCATCTCCTCCTCCGACACCAAGGAGCTCGCGTTGCTCTGCGACCGGGTGATCGTCATGCGCGACGGCAGCGTCGTCGCGGAGCTGTCCCGTGACGAGCTCACCGAAGCCCGCATGGTGCAGGCGAGCCTCGGGGGGTCGGACGCCGAGACCTTGCACCCGGATGAGACGGAGGGCCGGCATGCCCGATGACGCGACCCGCTCGAGCCGCCTCCTGCGCTCCCTGTCGTTCCGCAACATCAGCGCGCTCTACATCTTCGCGGCGCTGTTCGTGATCTTCGCGC
The DNA here is from genome assembly GCA_034664785.1 of Solirubrobacteraceae bacterium. GTDB lineage: Bacteria > Actinomycetota > Thermoleophilia > Solirubrobacterales > Solirubrobacteraceae > Paraconexibacter. The sequence goes on from JAXDGY010000238.1 coordinate 13,555, forward strand.
TGTGGGTGCCGGACACGTTCCTGACGTCGACCAACTTCCGGACGCTGCTCGACAACCAGGCACTCACCGCGATCGTCGCCGTCGGCCTGGTCCTCGCGCTGAGCGCCGGGCTCTTCAACCTGGCCGTGGGAGCGGAGGTCGGCTTCGCCTCCATCCTCGTCGCCTACCTGCTCTCCAAGCAGGACATGGGCATCGCGCCCGCCATCGCGCTGACCGTCGTGGCCGGCGGCCTCGTCGGCATCGTGAGCGGGCTGCTCGTCGTCCACGCGCGCATCGACTCGTTCATCGCCACCCTGGGGATGAGCTCCGTGCTGCTCGCCGGCGTCGCCTGGGTGTCCAGCGGCCAGCAGATCCTCGACCTCGGAGCCTCCTTCCAGAAGGTCGGGACCGGACAGATCGTCGGCATCACCTACCCGGTCTACATCATGGCCGTCCTGGGGCTGATCGTCTGGTACGTCCTCGAGCGCACGCCCGCCGGCCGCCGCATCTACGCGACCGGCGGCAACATCGAGGCCGCGCGGCTCGCCGGGGTCCGCACCGGCCGGGTGATCATCCTCTCGCTCGCGGGGTGCGGCGTGCTCGCGGCGATCGCCGGCCTGCTCGCCACCTCGCGGCTGGCCACCGGCGATCCCACGACGGGACCCTCCTACCTGCTGCCCGCGTTCGCGGCGGCGTTCCTGGGATCGACCCAGTTTCGCGGCGGGCGCTACAACGTCGCCGGCACGATCGTCGCCGCCTACGTGCTGGCGACGGGCGTCAAAGGCCTCCAGCTCGCAGGGGCGCCCATCTGGATCCCGGACCTGTTCAACGGCGTGGCGCTGCTCCTCGCGGTCGGGCTGTCGAAGTACCAGCGGACGGCCGGGCGCGCGTCTGCGATCGGGCGCATGATCGGCCGCGATCGAGCCGGACGACGGCCCGCGGCCGCCGATCCGGCAGCGCCGTGAAGCCCTACCGGGTGGCCGTCCTCGGCGGCGGCCTCATGGGCCACGGCATCGCCCAGGTCCTCGTCGCGGGCGGCCACGACGTCCGCGTCCACGACCCGGACGCGGGCGTCCTGGCCTCCGTGCCCGAGCGGGTCGCGGCCAACCTGACGGCGCTCGGCCGCGCGCCGGGCCCCGCGGACCGGATCGGCCTGTGCGACACCCTCGCCGACGCCGTTGCCGACGCCGAATGGGTCTTCGAGGCCGCGCCCGAGCGGATCGAGGTCAAGCGGGCGGTGTTCGCCGAGCTCGAGTCCTGCGCGCCCGCCGACGCGGTTCTGGCCACCAACACCTCGGTCATCCCGGTGGGCCGGATCGCCGCTGGGCTGTCCACCGCCGGCCGGGTGGTGGGGACCCATTGGTGGAACCCGCCCTACCTGGTGCCGCTGGTCGAGGTCGTCGAGGCGGAGCGCACCGAGCCCGACGTGGTCGCCCGGACCATCGCGCTGCTCACGTCGGTCGGCAAGGAGGCCGTCCACGTGCGCCGGGACGTCCCGGGCTTCGTCGGCAACCGCCTCCAGCACGCGCTCTGGCGCGAGGCCTTCGCCCTCGTCGCCGACGGTGTCTGCGACGCGGACACCGTCGACCGCGTCGTCAAGGCGAGCTTCGGCCGGCGCTTGGCCGTCATGGGGCCCATCGAGACCGCGGACTACGTCGGTCTGGACCTCACCCTCGACATCCACGAGCAGATCATCAGCGACCTCGACCGCACCCCCGGCCCGTCGCCGCGGCTGCGCGAGCTGGTGGAGCAAGGGCACCTCGGGATGAAGACGGGCCAGGGCTTCCGGCGCTGGTCGGCCGGGTCGCCGGCCGAGACGCGAGCGACGCTGCTGCGCCACCTGACACACCCGCAGCCCGGAGAGCCCACTTGAGCACCGCCGTGATCACCGCCGCCCTCACGGGCCCCATCGCGACCAAGGACGACAACGCCAAGCTGCCGACGACGCCGGAGGAGATCGCTGCCGACGCCGCGGTGGCGGCGGCCGCCGGCGCCGCCGTCGTCCACGTGCACCTCCGGGACGCCGCCGGACGGCCGACGGCCGACCTCGAGGTCGCACGCCGCACGGTCGGGCTCATCGAGGAGCGGACGGACGTCCTGATCCAGCTCTCGACCGGCGTCGGCCTCGGGGTGCCGTTCGAGCAGCGCGAGCGGCTCGTCGAGGCGCGCCCCGCCATGGCGACGTTGAACGTGTGCTCGATGACCTTCGGCGCGGGGGAGTTCCGCAACCCGCCCGACGCGGTCCGCCGGCTCGCGTCGCGCATGGGCGAGCTGGGGATCCGCCCCGAGCTCGAGATCTACGACACCGGCCACCTGGACGTCGCGCTGCGCCTGGCGCAGGAGGGCCTGCTCCCCGAGCCGCTGCAGTTCTCGATCGTCCTCGGCGTCTCGGGCGGCGCCGCGGCCACGCCCGAGAACCTCGTGGCGATGGTCGGCCGGCTCCCGGCCGGATCGGTGTGGCAGGTCATCGGCATCGGCCGGGGCAACCTCCCCATGACCGCGATCGGCCTGGCGATGGGAGGCAACGCGCGCACCGGGATGGAGGACACCCTGATGCTGCGGCGCGGGGTGCCCGCCTCCGGCAACGGCGAGCTGGTCGAACGGCTCATCGGCGTGGCGGTCGCCCTCGACCGCCGGCCCGCATCCGTGACCGAGGCGCGTGAGGCGCTGCACCTCACCGCGGCGGAGCCGGCACGATGAGCGCGCCTCGGGTGCTGGTCGTCGGGGGCGGGGTGACCGGCACCTCGGCCGCGATCGCGCTGAGTCGTCAGGGCTTCCCGGTCCGCCTCGCCGAGCGTGAGCCGGTGTTCCGGCCCCTGGGGAGTGGGATCACGCTGCTCGGTCCGGCGCTGCGGGCGCTGTCCCGGCTCGGGGTGCTCGAGGCCTGCCTCGAGGTCGGCGCCCCCATCCAGGAGATCGTGACGACCGACCTCGAGGGCGAGTTCGTCGGCGCGATCCCGCTGGGTGCGATGGCCGGCGTGGATGCCCCCGGCATGCTGGGGATGATGCGACCCGCCTTGCAGGACATCCTCGCGGCCGCGGCAGCGGAGGCCGGCGTCGAGATCTCGCTGGGCACCGAGGTCGCGTCGGCCGAGCCCGACGGGGACGGGGCGGTCGTGCAGACGGCCGACGGCGCACGCGAGCGCTTCGACGTGGTCGTGCTCGCCGACGGATGGCGCTCGCACACCCGCGACGCCCTGTTCGGCCCGGCGAACCCCACCTTCCGCCACCAGGCCGTCTTCCGCGCGGTGGTGCCCAAGTCCCCGGACATCGTCACCGGCTACCTCTTCCACGGCCACGAGCACGTGCACTCGGGGATGACGCCCACGGGCCCGGAGACCGCCTACATGTTCTGCCTGGTCGCGGTCGACACGCGGGAGCGGCCGCCGCAGGAGCGCCTCCCGGAGTTGATGCGTGAGCACCTGCGCGACTTCGGCGGACTCGCCGCGGAGCTGCGCGACGCCATCGGAGGCCCCCGGACGGTCGACTACCGTCCGCTCGAGGCGCTCCTGGTCCCGGCGCCGTGGCACCGCGGCCGCGTCGTGGTCGCCGGCGACGCCGCGCACGTGACGACCCCGCATCTCGCGGCGGGCGGGGCGATGTGCCTGGAGGACGCGCTGGTGCTGGCCGAGGAGCTCGGCCGCGGCGGCTCCGTCGACGACGGCCTGCGCCGGTTCGGCGAGCGGCGCTTCGAGCGCTGCCGCTACGTGGTCGAGACGTCGGTGTATCTCAGCGACGGGCAGATGCGGTCAGACACCGACGCGGAGGAGCACAACAGCCGCTACCGGGAGGCGGTCGGGGTCCTGGCGCGGGAGTACTGAAGCCTGTGGCCGTCAGGCCGGGTCGGGCGCGTGCTCGATGGCGAACTGCCCGCCCGCGGTCCAGAGGATGGTGAGGACGACGTCGGCGAAGCGCCACCCCTCCGGAGTCCGGACGCAGCGGCAGTCGTAGCGCCCGCCGATGTCGGCGTGCCGGGAGAGGTCGGCGTCGTCGGGGACGTGCACGCCGATCAGGTAGTGGCTGGCCTGCGCCTCGCCGGCGCCGGCGTCGACGCGGATCCGGTGGTTGGCGCTCAGGTGCTGGAGGCGGGCGTAGCGCTCCAGATCGCGAGCCGGGCCGGCGGCGATCGCGGCGCGGCCGTGGCGCGTCTGACCCATGATCGTGAACGAGGCGTCCGCGACGAACGTGTCCCCGTAGGCCTCCCAGTCCTTGGCGTCGAGCGCGGCGGTGAACCCGAGCAGCAGCTCGCTGATCTCCTGCTTGGCGACGAGCTCCTCGAGCCGTTGCTCGATGCTCATGACCGCGACTCCCTGGCGTCGGCGAGCGCGTGACCGCTGCCTGCGTCCCGCGCCTCGGCGACGCAGTGATTGCGCTGGCTGCCGAGCCCCGTGATCGACGACTCGATGACGTCGCCCGGCTGCAGGAAGGTGCCGTGGCTCGCGCCGTTGCCCGCGGGGGACCCCGTGAGGACGAGGTCACCGGGTCGCAGCTCCGCGATGTTCGAGATGTGCGCGATGAGGTCGGCGATGTCGAAGAGCATGTCGGCGGTCGCCTCGTCCTGCATGGTCCGGCCGTTCACCGCCAGGTGGAGGTGGAGGTCCATGGGGTTCTCCACGTGGGCCGCGGGAACGAGGAGCGGGCCTGTCGGCAGGAACGTCGGCGAGTTCTTCCCGGCGAGCCAGTCGAGGCCCAGCGCCCGCGCATCGGGCCGGAAGAGGGCATCGCGCGTGGTGATGTCGTTGCAGATGGTGTAGCCGGCGATCACCGACATCGCGTCGGCGCGGCTCAGGCGCCGGCCGCGCCCGCCGATGACGACCGCGAGCTCGAGCTCCCAGTCGTGCTGCTCGGACCCTGCGGGCAGGACGATGTCGTCCTCGGCGCCCACCATCGCGTGCGTGGAGCCGAGGAAGACGAACGGGGAGCCGTCCCGGGCGCGCTCGTCGAGCGCTGCGGCGGCCTCGTCGCGCTCCTCGCTCGTCAGCCCGTCCGTCGTGTCGCCCCGGTGCTCGGCCCCCGCCATCAGCTCGAGCACGTGCTGACGGTAGTTCGCGGCGGCCTGGAAGATCTGGCCGTTCGGCGTGACCGGCGGCAGGGCGCGGAGGCTGGCCAGGGGATGGTCGCCGGCGTCGTCGCCGAGGCGGTCGGCGAGCTCCTGGAGCTGCGGCATGGAGGCGCTCCACGTGGCGATCAGGTCGCTGACCGTGCCGACGCCCTCCAGGCGGGACGCGAGGTCGAAGACGCGTTCCTCGAGCACGAGGCCCGGGAAAGCGAGGCCTTCGGCGCTGAACATGCCGAGCGCGAAACGTCGGTGGATGGTCAAGTGTCCTCCTAGCCAGAGCAGCGGCCAGGAGAGCCGCGGCTTCGCCGACACCATACATGATTGGGCACGATGTGCCTATGTGTATCCACTTGACGCGATGGGTCGATCCGACGCCGGCGTCCGGGTCAGCGGTCGAGCGCCGCCCCGGCCCCCGGCGCGACCGACTCGATGGTGGTGCGCAGCCGCTGGGGGTCATGACCGCCGCCCAGCCCCTCGAAGATCAGGGCCGCGGTGCGCGCGTAGTGCTCGACCAGCAGGGAGGCCGTCAGGTCGGCGTCGCCCTCGGAGGCGGCGTCGAGGATGGCACGGTGCTCGGCCTTGCGCTGCTCCCACATGTCCGGGGTCGTGGCGCCGAAGGCGACCCGGTAGCGCTCAGCGTGATCGAAGAGCTGCGCGATCAGCGTGGTCACGCGCGTGCCGGCGTCGGCGACGAGCCGCGCATGGAAGGCACGGTGGGGGGCGCGCATCCCGGCGTGTTCGCGGCGGCTCATGTAGTGGTTCATCTGGGCGGTATGCCCCTCGAGCTCGGCGATCCCCTCGGAGTGCAGCGTCGGCACCGTGATCCGGATCGCTGCGGCCTCGAGGCTCATTCGCATGATGTAGAGCTCTTCGGCGTCCTCCGGAGTCAGCCCCGCCACCCGGAGGCGGCGGTTCGGCTCGGAGATGACGAGCCCTTCGTGCTGCAGCATGCGCAGCGCCTCGCGCAGTGGCGTGCGCCCGACGCCGAGGTCCCGGGCGAGCGAGACCTGGGACGTCTCGCCCGCGGGAACCGTGCCTTGCAGGATCCCTTCGCGCAGCCGGTCGTAGACCAGCGAGACGTTCTGGCCGTCGCGGGTTCCCGCCTCAACGTCGTCAGACATGCGATGAAGCTTACGTGCCCACACCAAACCCTCAACTGGATACAGAACAGGATGATTGATCCGAAACAGAGATGGTGATACGTTCGCCTCCCCCTGAGGAGGAGACCGAATGTCGAGAGGGTCGAAGACCGTTGTGGCGCTCTTCATGGCGCTGCTTGCCGCGGGCGCGCTCGCCGCCTGCGGCAGCGACAAGAGCACCAGCAGCACCACCAGCGGCAGCGCCGACGCGGCAGCCGCCACGACGGCCGCCACGAGCGCCGCCGACGGCAAGGCCGCCGCCGCGCAGGCAATCGCTCCGTACATCGGCAAGCCGGGCAAGTTCCCGGTCGTCGAGGCGCTGAGCAAGTCGCCGAAGGGCTCGAAGATCGCCTACATGGACTGCGGCACGCCCGTCTGCGCGCTGTTCTGGACGCTGCTCGAGCCCGCCGGCAAGACCATGGGCGTCCAGATCTCGCGCGTGAAGACCGGCTCGTCGGCGGCGACCGTCGACAGCGCGTTCTCCTCGGTCGTGGCGCAGAAGCCCGATGCCGTCATCGTCACGGCGATCGACATCTCGCTGTGGCAGAACCACCTCAAGGAGCTGCAGGCGGCCAAGATCCCCGTGGTGACGACCGGCGTCACCGGCGTCAAGGCGAAGGGGGTGGACGCGCCGCAGGCTGCCGAGTCGGCCTCCAGCCTGGAGGGCAAGCTGCTCGCCGACTACGTGGCGGCGGAGATGAAGGGCAAGAAGATCGCCCTGTACAAGGTGCCCGAGCTCCCGTTCACCGCGATCGTCGCGTCGGCGTTCACCGACGAGCTGAAGACGGTCTGCCCAGACTGCTCGGTGCGGTCCGTCGACGTCTCGGTGACGACCATCGGCAACACGGCACCGGCCAAGATCGTCAGCGATCTGCAGGCCCACCCCGACACCGAGACGGCAGTGTTCGCCATCGACGAGGCCCAGACCGGCCTGCCGGCTGCGCTGAAGACGGCGGGGATCAACATCGAGACGATCGGCAACTCGCCGGGTCCGACGAACCTCCAGTACATCCGGGACGGCCAGGAGACCGCGGCGCTGGGCGTCGACCTCCCCGTCCTGATCTGGACGACGCTCGACATCGCGGCGCGCAAGATCGGCGGTCAGGGCCTCAAGGGCGACGAGGCCGCGGGCATCTCGCCGGTGCAGTTCCTACGCAAGCAGGACATCGTGTTCGACCCGTCCAAGGGCTGGACCGGCTACCCCGACTTCGGCAAGCGGTTCGCCACGCTGTGGGCCGCGGGCGCCTGATCGGAGGCTGAAGCGATGACTGACCCGTCGGGCGGCTGACCGTGTACTTCGCGCGAAGCCGTCACGACGGTCAGGACGGGACGGAGACGCGGGTCGTCGTGGGCACTGCCCTCGACGGCCCGTGGATCGATGTCCGGACGGCCGAGCGCCTGCGCCTCGAGCGCTCGGGAGCGACGGCCTCGGCCGCGCTGCGCCTCGCCGCCGCGCTGGTGCCCGGGAGCCTGTCCACCGCGATCGCGGCCGGCCCGGTCTTCCTGGAGGCCGCGCACGCTGCGCTCGACGACCCGACCGGCGACGCCGCGCTCGACGGCCCGACGCGGCTCGTCAACGCGCTCGATCCCTCGGGCTACCGCGACTCGATGATCTTCGAGGGGCACTTCTCGTTCGGCTACCGGCTCCAGGGCTTGCCGGTCCCGGAGGTCATGTACGAGATCCCGGTCGCCTACCTCGGCAACCCCGACTCGTTCATCGGGCCCGGCGACGAGGTGCCCTGGCCGCACTACACGCGTCGCATGGACTACGAGCTCGAGCTGGGCGTCGTCGTGGGCGCAGGCGGGAGCGACCTCACGCCCGAACGAGCGGCCGGCCACATCTTCGGGTTCACGATCCTGAACGACTTCAGCGCGCGCGACATCCAGATGCAGGAGATGGCCGGCCGTCTCGGCCCATGCAAGGGCAAGCACTTCGCCTGCGCCGCCGGCCCTGTGGTCGCGACGCCCGACGAGCTCGACTGGCGCGGCGGGCTGCGGATGCAGGCGCGCGTCAACGGCGAGACGCTCTGCGACGCCACGAGCGCCGAGGCCGTCTGGTCCGTCGAGGAGCTGGTCGCCTGGGCCTCGCAGGGCGAGCGGCTCGTGCCCGGCTGGCTGCTCGGGTCAGGGACGTGCAACGGCGGCTCGACGATCGAGATCGACCGCGAGCTGGCCCCGGGCGACGAGATCGAGCTGGAGATCGAAGGCCTCGGCATCCTGGCCAACAGGCTCGGTACGCCGGCACGGAACGGCTGGATGCCGCAGCACCGCCACCCGACCACCGCCGACTGAGCCGGCCGTGGCGGGACCTTCCTGAGCGCGCCGGAGAGGATTCGAACCTCGAAACCGCAACCTCCTCACCGGGAGGCAAGCTGTTTGACGGAGAGCGGTTCTCTGCCGGCGCTCGCCAGTCACTGCTGCATCCTTGGATCCTGCGTAGGGTCGGAGTACACGGGCGGGCAGCCGTGAGCGACGGCCTCCGGGCGCAGTTCGTAGTGCCACGGCTCGTTGCCGTAGATCTGGCACAGCCCGTACGCGGCGCCGTGCTCTGACAACCACTCCGCGGCAGCCGAGGGCCCGACGTCGACCGCGTCTCCCGACACGTGAGCAGACGTGTTGGGGGTGGCCACCCATCGCGCAGCCTGCTGCTCTGAGCCGTACTTGGTGACCGCCTCACGGAGGAGCTGCGCTTGGTACGCCGGGGAACGCCAGCCACTGTCGACGACGAGCTCGACCCCGTCGTCCGCGGCATCAGTTGCAGCTCGGCGCAGGGCACCGAGGAGAGCCGGATCAAGCTTGGCGACACCCGGAATCTCGTTGTCGAACACCGTCGTGCCGTCGGGAACGGCACCGCCGGGCTCGCCGAGCGCATCACGCTGCTCGTTGCGGGAGCGGTCGACGGGAGTTGTGGCCGACGACGGCGAGGACGCCGTCAGGGACGACGACACCAGCGACTTGGAGCCGACAGCTGCGGCGATCGCCACGATGGCGACGAGCACGCCGCCGGCACGGCGCCTGCGGATCCGCAACCGCCGGGTCGTTGCTCGTGCCGGTCTGGTGCGGGTCACGCCGCCATTGAAGGCAGCGTGGCGTTGCCGGCACGTATGCGATTTTCGATACGCCGACGATATGTGCCTCAGGCTCACCTGCCCGAGTCATGCCGCCTTGGGATCTGCGGAACGGGGATCGAGCGGGAGCTCGCCGGCGGCCCAGTAGAACGGGTCGACCGTCTTGTCCCCGAGCAGCTGACGGCGGATCCGAGGCAGGCCGGCCCACTCCGGGACGTCCTCGATCGGTGTGTCGCGCGAGCTCAGCCACCGGTAGCTGTAGCCCATGAACACGGCGCGTCGGATGCGCGCGCCGAGGTTGTCCCGCCGGCGGTGCCAGAGCTGGGCGTCGAAGACGGCGACCGTGCCGGCGGGCCCGAGGATGGGCACGCCGTCGGGCTGCTCCTCGGTGGGGTATCGCGACGCCGTGTCGAGGTGACTGCGGGGCACCACTTCCAGTGCGCCGTCGTC
>JAXDGY010000239.1:0-5827 GCA_034664785.1 Solirubrobacteraceae bacterium
AGCGCACCGAGGCCCCGCTTGTCGCGCCGCCTGCGGTGCCCGCCGGGCTGGAGCGCGACCACGTCGGGCGCTCCTCCACCCAGCAGAGCCTCGGCCGCTTCTTCGCCGATCTGGCGCACGCCGCGCCCGAGGTCGCCAGGCACGTCGTGACCGTCAGCCCCGACGTCGCGTCGTCCACCAACCTCGGCGGGTGGATCAACCGGGCGGGCATCTGGAACGTCGGCGAGCGGATCGACTGGTTCGCCGACGACACCGACACCCTGGTCCGCTGGCGCGAGAGCGAGCAGGGCCAGCACATCGAGCTCGGCATCGCCGAGGGCAATCTCGTCGGGCTGCTCGGCGAGCTGGGTGCCACGTGGTCGCGCGACGGGCGGCCGCTCCTGCCGATCGGGACGATCTACGACCCGTTCGTCGCCCGCGCCCTCGAACCGTGGTCCTTCGGGATGTACGCCGGCGGGCAGTCGATCCTCGTCGGGACGCCGTCCGGGGTGACGCTCGCCCCCGAGGGAGGCGCGCACCAGTCGATCATCACGGCGTCGATCGGCCTCGAGCAGCCGTCGTGCGTGGCATGGGAGCCCTGCTTCGCCCAGGACCTGGAGTGGTGCCTGCTCGACGCGCTCGGCCGGCTGGGCCGCCCCGACGGGAGCTCGGCCTACTTCCGCCTGAGCACGCGCCCGATCGACCAGGCGCTGGCCGCGGTGCCGGCGGAGCCCGCGGCGCGCGAGGCGCGCCGGCGGGCGGTCCTGGCGGGCGGGTACCGGCTCCGCGATGCGGCCGGCAGCCCGGCCGTCACCCTCGTCGCCGTCGGGGTCATGGTCCCCGAGGCCCTGGCCGCGGCCGACGAGCTCACCGCGGCCGGGATCGCCGCCGACGTCGTGTGCCTCACGTCGCCCGACCTGGTCTTCCGCGCGCTGCAGGCCCGGCAGGGGCTCGCCGAGGGCGACGACGCCGTCCTCGAGGCGCTGTTCCCGGCCGCGCGCGCCGCGCCGATGGTGACCGTGCTCGACGGCCATCCGCACACGCTGGCGTTCCTCTCGGCCGTCCAGCGCGTGCCGATCGCGAATCTCGGGGTCAGCGCCTTCGGGCAGTCCGGGGACGTCGAGGACCTCTACGAGCACTTCGGGATCGACACCGAGACGATCGTCGGCGCCGCCCTCGACGTCGTGGCGACCTAGGTGGCGCGCGGCGGCGCGTCGCGCCGGTAGTCCGACTTGCCGCCCGTCTTCTCGAGCAGCACGACGTCGACGATCTCCAGCGTCCGCTCCAGGCCCTTGACCATGTCGTAGACGGTGAGCGCCGCGACGGTCGCGGCCGTGAGCGCCTCCATCTCCACGCCGGTGGGGCCCGTCGTGCGGGCCTCGGCGACGAGCTCGACGATCCCCGTGGCCACGTCGATGCTCGCCTCCACGCCCACGAACGACAGCGGCAGCGGGTGGCAGAGGGGGACGAGGTCGGCCGTCCGCTTGCCGCCCTGGATGCCCGCGATGCGGGCCGTGGCCAGCACGTCGCCCTTCGGGGCGTTCCCGGCCGCCACCACGGCCGCCGTCTCCGGGCTCATGCGCACGCGCGCGCGTGCCACGGCGCGCCGGGCGGTCGGCGGCTTGGCGCCGACGTCGACCATGCGGGCGTTGCCCTGCTCGTCGAGATGGGTCAGCTCCGGGCTCACGCGATGAGCATAGGCTCACGCGGCGCGGTTGCCTCCCCGCGCCGCCGGGCCACGGGATATGTTCGCGCGATGCGTCGCCTGTCTCTCGCCCTCGGGCTGCTGCTCCTTGCCGTCCTGCCCGGATCCGCCTCCGCCAAGGACTTCTCGTACAACATCCTGCCGCCCGGGCAGTTCGGCGGCCTGCCGGCCACGCCGGCGACGCACGGCACCGACCAGATCCCGCTCTACGACGCGCTGACCCCGCTGCGCGGGAACGTCACCGAGGCGGACATCCTCAAGAACTACAAGCCCGAGAACTTCGCGCCGATCGGCGCCTCGACGGTCGAGCCGACGACGCGCCCGGGCAGCGATCTGACGATCCGCCGCGACTCCTTCGACGTCCCGCACATCTACGGGACGACGCGCTCGGCGACGTTCTGGGGCGCGGGCTGGGTGACCGCCGAGGACCGCGCGCTGCTCGCGACCGTCGGCCTCAAGCCGGCCTACGCCGCCGTGGCCGACGTCCCGGGCCTCAACGCCTTCGGCCTGGTCACGAGCGGCGGCGGTTACGAGCCGAGCGCGCAGGCCCGCGCGTTCGTGCACGACCAGCAGGCCAAGCTCGTCGAGCAGTACGGCGACAAGGGCCGGCAGATCATCAAGGACCTGCAGGACTACTCCGACGGCATCACGGCCTACCGGCGCTCGCAGGATCCGTCGGCGCCCGCCTGGACGGTGGACGACTGCATCGCCGTGACGGCGTTCATCGGCTCGATCTTCGGCAACGGCGGCGGCGGCGAGGTCCGCAACGCGGACTTCCTCGCGAAGCTGCGCACGACGCTCGGCGCCAAGGACGGCGCCAAGGCCTTCGGCGACCTGATGGAGGCCAACGACCCGGAGGCGCCGACCACGACGACGAAGCGCTTCGACTACGGCGCGTCGGGCACCCAGCCGACGAAGGGCTCGCCGCTCATCGACCAGGGCAGCGCGGACACGAGCACCGCGACCGCCGCGCAGCAGCGCCTGGCGTCGAACTTCCTCGTGGTCGGCGCCAACCGCTCGGCCACGGGCGAGCCGATGGCCGTGATGGGCCCCCAGCTCGGCTACTACGACCCCCAGATCGTCGTCGAGGCCGACCTGCACGGGCCCGGCATCAACGCCCAGGGCGCGCTCACGCCGGGCGGCAGCCCCTACGTCCTGATCGGCCGCACGCGGGACTACGCGTGGAGCCTGACCACGGCGACCAACGACAACACCGACCAGTTCCTCGAGGAGCTCTGCGGCCCGGGCGGCCGCGCGGCCGACCACTACGTCTACAAGGGCAAGTGCGTGGCGATGCAGACGTTCGACGCCGGCACGCTGACGAACACCGACACGGGTGGCCAGACCAAGACGCTGCGCTACCACACCACCGTTCACGGTCCGGTGCAGGGCACCGTCCTGGTCAAGGGCAAGCCGTACGCGATCGCCAAGAGCCGCTCGACCTACGGCGAGGACGCCCTCGGGCTCGCGGCGCTGCACGACATGACGCTCGGCACGGCGTCGACGGTCGACGGCTTCTACAAGGCCGCCAACGAGTTCGGCTTCACCTTCAACTGGGCCTACGTCAGCCGCAAGCACGTCGCGTACTTCTCCTCGGGGAAGCTGCCGATCCGCGCGAGCGGGACGAACAAGCTGCTGCCGACCCTGGGAACGGGCAAGTACGACTGGAAGGGCTTCCTGCCGCTCAAGTCGCACCCCCACGAGTCCGATCCGCAGGACGGCCTGTTGCTCAACTGGAACAACAAGCCGGCGCCGGGCTGGCAGGCCGGTGACGACAACCTCTCCTACGGCTCGGTACATCGGGTCGAGGCCTTCTACCACTTCCCCAAGAAGGCCAAGATCCAGGACGTCGCCTCGATCATGAACAAGGCCGCGACCGAGGACGTGACGGCCACGCAGGTCTGGCCGGTCCTGCAGGCCGTGCTCGCCAAGGGCAAGGCGCCCAGCGACCAGGCCAAGCAGGCCGCCGACCTGGTCACGTCGTGGACGCAGCGTGGCGCCTCGCGCCTCGACGGCGACCTCGACGGCAAGATCGACGACCCCGGCGCGGCGATCCTCGACGTCGCCTTCACGAAGATGGCCACGGCGGCGCTCGGTGCGCGCATCGGGAGCCTCACCGATGACCTGAGCAAGCTCCAGGGGATCGACCAGATCCCGCAGGGCCGCAACGGCTCGTCGTTCGGCGGCGGCTGGTACGGCTACGTCGACAAGGACCTGCGGACGCTGCTGAAGCAGAAGGTGAAGGGGAAGTTCGCCCTCACCTACTGCGGTCGCGGCTCCCTCTCGCGCTGCAGCGCGGAGCTGTGGTCCGCGCTGGCCGCCTCCGCGACCGAGCTCGCGGCCGCACAGGGCCCGGACCCGGCGCAGTGGCGCGCGGACGCGACGAAGGAGCGCATCAAGTTCCTCCCGGGCCTGATCCCGGACACGATGCGGTGGACCAACCGGCCGACGTTCCAGCAGGTCCTGCGGTTCGGCGCCAAGCCGTAGGCGCCGAAACCGGCGGGGCGGCGCGCGGCGATCCTCAGCTCGCGCGCCGCTCCCGCACCACGACCTGGGCGCCGAGCGCGGGGATCATCGTGACGTTGCGGTGCAGGACCTTCTCCGGCGCCGGGTCGGGCGCGACCATGTCCGTGCGGCGCGCGACCGCCTCGAGGACGACGCGCTGCTCGGCCATGGCGAGGGTCGCGCCCAGGCAGCGGCGGATGCCTCCGCCGAACGGGATCCACTCGTAGGTCCCGGGCTTGTGGCCGAGGAAGCGCTCGGGGCGGAAGGCGAACGGGTCGGGGTAGAGGTCCTCGCGGTGGTGCAGCAGCGCGATCGACATGAGCACCGCGGTCTCCGCCGGGATGCCGAACTCGCCGAGCTGCCACGGGACGGTGACGCGCCGCCCGATGATCGGGATGACGGGCCGGCTGCGCATGCCCTCGTGGATCGTCGCCTCGAGGACCGCGTCGGCGTCCTGCCCGGAGCGCACGGCCTCGCGCAGCCGGTCGTAGGCGACCGGCGTGCGCAGCAGGCGCTCGAACGTCCAGGCCAGCGAGTTGGCGGTCGTCTCGTGCCCGGCGAGCACGAGCGTGAGCAGCTCGTCGCGCAGCTCCTCGTCGGTGAGCGGCTCGCCGTCCTCGTGGCGGGCCTGCAGCAGCAGCGAGAGGATGTCGGTGCGGCCCTCGAGGTCGCTGACCCCGCGGCGCGCGCGGATGACCCCGTAGGTCGCGCGGTCGAGCATCGCGAGCGGGAGGCGCAGCAGGCCGCGCGGCTCGCGCTGTCCGGTGTTCATGAGCTCGGCGACCTGCGCGACCGGGCGCATGGACAGCTCGACGAGGCCGCGGATCGTCTGGCGGAGCTTGTGCTCGGGCGTGCCCTTGGCCGGCCGGCCCTCGATGCCGAAGATCCCGGCCATGATCACGTCGAGCGTGATCGCCTGCATGCGCGGCGCGAGGGGGAACGCCTCGCCGATCGGCCACTTGTCGATCTCGCGGTCGGCGGCGTCGGCGATCATCGCGACGTAGCGCTGGACCGCCTCGCCGTGGAACGGCGGCAGCAGCAGCTTGCGCTGGCGCATGTGCGGCGGGCCGATCAGCGTCAGCACGGAGTTCGGGCCGACGATCGGCCGCAGCGGCGACTCGCCGGTCAGCGACGGCGCCTGCTCGGGCTTGGCCGTGAACAGCGACCGCACGTGGTCGGGGTGGCTCGTCACCACCGGGTCACGCACGACGGCGCGCATCCGGAAGACCTCGCCGTGCTGCCGGCGCGCGCGGAACATGAACTCGAGCTGGCGCAGGCTCAGGCGCAGGGTCTGCACCACGGTGGGCAGCCCGATCTCGGGGACCTCGCGGAGCCCGTCGATCCCGCCGGGCCGCGGGCCGGCCTCGGAGGGCGGCGCCTCGCCGATCAGGGGCGGGGTGGGGGCGTCGCGGACGGTGCTCATGTGGGCTCCTCGATCGGGATGGGCGCCGGGGCCGCCGGGACGGTGGGCCGCGGCGCGGGGCGCGCAGGCGCGAGGACATGCTCGGCGGCACGGAACTCGCGCAGCGAGCGACGGAAGGCGGAGGAGAGGCCGGGGTAGAGCGTGCGGTTGACGCCGTTGGCGTCCAGGTACCACGAGTCGCAGCCGCCACGCAGCCACACCGTGTCCTGCATGCG
>JAXDGY010000240.1:0-9304 GCA_034664785.1 Solirubrobacteraceae bacterium
CCGACGACCGCGACGCCGTCCACCGTCGCCAGCTTGGCGTGCGTCGCGCGCACGGCGGCCAGCGTCTCGTGGAGCATCGCCTCGCCGTGCATCGCGAGCTGGCGCCGCGCGGCGTCCAGGGAGGCCATGAGCAGCGAGGACGGCGAGGTGGAACGCAGCAGGCGCATCGCCCGCCCCACGGCGCCCACGTCGATCCGCCCGGTCGGCGCCACGTGCAGCATCGCGCTCTGCGTCAGCGACCCGGCGATCTTGTGGGTGCTCGTCAGGACGGCGTCGGCGCCGTGCGCGAGCGCCGAGGCGGGCACGTCGGGGTGGAAGCCGAAGTGCGGCCCCCAGGACTGGTCGACGACGAGCGGCACCCCGGCGTCGTGCGCGGCGTCGGCCAGCGCGGGCACGTCGGCGACCATGCCGTAGTAGGTCGGCGAGGTGACGAACGCAGCCCGTGCGTCCGGTGCGCCGGCGAGCGCCTCGCGCAGGTCCTCCGGCGTGACCCCGTGGGCCATGCCCAGCTCGTCGTCGACCTGCGGGTTGACGAACGCCGGCAGCCCGCCCGACAGGACCAGGCCGTCCACGAGCGACGCGTGCGAGTTGCGCTGGGCGACGACCCGGGCGCCGAGCGGCGCGAGCGCCAGGGCGAGCGCGTGGTTGCCCTGCGTGGCGCCGTTGGTGAGGAACCACGTGCGCTCGGCGCCGTAGGCGGCGGCGGCCAGCGCCTCGGCGCGCTCGTACGGCGTCGGCGACGGGCCGAGGTCGATGCCGTGGATGTCCTGCGGGACGTCCATGGCCAGGGCGCTGTCGCCGATGGCGTGCCGCAGGCCCGGGTCGGCGCCCTCCCCGCCCTTGTGCCCCGGCACGTGGAAGCGGCCCGGCCCGCGGAAGGCGTAGGCGACGACCGCGTCGAGGTAGGGCGCGGTCGGCTGCTCGCTGGCCGTGGGCTCGCCGTCGCCCACGGCTAGTGCCCCGAGTCGTTCGTTCGGTCGAGGTGTCCGGGATGCATGGGCGTGCGATGGGCTCCGGCGGCGGCCAGGCGCCCGGGGACCGCCGGCGAACGTCGGACTCGGGGCACTAGGAGGCCTCGCGCAGCAGCTCGGCCCGGACGAAGCCGTCGAGGTCCCCGTCGAGCACCCGCTGGGTGTCCCCCATCTCGAAGTTCGTCCGGTGGTCCTTGACCATCGTGTACGGGTGCAGCACGTAGGAGCGGATCTGCGAGCCGAAGTTCACGTCCTGCGCGTCGCCCTTCTCCCGCGCGAGCTCCTCCTGGCGCTCGCGCTCGCGGCGCTCGACCAGGCGCGAGCGCAGCATCTTCATCGCCGTCTCGCGGTTCTGGGTCTGGGAGCGCTCGTTCTGGCACTGGACGACGACGCCGGACGGCCTGTGGGTGATGCGGACCGCCGAGTCGGTCTTGTTGACGTGCTGGCCGCCCGCGCCCGACGCGCGGTAGGTGTCGACCTGCAGGTCGTCGTCGTTGATCTCCACGTCGCCGTCGTCCTCGATGACGGGCGACACCTCGAGGCCGGCGAACGCGGTCTGGCGCCGGCTGGCGGAGTCGAAGGGCGAGATGCGCACGAGGCGGTGCACGCCCTTCTCGGCGCCGAACAGCCCGTAGGCGTTGTCGCCGCTGACCCGGAAGGTGGCGGACTTGATGCCGGCCTCCTCCCCCGCGCTGGCCTCGAGCAGCTCGACCTTGAAGCCGCGCGACTCCGCCCAGCGCATCTCCATCCGCAGCACCATCTCGGCCCAGTCCTGCGCGTCGGTGCCGCCGGCGCCCGCGTTGACGGTCACCAGCGCGTCCCCGGCGTCGTAGGGGCCGGAGAACAGCCGCTCCTCCTCCAGCGCGGCCAGGCGCGACTCGACGCTCGCGAGCTGCTCGTCGACCTCGGCGGCCAGCTCGGGATCCTCCTCGGCCAGCTCGGCCAGGCCGTCCAGGTCCTCGGCATCGGCCGCGACGGCGTTGTAGGTCTGCAGGCGGCGCCCGGTGCGCGAGTGCTCCGCGCTGACCTTCGCCGCGGCCTCCTGGTCGTCCCAGAAGCCCTGGGCCTGCATCCGGCCCTCGAGCTCGGTCAGGCGCGCCTCGAGCGCGGCGGGGTCGAACGAGGCGCGCAGCAGCTCGAGACTCTCGCGGATCGCCGCGAGGCGCTGGGGCAGGGGGAGCTGACCGGACGGCGTTGACATACGGCGTTCCAGGCTAACGTCTGCGCGCGTGTGGTTGCTGCCCGCGCACCCGGCGCCCCTCATGCCGGCCGTCTCGCCGCGCTGGTCCTGACCATGCGCCTCTGGTCGCACGCGGACTTCGCCTTCCCGCTCCCCGACGGCCACCGCTACCCGCTGCGGAAGTACCCCCTGCTCCGCGACCGGGTGCTCGCCGACGGGCTCGTCCGCCCCGCCGACGTCCGCGTCCCCGAGCCCGTCGCGTGGGAGGACCTCGAGCGCATCCACCACCCCGACTGGGTCGCGCGCCTGCGCACGGGCGCCCTCGACCGCCGCGAGCAGCGGGTGCTCGGCCTGCCCTGGTCCCCGGAGCTGGTCGAGCGGGCGCGCCGCGGGACGCGCGGCACGCTCGAGGCCGCCCGCGACGCGCTGGACGGCCAGGCCGTCGGGATGGTCCTCGGCGGCGGCACCCACCACGCCGGGCACGCGGCGGCGCGCGGCTTCTGCCTGTTCAACGACCTCGCGCACGTCACCGACGCGGTGCGCCGCGAGGGCAGCGCCCACCGGGTGCTCGTCGTCGACTGCGACGTGCACCAGGGCGACGGGACCGCCGAGCTGCTGACCCCCGACCCCGACGCCTTCACCCTCAGCGTGCAGTGCGAGCGCAACTACCCCTTCACACGCATCGCGTCCGACCTCGACGTCGAGCTGCCCGCGGGCACCGGCGACGAGGCCTACCTCGAGGCGCTCGCGGCCGCGCTCGGCGAGGCCTGGGCGCGCTTCGGGACGCCGGACCTCGTCCTCTACCTGGCCGGGGCCGATCCGTGGGAGGGCGACGGGCTGGGCCGCCTCGCGCTGACCAAGGCGGGGCTGGCCGCCCGCGACGCGCTGGTCCTCGACCACGCCCTGGACGGCGGCTCGCCGGTCGCGGTGGCGCTCGCCGGGGGCTACCCGCCCGACGTGCGCGACGGCGTGGACATCAACGCGGCGACGGTCGCGGCCGTGGCGGCGCGAGCGGCGTAGGGCCCGCTGGCGCCTCGCGGGCGAGGTCCCCGGACCGCAGGCCGCCGCGGGCCGCCGACACCACCTCGAGCTGGTCGCTGACCAGCGCGCGGGCGCCGGCCAGCGTCTCCTCGACGGCCTGCAGCGCCTGGGCGCCGTCGTCGCGCTGCAGCGCCTGCTTGGCCGCCACGAGGCCCTGGACGATCGTCGCGTCGAGCTGGAGCGCGCGCGCCTCCCGGTCGCGCGCCTGGCGCTCGACCCGCTCCAGGGCGAGGCTCGCCTCCGCGGCGAAGAGCCGGGCCGCGGTCTCGACGCCGTCCCCCAGCCGGTGGCGCGGCGCGGTCCACGCGAGCGCGAGCACCCCGACCGCCGCGCCGTCCCGGACCACGGGCTGCGCCAGCCCGTGGACGTCCCCGCGCAGGCGCCCGAAGCGGGGCGTGCCCGCCCGGCTGCGCAGGTACACCGACTCGCCGGTCCGGAAGGCGTGCTCGAGGCCGTGGCGGACGCCTGCCGTGTTGAAGATGAGCCCGGCCTCCGATGAGCCGCTCATCGCGGTGATGCGCAGCCCGTCGGCATCGGGCAGGGGCTCGAGCATCAGCGTGACGTCCGCGGAGACCGAGCGCTGGAGCTCCTCGCAGGTCTCCTGCGCGAGTCCGTCGAGATCCGACTGGCCCGCCGCCATCCGCCCGACCGTGGCGAGATCCGCCGCCCGGGTGCGGATCGCGCCGGTCAGGCGCCCGAGCAGCACGCCGCCCACCGCGATCGTCCCCGCGCCGAGCAGCCAGTTGACCCCGGGCGCGGGGGCGTCGCCGCCGGTGAGCAGCAACGCGGCCGCGTAGCCGGCGCCGGCCAGGGCGATCTGCCCGGCGGCCGCCCACGGCGAGAAGAAGAACCAGGCGTAGAGCGACACCCAGACGTAGAGCGCGGCGTACGCCCCCGCCGCCTCGCCGCCGGCCAGCACGCAGCTCGTGATGAGCACGGAGCCGCCGACCACAGCGGCCTGCAGCACGCGCACGTCCGCACGGTCGCCGGCCCGGACGAGCGCCGCGGCGACGAACAGGGCCAGCACGGCCGGGACGGCGACGCCGGCGGGCTCGCGGCCGGCGTCGGGGATCGCCAGGGAGACCAGCACGAGGATGCCGCCGGACGCGAACAGGAACGCCAGCGCACGGGTCATCGTCATCCGCTCGCCCGCGCTCACGACGAAGTCGGCGATGGGGCGAGGACGTCCCGTCGAGGCCATGCCGGGATCGTCCCACGCAGACCGGCCACCCCCCGTCACGCCCGCGGCGGGCCTTCCTCCTCGCCGTCCACCGCGAGTGCCCCGAGGCCGCCCTTGAGGTGGACGATCCCGAAGAAGGCCACCAGCAGGATCACCGGGCCGCCGAACAGGGGGACGTCGACGAGGACGTGCCCGACGTGCGCGAGGACCACCATCACGCCGTCACCGTCGCCCGGGCGGGCGCGCCGCCGTCGCCGTCGCGGATCCCCGCGCCCAGGCGGCGGTTGGCGCGCTGCAGGCCCCACCCGAGGACCGCGAGCACGGTCAGGGCGATGCCGAGCACGACCAGGTAGGCCACGAGCGTCAGCCACGGCGCGACGCCGGTCTTCTGCTCGCGCTGCAGCAGCTGCTTGTCGGTGACGAAGGCACGGTCGAACGACGCGGGCGCCGGGACCGCCTCGGCCGGGATCGCGGGGTCGGCGGGGAAGTAGACGGCCAGGCCCTGGACCGCGTTGCCCTTGTGCAGGCGCAGCGTCGTCTTCCAGTCGCCGTGGACGGGGATGGGCTGCGTCGTGCGGTAGACGCCAGGAGCCACCCGCTGCAGGTGGTCGACGACGCTGCCGCCGCCCTGCCAGGCGGTGACGTCGAGCCACTCGGCTCCGTCGGCCGCCGTGGGCGGGTCGAGGCGGACCGTGAGCGCGACGGTGCGCTTGCTGCCGCCGGCCAGGTCGCTCGCGGTCACCCGCGCCCGCACGTCGGGGCCCGAGGAGATCGGCAGCGTCCACGCGATCAGCGCCATGAGGACGGCCAGCGCGCCGAGCGCGGCGCGGCCGCTCGGCGGCCGCACGGGCGCCAGGCCGGGCGTGATCGCCGCGCCGACCCAGCCGCCGAGGGTGCCGGCGGCCAGCGCGGCCAGGACGCCGACGATGACGGTCTCCGGCAGCATCGCCGCGGGCCAGGGGTTGACGGCCCACACGTGCGACCAGCCCCACTCCGCGGCCAGCCCGACCGTACCGATGCCGAGGCCCGCCACGACGCCGAGCAGCAGCGGGCGATCGCGCCCCAGACGGGCCGCGACCGCCTCCACGACGAGCGCCTCCACGAGGTACAGCGGGAAGTGCGGCGTCGTGTGCCCGAGGACGGGGCCGACGAGGACCGCCAGGCCGCCGCGGATGGCGAGGAAGCCGCCGACCGCCAACAGCGCCCCGCCGCGCCCGAGGTGGATGCGGGCGACGAGGAGGCCGACGCCCGCCGCGAGCATGAGCAGCAGCGGGTGGAAGAGCAGCCGGAACTGCGGGATGCCGAAGTCGAACTCGGCCTGGAACGTCGAGAGCGCGACGAGGAAGCCCCCCGCCAGCCCGGCGCGCTGCAGGCTGAAGCGCACGCGCTGGCCCTTGGTCAGCGGCGCGGTGCCCCGCGTCGCGGCGCCCTCGGCGACGAGCACGAGCATCGCCAGGGTCGCCAGCGAGGCGCCGCCGATCAGCATCAGGTGCGTCGGGCCCCAGAGCGTGACGTCCTGCCCGAACAGGCGGTGCCAGACGTCGTCGAGCGGGAAGCCGGTCAGGGCGAAGGCCGCGCAGAGGAACAGCAGCACGCCGCCGAGCGGGACCTCCCAGCCCGGGGCCAGCCGCAGCGCCGCGGCGCCCGGCCGGCGCAGCGGCAGGGCGATCGCGAGGACGGCCGCGGCGAGGACGCCGAAGAGGCCGAGCAGGATCGCGTAGTGGGCGGGGTTGGCCAGCGGGCCCGGGTCGCGCCCGTCGTCGAGGTGGTACGAGATGTCCCAGTACATGCCGAAGACGGCGAGCAGCAGGGCGCCGCCGACCGTGGCGGCGGGAATCGCGACCCAGCCGGGGAGGCCGCTGATGCGCTCCGAGTGCGCGGCGAGGCGGCCGACCCACGCCAGGCGGCCGGTGCGGTGGCCGAGGGCGATGGTCAGCAGCCCGGCGGTCAGGATCAGGGCTCCGGCCGTCGCGATGGCGACCTGGCTCAGCTCCGCGCCGCCGGCAGGGTTCGCGGCGGCGGCGAGCGAAAGGGCAGAAGTGAACATGGTTTGATGCTACATCGATTCATGTCACATCGCAAGGCGATATGATTCGGCGATGGACGGCGCGCCCGATCCCCTGCAGGCCGGCACCGACGAGCTGACGATCGACGAGCTCGCGCGCCGGACCGGCACCACGGTCCGCAACATCCGCGCCCATCAGTCGCGGGGCCTGCTCCCCGCCCCGGTCGTCCGCGCACGCACCGGCTACTACGGCGCGGAGCACGTCGCCCGCCTGGAGCTCATCCGCGAGATGCAGGCCGACGGCTTCAACCTCAAGGCGATCAAGCGGCTGCTCGAGGGCGCCGAGGGCTCGAGCGCCGAGGTGCTCGGGCTGGCGCGCGAGATCATGACGCCGTTCGGCGACGAGACGCCGGAGTACGTCACCCGCGCCGACCTCGAGCAGCGCTTCGGCGCGCCGTTCGACGAGAAGCTCGCGCGCCGCGCGCTCAAGCTCGGCCTGGTGGTCCCGCTCGCCGAGGACCGCTACGAGCTGCCCAACCCCGCCCTGGTCCGCGCCGGCGAGCAGGTCATCGCCCTGGGAGTGCCGCTCGACCACGCGCTGGCCGTGGTGGAGCAGATCATGCGCTCCTCCAAGGCAGTGGCCGACGCGTTCGTCAAGCTCTTCGTCCGCGACGTCCTGACGCCGGTGCAGCGGGACCCCACGCCCGAGCGCTGGGCCGAGGTCCGCGAGGCCGTCGAGCGCCTGCGGCCGCTCGCCTCCGACGCGCTGCTCGCGGGCTTCCAGCAGCAGATGACCAAGGCCAGCGAGCGGGCCTTCGGCGACGTGCTGCGTTAGCGGCACATTCGCCTAGCGGCTCATGTGCTTGGACGAATCCGGCAGAGCCGTCTTCGTCCGGGCGCGCGGCGGATTCGCCCTAGGCGGCGCCGTGGCACTTCTTGAACTTGCGCCCCGAGCCGCACCAGCACGGGTCGTTGCGCCCGATCTGCTCGTGCTCGTCGAGGTGGCGCTGCTGCACCGGGGGCGGGAGGATCCCGCCCTCCTCCGGCTCGGCCTCCGCCACGGCGCCGCCGGTCATGCCGGCGCCGGCCGCCGCCGCGTTCAGCGCGCTGGGCTGCGTCGTCCCCACGCCGCCGGAGTAGGACACGCGGCCACCGGCCGTCGTGCTGCCGCCCGGCGAGTAGGACGCGGGAGGCGCATCCGGCACGGCGCCGTCGCCCTCCACCTCGACCTCGACGTGGAAGATCATCCGGGCGAAGTCGGCCCAGATCGTGTTCATGAGGTCGCTGAAGAGGTCGAACGCCTCGTTCTTGTAGGCGACGAGCGGGTCGATCTGGGCGAACCCGCGCAGGTGGATGCCCTCGCGCAGGTAGTCCATGTCGTAGAGGTGCTCACGCCAGCGCTGGTCGATGATCTGCAGCAGCAGGTAGCGCTCGAGCGCGCGCATCAGCTCCTCGCCGAGCTGCTGCTCCCGCTCGTCGTAGAGCCGGCGGGCGTCCTCGGCGAGCTGCTGCGCGAGGCCGTCGCGGTCGACGGCGTTGAGGTCGAGCTCCTCGGCGGTGAACGACACCGGCCAGATGTCCTGCATGGCGACCCACAGGCCGTCCAGGTCCCAGTCCTCGAGGTAGTCGCCCGGGGTGTACTCCTCGACCAGGCGGGCGATCGCGTCGCCGATCTGCTCGCGCGCGGACTCGCGCATGTCGCGGCCCTCGAGCACCTCGTCGCGGTACTTGTAGACGATCCGCCGCTGCTCGTTCATGACGTCGTCGTACTCGAGGACGCGCTTGCGGATGAGGAAGTTCTGCTCCTCGACCTTCTTCTGCGCCTTCTCGATCTGCTTGGACAGCATGCCCGCCTCGATGGGCTCCTCGTGGCCGTCGTCGTCGACGGTCCCGAGCCGGTCGAGGATCTTGTAGATCCGGTCGCCCGCGAACAGGCGGACGAGCTCGTCCTCGGCGGACAGGAAGAAGCGCGACTCGCCGGGGTCGCCCTGGCGGCCGGAGCGGCCGCGGAGCTGGTTGTCGATGCGGCGCGACTCGTGGCGCTCGGTGCCGACGATGAACAGGCCGCCGGCGTCGAGCACGCGCTGCCGGTCGACCTCCACGCGCTCCTCGATCGCCGGCATCACGTCGGCCGCGCGCTCGTCGTAGTCCGGTTCGCCGGGGCGCAGGCCGAGCGTGGCCAGCTCGTCCTCGGCGAGCTGCTCGGGGTTGCCGCCCAGCTTGATGTCGACGCCGCGGCCGGCCATGTTGGTCGCGATCGTCACTGCGCCGGGCCGCCCGGCGCCCGCGACGACCTGGCCCTCGTGCTCGGCGTACTCCGGCTTGGCGTTCAGGACGCTGTGGGCGATCCCGCGCCGCTTGAGCTGCTCGGAGAGCAGCTCGGAGACCTCGACGGAGATGGTGCCGACCAGGACGGGCTGCTCGTTGGCGTGGCGCTCGACGATCTCCTCGACCACGGCGTGCCACTTGCCGTCCTTGGTCTTGTAGACCTGATCGTTCTTGTCCGCGCGGATCATCGGCTGGTTCGTCGGGATCTGCACGACGCCCAGCTTGTAGATCTTCATGAACTCGGTCGCCTCGGTGAGGGCGGTGCCCGTCATCCCGGCGAGCTTGTCGTACATCCGGAAGTAGTTCTGGAGGGTGATCGTCGCGAGGGTCTGGTTCTCCTCCTGGACCCGGACGCCCTCCTTGGCCTCCACGGCCTGGTGCAGCCCCTCCGACCAGCGGCGGCCGTCGAGGATGCGCCCCGTGAACTCGTCGATGATCTTCACCTCGCCGTCGACGACGGCGTAGTCCACGTCGCGCTTGTAGAGCGACTCGGCCTTGAGGGCCTGGAT
The DNA here is from genome assembly GCA_034664785.1 of Solirubrobacteraceae bacterium. Taxonomy (GTDB): domain Bacteria; phylum Actinomycetota; class Thermoleophilia; order Solirubrobacterales; family Solirubrobacteraceae; genus Paraconexibacter. Next base: position 9,215 of record JAXDGY010000240.1, read on the forward strand.
GAGGTGGTTGACGAGCGGGCCGTTCTCGGCGCGGTAGAGGTGGTCGATCCCCATGAAGCGCTCGGCCTTGGCGACGCCCTGCTCGGTGAT
>JAXDGY010000241.1:0-12119 GCA_034664785.1 Solirubrobacteraceae bacterium
CCGCTGTTCGACGCGCTGCACGACATGCTCGAGCCCGAGAAGGTCGCGGGATTCATGGAGAAGGGCGTGATCGAGGTGGCGCCGCTCGCCTTCATGCGCGGCCGGACGCTCAACGACTCGTTCGTCATCCTCGACGAGGCGCAGAACACGACGCCCGAGCAGATGAAGATGTTCCTGACGCGCCTGGGCTTCAACTCGCGGATGGTCGTCACCGGCGACGTCACGCAGGTCGACCTGCCGCGCGACCAGCAGTCGGGCCTGATCGTCGTGGGGGACATCCTCCGCGACGTCGAGGACATCGACTTCGTCCGGTTCGGTGGCGAGGACGTCGTTCGGCACCGGCTCGTGCAGCGGATCGTCGAGGCCTACGGCGAGCACGCCGAACGCCAGGCGCCCGGGCTGCGCCCGGCCAAGCGGGCCTAGGCCCATGCTCGACGTGGAGGTCATCGGGGTCGCCGCCGGGGCGCCCCCCGAGGCGGAGATCGAACGCCTGGTGGGCCTCGCGCTCGCCAGCGCCGGGATCGACGGCGGCCACGTGGCCGTGGAGTGGGTCACCCCGGACCGGATCGCCGATCTCAACGCCACCCACCGCGGCAAGGCCGGCGCCACCGACGTCCTCTCGTTCCCCGTCGACGAGGACCTCGATCTCGAGGCCCCCGACGAGCAACGCGAGCTCGGGGACATCGTCATCTGCCCCGAGGAGACCGAGGACCTGCGCGAGGCGGTGCTCCACGGCGCGCTGCACCTCGTCGGCATGGACCACGAGACCGACGACGGCGAGATGCTCGCGCTGCAGGCGGAGCTCATGTCCTGGTGACACCCGTCCCGCCCCAGCCGCAGGCCACCCGCGCGGGGTTCGTCGCCCTCGCCGGCCGTCCGAACGTCGGGAAGTCGACGCTGGTCAACGCGCTGGTCGGGGCGAAGGTCGCCATCACGTCGGACAAGCCGCAGACCACGCGTCGGGCGATCCGCGGCGTGGCGACCACCGCCACGACGCAGCTCGTGCTCGTGGACCTGCCCGGGGTCCAGCGCCCCCGCGACGCCCTGACGGAGCGCATGCAGCGGCGGGTGGAGCACGAGTTCGCCGACGCGGACGTCGCCCTCATGGTGGTCAACGCCTACGAGGGCATCGGCCCCGGCGACCGCTGGATCGCCCAGGTGCTGAAGGCCGCGGGGCTGCCGGTCGTGCTGGCCGTCAACAAGCTCGACCGCCTCGACCGGGCGCGGACCGTCGAGGCGCTGGCCGCCGCCGCCGAGCTCGACGTCGCCGACGACGTCTTCCCCGTCTCGGCACGCAACGGAACCGGCGTCGGGCCGCTGCGCGACCACCTCGCGGCGCTCATGCCCGAGAGCCCGTTCCTGTTCGCCGCGGAGGACAGCTCCGACCAGTCCGAGGAGCTCATGCTGGCCGAGCTCGTCCGCGAGCAGGTCCTGCGCCGCACCTTCCAGGAGGTGCCGCACAGCGTCGAGGTGGTCATCGACGAGATCGACGGCTCGCGCGAGGACCTGACGCGGGTCCGCGCCCTGGTCTGGGTCGAGGCGGAGTCCCAGAAGGGCATCCTGATCGGGGCCGGGGGGCGCATGGTCAAGGCCATCGGGACCGCGGCGCGCCGGGAGCTCGAGCGCGAGCTCGGCTCGCGCGTCCACCTCGATCTGTCGGTCCGGGTCCGCCGCGGCTGGCGCGGTGACGAGGGGCTGCTGGATCGCCTCGGCATCGAGTGAGGAGGGCCTCGGCGGGCTGCTCCGCCGGCCCGTTCGCGCAAAGCCCCTCCAATTCGCGTTGAATCCGGTGTCCTGGCGCCGCTGCGCCCGTCAAGGACGGCCAGGATGTGCCGATGTAAGGCCAGTGAGCGCGAATCGCCTCGCCTGGACAGGCTCGGTGCTGGGACTCGCCGCGGTCGCGGCGGCCGCCGCCATGCTGTCCACCGCCGATTCCTGGCAGCCGATCGTGCTCGTCGCGCTGCTCTTCGCGCTGGCCGTCCTCGCCGACCGTTACGAGCTGACGAGCTCCGAGCACATGCCCGTGGTGGGCTCGCTGCCCATCTTCGTGCTGGCCGCGGTGCTGCTGGGCCCGGCGCCCGGCGCGGCGATCGGCATCGCCGCGAGCCTGCTCCAGCCGTCCAAGCCCGATCACCTGCGGGCCTCGCCGCGCCTGCTGCTCGCCGGCGACGTCGCGATCTACGGCTTCTTCCTGCTGGTCGTGGGCTTCGGGGTGCAGGAGCTGATGGAGCTCGCCGACGCGACCGCGACCTCCGCCTGGTTCGTCGTGCTCGTCGCGGGCGGCTACCTGGTCGCCTGCGCGCTCAACTACCTCCTGGTCGCCGTCTTCATGCGGGTCGTCGACGACAGGCCCATCAAGGACCAGCTGCTGAGCACGTACGTCCCGCTCCTGTCGGTCAACGCCGCCCAGGGCGTGCTCACCGCCATGATCGCCCTGCTGTACGAGCTGCTCGGGCTGCCGGCCCTGATGCTCTCCATGCTGGCCCTCGCCGTCTACATGCGGCTGCAGGGCGAGCTCCTCGAGGCCCGCCAGCACGCCCGCGACGCCCGCGAGCGCGCCCAGCGCCTGGCCCGCATGAACTTCGGCGTCCTGCGCGCCATGCTCAACGCCGTCCACGCCCGCGACAACATGACGGCCCGCCACTCCGCCGCCGTCGCGCGCTACGCCACCGCCATCGCCGCCGCCGCCGGCTGCGACGAGAGCGACCAGGAGCTCGTCCACACCGCCGGCCTGCTGCACGACATCGGCAAGTTCGCCTTCACCGACGCGATCTTCTGGAGCGCCGGCCAGCTCAGCGACGAGCAGTGGCAGACGATCCGCCGCCACCCCGAGCAGGGCGCGGAGATCGTCCGCCACCTAGAGGGCCACGGCGAGGTCGCGAAGATCATCCTCGCCCACCACGAGCGCATCGACGGCAAGGGCTACCCGAACGGCCTCGTGGGGGAGGACATCCCGCGCCTGGCCCGCATGATCTCCGTCGCCGACACCTACGACGTGATGACGGCCCGCGACTCCTACAAGCGGCCCGTCGCCCACGAGGACGCGATCGCCGAGCTGCGCCGCGTCTCCGGCGCCCAGCTCGACGGCGAGCTCGTCGAGATCTTCATCACCAAGGTCCTCGCCGGCACCGGCGTGGCCTTCGGCCACGGCGACGACGTCGACTTCGAGGCCGAGCTGGCCCTCGTCGAGCGTCGCTCGCACGTGGATCCGGACCCGGAGCCCCTGCAGCTCCCGGCGCCCGTCGCCGCCTGACGGCGCCCTCGCGTCCAGCGCCGCGGGCCCGCGCCCTCCGGCGCCGGCCCCGCGGCGCACCGTCGGGCCGCTGCACGATCACGTGCACGGGAAGGAATCGGAGCGGCAACGCGCCAAGTCGCCCGGCCGCCGCCGCGTCACCAGATGCGCGGATTCGGCTGGCGCACGCAAGGTTCTTGAGTCCGCTGAACCTCCGCTGGACGGATGTTCGGTCGCGCGCCGCGCTACAGCCGTGCGCTAATGAGGTCCTTCCTACCCCGCGAAACAACACGAGGTGACCCCATGGGCACGCGCACTGGCTGAAGCGCCGCATCGCGACCAAGGGCGCCCAACCCGCTCCAGCCGCTGCAACGGCAGGGGTTTGCGCCTCAGGCGACGTCACCCGGTTCACGCCGGGTGATGTCGTTCTGGACCGGTCATCGGCCGCCGGCCCGCCGGCTTGAGGCGGCGGCGCCCTCGGTGGACGGGTGTTCGACCGTGGGTCAGCCCGAGGCGGAGGCCGCGAGCATCGGGGCCGTCGCGTCCGGGCCGGGGTCGTCGGGGTCGCGGCTCCCGGTCAGCGCCCACGCGTACGCGAAGGCGGCCAGCACGGTCCCGACGCCCGCCAGCGCGATGACCCCCCGGGCGCCGAGCGGCCCCTCGAGCAGCCCGGCGAGCAGGAAGCCGAGGCCCGACGACGCCGCGACCACCGATTCGAGCAGCCCCATCACGCGCGCCTGGAACTCGGCGGGCAGACGCTGCTGGATCCGGTCGATGACCGAGACGGACCACACGCCGTTGCCCGCGCCGCCGAGGAACGAGCCGACGAGCGCGATCCCGAAGCCGGGGGCCACGGCCAGCACCAGCATCCCGACGCCGATGAGTGCCGTGGACCAGGCGGTCGCCCTCCCCGGCGCCCCTCCGCGAAGGCGGGCGAAGACGAGGCTGCCGACCACGGTTCCGGCGCCCCAGACGGCGAGCATCACGCCGTAGGCGGCATCGCGCCCGGTGAGCTCGCGGGCGAAGACGACCTCGACGGGGGAGAGGAGCATCGTGCAGACGAGCGTCCCCGCGTGGACGCCGACCAGCCGCCGCAGGCGCGGGGTGGCCCGCACGTAGCGCAGGGCCTCTGCCGCGCGCGCGACGCCTCGCGGCCCGGAGGTCTCCTGCGCTCCGGCGACCGGCAACGTTCGGGCCGTCACGAGCACGAGGGCCATCGCGAGGAAGATCGCCCCGGCGACGATCAGCCCTGTCCGCGGGCCGAACTGGCTCAGGAGCAGGCCGCCGAGCGCCGGCCCGGCGGTCAGGCACACGGCGAAGAGGACGTTGAGCAGCGCGTTGCCCGCGGTGAGCAGCCCGGCGGGCTGCAGCGCGCCGGACACCGCCGCGCGGGTGATCCCGCGGCCCGTGAGGGCAACCGTGCCGTCGAGCAGCGCGAGCGCGAGCACGAGGGGCAGCAGCGGATCATCCGTCAGGGCGGCGAGCACCGCGAAGACCAGCGCCTCCAGCGCGTACAGCGCGGGGAGGCTGGTCCGCGTCGGCAGGCGGTCGACCCGGGCGGTGAGCAGCGGCGCGAGCACGGCGGGGGCCGCGGCGCTGGCGATCCAGAGGCCGCTCGTCGCCAGGGCGCTGCCCGTGTGGGCGTAGACGAGCACGACCAGGGCGACCGTCCCGACGCCCCACGTGAGCTCGTTGAGCGCGTAGGTGCAGGCCAGGCGCCGGAAGGCGGGGACGCGCAGCGGGTCGAGCACTCCGGGAGTGGCCGGCGACCCGCCTCCCGTGGGGGTCGGGTCCGACCGGAATCGGCGGGAGCCTGGCACAGGCAGCCGCAATCTAGAGCTTGCGCCGGAGATCTTCGGCGAGACTGGCCACGTCGGCAGGCCGAAGGGCGTCCGTGGCGAGGAACGGCAGCGTCACGACCCCCGCCTCGGCGTGCCGCCGCAGGCGGCCGAGCTGTGACTGCTGGACGCGGCTGCGGCCGGCCTCGGCGCGCGCGGCGCGCCGCGCGACGACGGGGACGGCGCCGTCGGCGGCGTCCAGGCGTTCGAGGTCCGCGGCGCTCCAGCGCCGCGGCAGCAGCGCGTTGGCGACGATCGCGTCCAGGCCGCGCCGGAGGTCCTTCGTGGCCCGCGCCTCGAGCTCGAGCGTCTCGCTGACGGGCAGCTCGCCGGCGAGGGCGACGGCCACGACGGCGGTCGCGGACCGGTCCTCGATCGTGGCCGCGACGCGACCGGCCTGCGAGCCGATCGGGCCGACCCGCGCGATGTCGGCGAAGGTCCGCGCCGTGCGCAGCAGCCCGATGCCGTGCCCGGAGGCCGGCAGGTCGGCCACGACGAGGTCGAACGGGCGCGCCCTGCGATCCCAGCGGCGTGCCTGGCCGAGCTCCCACAGCTTCGTGACGGTCACGAGCTCACGGGCGCCGGGGGCCGCCGCCACGAAGTACTGGAACAGGTTCGAGCGGCTCAGGACCTGCACGAGGCCCTTCGAGCCGAGCTGCCGCGCAAGCCACTCCCGCAGCGCCGAGTTCGGGTCGATCGAGACCGTCCAGAGCCCCTCCGCGAGCTGGATCTCCTCGCCCGTCGCGCCTGCCGGGACGCCGAAGAGGGTGGGCAGGCGCCGCTGCTCGCCCACCTCGCACACCACCGTCCGCCGGCCGCCCGCGGCCCCCGCGAGCCCGAGCGCGGCAGCGACGGTCGTCTTGCCCACGCCGCCCTTGCCGGTCACGAAGACGTAGGGGCGGTCGCCGAGCAGCTCGGTCATCCGTGCGATGCTCCGGGTACGTAGTCCGACGTCAGGGTGGAGGAGATCGAGGAGACCATCGTCAGGTCGTACGAGCGGTGCCGCCGCATGCAGCGCCGACACGATCCCACGTTCTACTGGGCGACACGGCGACTGCCGACCCACCAGCGGCCGGCCGTCCACGCTCTGTACGGCTTCCTACGCGGTGCGGACGAGATCGTCGACGGCCCCGGCCGGGCCCCGGACCCCGCCGCGCGGCGCCACGCGCTGGACGCGTGGCATGCGGCGCTCGAGCACGGGCTGGCGGCGGGCCGCTCGGACCACCCGGTCCTCGCGGCGCTCGTCCACGCCGGCGGCCGCCTCGAGCTGCCGCTGCACCTCCTGCCCGTCTACATGGACTCCATGCGCGTGGACTGCGACGCGAGGGTGCGGATCGGCAGCCATGAGGAGCTCGACCGCTACATGGACGGCTCGGCGGCGACGGTGGGGCGGATCATGGCCCCGCTGCTCGGCGCGCCCACCGCGGTGCACGAGGACCTCGCCGCGCTCGGCGTGGCCTTCCAGCTCACGAACTTCATCCGCGACGTGCGCGAGGACTTCGCGCTCGACCGCGTCTACCTCCCGGGCCTCGACGAGGGCGTCATGCTGCGCCGCGAGGCCGACCAGCGCTTCCGCGAGCGCGTGGCGCGCGAGGTCGCCCGCGCCCGCGACCTGTTCGCCGCGACGCACCGCCTCGAGGGCGACCTCCCGGCCGCGGTCGGGCCCGGCGTCCGCCTGGCCCGCGCGGTCTACGAGCGGATCCTGGACCGCATCGAGGCGCTCGAGTTCGACGTCCTCGGGCGCCGCACGAGCCTGCCGCCGTGGCAGGTCGGGGCCGCGGCGGCGCGCGCGCTGGTGCGATGACCGTCCGGGCGACGAAGCGCGGCGCCGACCGGACGTCGCTGGAGGGCACCGAGGTCGACGTCCTGGTCTGCGGCGCGAGCTTCGCCGGCCTCGCCGTGGCCCGCGAGCTCGCGATCGGCGCGCCGGGCGCGGACGTGCTGGTCGTCGACCGCTACGAGATCGGCGAGCGGGCCACGAGCGCCTGCGCGGCGCCGACGCCGTGGCTCGAGGCGATGGGCGTGGCCGGCGCCGTGCGGCAGGAGCTGCCCCACATGACCTTCACCACGCCGCACGGGCGCGTCCGCTACCGGCTGCCGTGGAGCTGGTCGTCCTTCGACTACCCCGACCTGTGCCGCGCGCTGTGGGCGCAGGCGGGCGCCGCGCGCTTCGAGACGGCCAAGGTCGAGGGCCGCGCGGAGGGCGGCGCCGGCGGCGGGTCGATCGCCGTCCGCACGGACCGCGGCACGCTCCGCGCCCGGCTGGTCGTCGACGCGCTCGGCTGGCGCCGCGTCCTCAGCGGCGCGGGCGGCTCCTACCAGCCGCCCGGCGCTCCGCTCAGCCGCGGCCTCGAGGTCCACCCGCACGTCGACGTCGACGTCGGCGCGGCGGACGACGCGCGCGACGTCTGGGTCGAGCGGGACGTCGTGCGCCGCGGCTACGGCTGGCGCGTCCCGGCCGGGGCGGAGGCGCGCATCGGGGTCGGCTCCTACGATCCCCGGCCGCGCGTCAAGGAGGCGACGGTCGCGCTCGCGGGGCGGTTGGAGGCGGAGCCCGTCCGCTATCAGGGCAACTGGTTCCCGCATCGCCTGCGCGCCGCGACCGAGGACGGCGTGTTCTTCGTCGGCGACAGCGCCGGCCACTGCTTCCCGCTGTCGGGGGAGGGCATCCGCACCGCCTTCTACTTCGGCATCGCGTGCGGCCGCGAGCTGGCCGCCGTCCTGGACGGGGACCGGTCGCGGGAGCAGGCGCTGGCGCGCTACCACGCCTTCAGCGCCGCCCACGGCCCGGCCTTCGCACGGGCCGGGCGACTGCAGCGGCTGGTCCCCGCGCTGCCGCCCCGCGTGCTCATGGCGGTCCTGCGCGGGCTGTCGCCGCAGCCGCTCGTGGATCGCGTGTTCCGGTGGTACCTGGAGCAGGCGCATCCCCGGTACGCTGCTGGCCGCCCGGACTGACGCTCAACTTCCCGGGCAGACGTGTCGATGCTGGCCAGGTCGCGCCACCTGGTCGCAGCCGTGCCCCGCCACCCCATGCCCGAGCCCGACCGGACCTCCCCGGACCTCGCCGACGCCGCGTCGCTCTGGCGGACCCTGGTCGAGCACATCCCCGCGGTCACCTACGTCGCGGACGCGACCCCGGAGGCGACGCTGCGCTACGTCTCCCCGCAGGTCGAGCGGCTGCTGGGGCATCCCGCCGAGGCCTTCCTCGCCGACGACGACCTCTGGTACCGGTCCATGCACCCCGATGACGTCGACCGCGTGCGGGCGGCGGAGCGGAGCTCCGCCGTGGAGGAGCGCGACTTCGAGTGCGAGTACCGGATGGTCCACGCCGACGGCCGCGTCCGCGAGGTGTGGGAGCGCGACGCCCGCATCGTGGCGGCGGACGGCACGGTGTCCTGGGTCCAGGGCATCGTGGTCGACCTGACCGAGCTGCGCTCCACCGAGGCCGAGCTGCGCTCCGAGCGCGACCGCGCCGCCCGCTACCTCGACCTCGCCGGCACGACGATCGTCGTGCTCGACGGCCGCGGCCGCATCACGCTCGTCAACCGGGCGGGCCACGAGCTGCTCGGCCACGCCGAGGGCGAGCTGGAGGGCCTGGACTGGTTCGAGCGCTTCGTGGCCGAGGAGCAGCGTGCCGCGGGCCGGGAGCAGCACGCCAAGCTCCTGGCCGACGAGGCGGAGGCGTCCGCGTTCGAGAGCGAGGTCGTGGTGCGCGACGGCTCGACGCGCACCATGGCCTGGCGGGCCACCGTCCTGCGCGACGACGACGGTACGGCGACCGGATCGATGAACGCGGGCCTGGACGTCACCGAGCGCCGCGCGGCCGAGGAGCAGATCGCCTTCCTCGCCTACCACGACCCGCTCACGGGCCTCCCGAACCGCGCCCTCCTGGCCGAGCACCTCGAGCTCAGCCTCGCCCGCGCGCGCCGCGAGGAGCGCTCCGTCGCCCTGCTCTACCTCGACCTGGATGACTTCAAGCTCGTCAACGACTCCCTCGGCCACGCGGCGGGCGACCGGCTGCTCACCAAGGTGGCCCTGCGCCTGCAGGCGCGCCGGCGCGACACCGACCTGCTCGCCCGCCAAGGGGGCGACGAGTTCCTGCTGCTGCTGTCCGACCTCGATCCGGAGACCGCGGTGGACGACGCGGTCGCCGCCGCCGAGGGCCTCGTGGAGAACCTCCAGACGCCGTTCGTGGTCGCGGGCGCGGAGTTCAACACCGGGGCGAGCGTGGGGATCTCCGTCCTCGGCGTCGACGCCCACGACGGCGAGGCGCTCATGCGCCACGCCGACGCCGCGATGTACCAGGCCAAGGCCGACGGCCAGAACGAGGTCCGCCTCTACGACGGCTCGCGCTCGGAGCCGCTGCGCCGCCTGTCCATGACCAGCCGGCTGCGGCAGGCGATGACGGACGACCAGCTCGTCCTGCACTGGCAGCCCATCGTCGCCCCCGCGACGGGCGAGCTGTGGGCGCTCGAGGCGCTCGTGCGCTGGGAGGACCCGGTGCGCGGGCTCGTGCTCCCCGGGGAGTTCGTGCCGTTCGCGGAGGAGAGCGGCCTGATCGAGCGCCTCGGCGAGCACGTCGTCGAGCTCGCCTGCGCCCAGCGCCGCCGCTGGCAGGACGCGGGCTTCGAGCCGAGGATCACGCTCAACCTCTCGCCGCGCGAGCTGCGTCGTGAGGGCCTGGTCGATCAGATCGGCACCACGATCGCCGAGCACGGCCTCGACCCCTCCTGCGTCACCCTCGAGATCACCGAGTCCGCGGCCATGCAGGACCCCGAGCGCACCGGGCCGGCGCTGCTGCGCGCCGCGGAGACGGGCATCCGGGTGGCCATCGACGACTTCGGCGCGGGCTACTCCTCGCTGGCGCGGCTGATCGCGCTGCCCGTCCACTGGCTGAAGATCGACCGCTCGTTCCTCGCCGCGGCGCCCACCGATCCCGCGGCGGCCGCCGTCCTGACGGCCGTGGTGCAGTTGTCGCAGTCCCTCGGGATGGAGGCCGTGGCGGAGGGCGTGGAGACCGAGGCGCAGCGCGAGCTGCTCGTCGACCTCGACTGCCCGCTGGCCCAGGGCTACCTGCTGGGGCGCCCGCTGCCGGCCGACGAGCTCGTGGTCGCGCTCGCGCACCGACCGGCAGCCTGAGCTCCGCTCGTATCATCCCGCCCGTGGAGATCGCCTTCGATGAGCGCGGCCTCGTGCCGTGCGTCGTGCAGGACTGGGCCTCGGGCGAGGTGCTGACGCTGGCCTACGCCAACGCCGAGGCCGTCGAGCGGACCCGCGAGACGGGCGAGCTGCACCTGTGGAGCCGCTCCCGCAACGAGCTGTGGCACAAGGGCGCCACCTCCGGCAACGTCCAGAAGGTGCGTGCGCTGCGCGTGGACTGCGACGGCGACGCGCTGCTCGCGCTCGTGGAGCCCGCCGGGCCGGCGTGCCACACGGGCGAGCGCACCTGCTTCTTCACCGGAGACCTGGAGCCGCCCGCCCCGCACGAGGTCCTGCCCGGCCTGGAGCGCACGCTGGCCGCCCGCGCCGCCGAGCGGCCCGCGGGCTCCTACACCGTCGAGCTGCTCGACGACCCGGGACGCATCGGGGCGAAGGTGGAGGAGGAGGCCGAGGAGGTCGCCCGGGCCGCGCGGGAGGAGTCCGACGAGCGCGTCGACTCCGAGGCGGCCGACGTCCTGTACCACCTGCTCGTGCTCCTGCACGCCCGCGGGCGGTCGCTGGCCGACGCGGAGGAGGTCCTCGTTGGCCGTCGCCGCTGACGCGTCGTCGCTCGGCATCGCGCCCGGCCTCGAGGAGGTCCGCGTGCTGGCGCGCGACTACAACCTCGTCCCGCTGCGCCACACGTTCATCGACGACTGCGAGACGCCGGTCAGCGCGTTCCTCAAGCTCCGGGGGCGCCGGCCGGAGTACCCGGCGTTCCTGCTCGAGTCCGCCGAGCAGGGCCAGCGCGTCGGGCGCTGGTCGTTCATCGGCCTGCGGCCCAAGGCGATCGTGCGCTGGTCGCTGGGGGACGAGGGCGACCCGTACGCGATCGCCGAGCAGGAGGTCGGCCGGTACCGGCAGGCCCCGCTGGCGGACCTCCCGCCGTTCTCCGGGGGCGCCGTCGGGTTCTTCGGCTACGACCTGGTCCGGACCGTGGAGACCAAGCTCGGGCCGCCGAACCCCGATGTCCTGGGGCTGCCGGACCTCGCGCTCATGCTCTCCGACGTGCTTGTGGCCTTCGACCACCTCAAGCACACGATCACCATCCTGGTGAACGTCTACGCCGAGGACCCCGCGGACGTCGACGCCGCCTACGCCGATGCGGTGGCGACCATCGAGAAGGCACGCGCGCTGCTGGCCGGGCCCGTGCCGCAGGCCGGGCGCGCGCCGGCGCGCCGGGAGGTGCCCACGTTCACCTCGAACATGCCGCGCGAGGGCTTCGAGGGCATGGTCGAGCGCATCGTCGAGTACGTCCACGCCGGCGACGCCTTCCAGGTCGTCCCGAGCCAGCGCTGGTCGGCGCCGCTGGAGGGCATCGACCCGTTCAGCGTCTACCGGGGCCTGCGCGTGGTCAACCCGTCGCCGTACATGTACTTCCTCGACTTCCAGGACTTCCAGATCGCGGGGGCGTCGCCCGAGCCGCTGCTCACGGTCACCGGCCGTCGCGCCGCGACGCGGCCCATCGCCGGCACGCGGCCGCGCGGCGGCGACGCCGCGCAGGACGCGGAGATCGCCGAGGGCCTGCTGGCCGACCCGAAGGAGCGCGCCGAGCACGTGATGCTCGTCGACCTGGGGCGCAACGACCTGGGGCGGGTGTGCGAGTACGGCACGGTCGCGGTCGACAGCTTCATGGCGGTCGAGACGTACTCGACGGTGATGCACATCGTCTCCAACGTCTCGGGCGAGCTGCGCGAGGGCGTCTCGGCGATGGACGCCCTGCGCTCGGTCCTGCCGGCGGGCACGCTGTCCGGGGCCCCGAAGGTGCGCGCCATGGAGATCATCGACGAGCTCGAGCCCGTCAAGCGCGGCGGCTACGGCGGCGCCATCGGATACCTGGGCTACGGCGG
>JAXDGY010000242.1:0-23938 GCA_034664785.1 Solirubrobacteraceae bacterium
AGGACGAGGTCGTCGAGCGCCTCGGCCTCGATGAGCGTCAGGTCATGCCCGCGGGCGCGGGCGTCGGAGAACGTCCCGGCCCCGGCGGCGTACCGGTCGCCCTCCAGCCCGCGACCCGCCCGCGCCATCGCCTGGTCCACGAGCCGCATCGGCGCCTCGGCGGCCGGCGCCAGGGCCAGGGCCTCGACGCGGCCGGCGCCGCGTGGGGTCGCGACGCGCACCGACGCCCACTGCGCCGCGTCGGTCGGCGCCACCACCCAGCCGGCCTCCACGGCCTCGAAGCCCTCCGGCCCGCCCAGGGGATGCCAGGCGATCCCCGGCGGTGCGCCGTAGGCCACGGCTGCGACGTGGCCGCCGCCCGCCGTCCCGAGCAGCGCAAGCCAGGGCCCGGGCCAGGAGAGGCCGGCCGGGTCGAGCACCGGCACGAGCCCGAGCCGTCGCTCGGCCAGCCAGCCGCGCCAGACCGTCCAGGGCTCCGGGTGGCCCGCCGGCGGAACCGGCACGTCGGCCGGGTCGAGCTCGAGCATCGACGCCAGGCACGCCACCACCGAGCGCTGCAGCGGCGGCAGGTCGGACGGCGGCACGCGGACGTCCTGCACGTGCCGCAGTGTGCCACGGCGGCGTCCTGGCGGGGCGGGGCGAGCCTACGAGGGCTGGAGGTGGTCCAGGCGTCGCCGCAGGTCGGCGAGCTCGCGCCCGAACTCCTCGATCGTGTGCCCGAGCGGCGGCGGGACCTTCCCTCCGCGGAGCCGTATCGCATGTCGGTCCTGCAGCGCCCTGAGCACGCGCTGGATCCGATGGATCCGCATCTCCAGACGGCGCCGCTCGAGCATGTCCCCCAGGCTCGCCCCGCCCCAGACTGCCGTTTCCCCCATGAAACAAGTTGTCGCATTCCCGATGTGTCCTGACATCGGGTGGAGACCGCGCCCGGTTCGCGGACAACTACGGATGTCACGGGCGGGGCGGCGTGCAGCACCCCGTAGGGTCTCGCCCATGGGCACCCGGGTCGACGACGCCAAGCGCGATGCCGGCGAGGCGGCGGCGCTGCTCGTGGCGCCCGGCATGCGCGTCGGCCTGGGCACCGGGTCGACGGTCGCTTGGTTCCTCGAGGCGCTCGCCCGGCGCAAGCCGGCCGGCTTGCGCTGCATCGCCACCTCGCCGGCGACGGCACGGCGGGCCGCGGAGCTGGGCCTGCCGGTGGAGGAGTTCGACACGCTCGACCGCCTCGACCTGACCGTCGACGGGGCCGACCAGGTCGCGCCGGACGGCTGGCTGGTCAAGGGCGGCGGCGGGGCCCACCTTCGCGAGAAGATCGCCGCGACCGCGGCCGACCGGTTCGTCGTGATCGTCGACGCGGACAAGCTCGTGGACCGCCTCGCCCCGCCCGTGCCGCTCGAGATCCACCGCTTCGGGCTCGCGGCGACCCTGGCGCAGCTGGGCTCCGCACGGGTGCGCGAGGCCACCGCCCCCAGTCCCGACGGCGGCGTGATCGCCGACCTCGGCGGCGCCGTCGACGACCCGGCGGCGCTGGCCGCGCGGCTGGACGCCGTGCCCGGCGTGCTCGGCCACGGCCTCTTCAGCCCCGCACTCGTCGACGAGGTCGTGGTCGGCGGCGCCTGAGGGCCGGGTCAGCCGCCCCGAGCGTCGAAGGCCAGCGTCGCCTTGACCCCCCGGAACGCGAACGCGTCGTGGAAGCGGTCGACCGGCGCGCGCAGCCCGACGAACGCCTCGAGCGCGTCAGGCCAGCGCTCGCGGGCGCGGTCGAGCTGGTCGACGGCGGCGTGCCAGTCGATCCGGTTGGCGTTGACGCTGCCGAGCAGCGCGCGGTTCTGCAGGATCGCGTCGACCCCGATGACCTGCCCGTCGAGGCACACCCGGTGCGGGCGCCCGTCGATGCCCAGCAGGCAGGCGACGCCGTTGCGCCGCAGGAGGTCGAGGGCGTCGATCATGACCTGCGCGTCCCCCGTGGCCTCGATCACGACGTCGAAGCCGCCGACGTCCTCGGCGAGCGCCGCCGCCGGCGTCGCCGCGGTCGAGACGTAGCGCGCCCCGGAGGCCTCCGCGAGCTCGGCCTTCTCCGTGCCCGCGGGCGAGCGGCCGGCGCTCCACACCTCGTAGCCGTCCAGGCGCAGGAAGTAGGTCGACAGCATCCCGATCGCGCCTGTGCCGAGCACCAGCGCCCGTTCGTGCCGCCACGGCTGGCGCTCGCCCACGGCCCGGGCGTGGCGGATGCCCCGCGCGCAGATCGACGCCGGCTCGGCCAGCACGCCGAGCTGCCCGAGCGCGCCCGGGATGGCGACGAGGTGCTCGGGCCGCTCGGCGGTCAGCTCGCTCGCGTACCCGTGCAGCCGGGTGATCCCGCGCTCGGAGTAGTCGCCGGTGAAGCAGGCGTCCGGCGCGTCCTCGGCGCAGGCCTCGCAATGCCCGCACGAGCGGCGGACCGTCCCGGCGACGAGGTCGCCGCGGCTGAAGCCGTGCCCGTCGCGCTCGACGACGCCGAGGAACTCGTGGCCGAGCACGAGCCGCTCCTCGCCCTCGGGAGCGGCCCCGAACAGGCCCTCCGAGATCTCCCGGTCGGTCCCGCAGACGCCGATCTGGAGCGTCCGCAGCAGCACCTCGTCCGCCGCGGGCTGCCGGTCGGGGACGTCCGCGACCTCGGTGCTGTGGGCCACGCCCGGGGTCGTGACGAGGGCCTGCATGAGCTAGGCCGCGGTCAGCCCGCCGTCGATCACGAACGCCGACCCGGTCACGAAGCCCGCCGCGTCGGAGGCGAGGTACAGGACGGCTTCGGCGATCTCCTCCGGACGCCCGAGGCGGCCCATGGGCTGCCGTGCGCGCAGCGTCTCCAGCGACTCGCCGACGTCCTCGACCAGCCGCCGCACCCAGGGCGAGTCGACCGTCCCGGGGCACACGGCGTTCACCCGGATGCCGTCGCCGACGTGGTCGACGGCCAGCGCGCGGGTCAGGGCGACCACCGCGCCCTTCGACGCGCAGTACGCGGCACGGTTGCGCAGCCCGACCAGCGCGGCGACAGACGCCATGTTCACGATCGCCCCGCCGCCCCGGGCGGCCATCCCCGGGATCGCGTGCTTGCAGCACAGGAACGTGCCGCGGGCGTTGACGGCGAAGACGTCCTCCCACACGTCGAGCGTGGTCTCCGGCGCGGAGGTCGTCGAACCGATCCCGGCGACGTTCGCCAGGACGTCGACGTCCTGGGTGGCGGCGCGCACGGCGTCCTCGTCGCGCACGTCGAGGGCCACCCAGCGCGCCCCGTCGCCCAGCTCATCGGCGACGGCGGCCACCCGGTCGGCGGCGGCGTCGGCGAGCAGCACGTGCGCCCCCTCGCCGTGCAACGCGCGCGCGACGGCCGCGCCGATGCCCGAGCCGGCCCCCGTGACGAGCGCCCGCCTGCCGGTGAAGCGATCCTGCGCCATTCACACCCCTTCGTCGGAACGTCGGAAACCGGTTCTAAGCTACACCGGCATGGAGCTCCTGGGCCGGGCCGAACCCGTCCTGCGCGCCGCGGCGGTCCTCGGCGAGGGGCCGCGCTGGGACGCAGGCGGCGAGCGGCTGCTGTGGGTCGACATCGAGGCCGGCCAGGTGCACGTCCTCGACCCGTCGGCCGGCACGGACCAGGTCGTGTCGTGCGGGGCGAAGGTCGGCGCCGTCGCGCCGTGGGCGGGCGACGTCGTCCTCGCCGCGCTCGCCGGCTCCCTGGCCCGCGTCGACCTCGCCTCCGGGACCGTGGAGCCGTTGGTCGGGCTGCCGGGCGCCGGCCCGGGGCGACGCACCAACGACGGCGCGTGCGACCCGCACGGGCGCTTCTGGATCGGCACGATGGCCGAGGACCACGCGGCGGGCGCGGGCGCGCTGCACCGCTACGACCCCGACGGCGCCCTGGACACCGTGCTGACGGACCTCACGCTGCCCAACGGGCTGGGGTGGGACCCGACAGGACGGAGGATGCACTTCATCGACTCGCCGACCCGGCGCATCGACGTCCTGGACCTCGACCCGGCCACCGGCGCCGTCCAGGCCCGGCGTCCCTGGGCCACGATCCCTGACGGCGACGGTACCCCTGACGGCCTGGCGATCGACGACGAGGGCGGCGTCTGGGTGGCGCTCCACGGCGCCGGCGAGGTGCGCCGCTTCAGCCCGGACGGCCGCGCCGTCGCGCGCGTCGAGGTCCCCGCCGAGCAGGTGACGGCCTGCTGCTTCGGCGGCCCCGGCGGCCGGCGGCTGTTCATCACGACGGCGACGGAGGGCATGTCGGACGCGGAGCGCGCGAGGCGGCCCCTCGCCGGCGCCGTCTTCGCCGTGGACGTCGACGTGTCAGGCCCGCCGGCCCGCCCCTTCGGCGGCCGGGCCGGCTGACCCCGCGTCACGCCCGGAGGACCGCCCCCTCCGACGCCGAGCCGACCGCGGCGCGGTAGCGGGCGAACACGCCGGAGACGTGCGCGGGCGCGGGTGGCGACCACGCCGCCAGGCGAGCGGCCAGCTCCTCGTCGGAGAGCTCCACGGCGAGCGACCGCGCCTCGAGGTCGATCGTGATCACGTCGCCGTCGCGGACCGCGGCGAGCGGGCCGCCGTGCGCCGCCTCGGGCGCGACGTGGCCGACCATCAGCCCCCGCGTGGCGCCCGAGAACCGCCCGTCGGTCACCAGCGCGACCGTCTCCCCCAGGCCCGCGCCGACCACCGACGAGGTGACGCTGAGCATCTCGCGCATCCCTGGCCCGCCGGCCGGGCCCTCGTAGCGGACGACGAGCACGTCGCCCCCCCGCACGTCGCCGGAGCGCACCGCGTCGGCGCACGCCTCCTCGCTGTCGAAGACGCGCGCCGGGCCGCTGTGCCGCGTGCGCTCCGTCCCGGCCAGCTTCACCACGCACCCGTCCGGCGCGAGGTTGCCGCGCAGCGAGAACAGCGACCCGCTCGCCTTGAACGGCCGCTCGGCGGTGAAGACGACCTCCCCGTCCGGGGGCACGGCCCCCGCGGTGGCCTCGGCCAGCGTGCCGCCCTGGACGGCGGGGGCGTCGCCGTCGAGGTGCCCGGAGCGGATCAGCTCGGCGATCACCGACGCCGTGCCGCCGGCCCGATGCAGGTCCTCCGCGACCCAGCGGCCCGACGGCGCGAGGCTCGCGATGACGGGCGTCCGCGCCGCCACCGCGGTGAGCTCGTCGAGCGTGAGCTCGACCCCCGCCTCCTGCGCGATGGCCAACAGGTGCAGCAGCCCGTTGGTGGACCCACCGGTCGCGGCGATGCCGGCCATCGCGTTCAGCAGCGCGCGACGGTCGAGGAAGGTCCGCGCCGTCGGCCCGCTCGCGGCCAGCGCGACGGCCAGCTCCCCCGCGCGCACGGCCGCCGCGGCCTTGTCCTCCGTGGCGTCCGCGGGGATCAGCCCGTCCCCGATGCGCGCGATGCCGAGGCACTCCAGCGCGATCGCCATCGTGTTGGCGGTGAACTGACCCGCGCACGTCCCAGGGCCCGGGCACGCCACCCGCTCGAGCTCGTCGAGGTCCGCGCGGGACAGCGCCCCGCGCTCGAAGCTGCCGACGGCCTCCCACACGTCCTGGATCGTCGCCGCCGCGCCGCGCCAGCGGCCCGCCCGCATCGGCCCGCTGTCGAGGACGACCGCGGGCTTGTCGACCCGCGCGAGCGCCATGAGCGCCGCCGGGACCGTCTTGTCGCAGCCCACGAGGCAGACGACCGCGTCGAAGTCGTGGGCGTGGACCATCAGCTCGATCGAGTCGGCGATGACCTCGCGGGAGATCAGCGACGCCCGCATCCCGGGCGTCCCCTGCGACTGGTTGTCGGAGACCGCGATCGTGCCGAAGGGCAACGCCACGCCGCCGGCGGCGGTCACCGCCGCGACGACCTCGTCCGAGAGCTCGCGCTGGGTGATGTTGCACGGCATCGTCCCCGTCCACGTGGCGGCGACGCCGACGATGGGCCCGTCCAGCCGCGCCGGGTCGATGCCCATCGCGCGGAAGTGCGAGCGGGCGCCTGCCCGGTCGGGGTCGGAGGCCAGGCCGGCGCGGGCGCGCCGGCGCAGCTCGTCGGGGGACAGCGGGCCGGACGCCATGGCGCGGCACGTTAGCCCAGGCGCCGCGGCCGGCGGCCGGCCGGCGCGGCCGCGCGTCAGCGGCGCGCGGCGGGGCGGTCCTCGTCCGGCCAGCGGCCGTGCTCGTCGAAGTAGCGCCGCGCCGCGTCCTCGTCGTCGCGGTCCTCCTCGCCGCTCACGCCCATGCGCCAGAGGATGTTCATCAGCCAGATCGAGCTGCCCGCCCCGATCAGCGCCGCGCCGCCCTCCAGGCCGATGTCGTCGAAGCCCCGCGCCGCTGCGACGACCACCCCCGCGATGCACACGAGCGTGGGCAGCCAGTAGCGCAGGAACCGGATGAACGGGGAGCTCGGGAGCGCCTTGCTGCGGGTCAGGGACATGGCTGCATGATCCATCCCCGGCGCCGAGGGGCGGCCCGCCCCTAGGGTCAGCGTGGGAACGCCACGTCGCCTCCCGGTCAGCCGCCGGCGTCCTCCGAGGCGCGCGCCGCGAGCAGCGCGTCGCGCTCGGCCAGCCGGTTGCGGCGGCGGACCTGGGCCTCGCCCTCGCGCCGCACCGCCGTCGGCGTGGCGGCGACCAGCGGCGGGACCGCCGCGGCCGGACGGCCGTCGGCGTCCACGGCGACCATCGTGAAGTAGGCGCTGTTGGTGTGGCGCACCTCGCCCGTGCTGGGGTTCTCGGCCTCGACCCGCACGCCGACCTCCATCGACGTGCGCCACACCGCGTTGACGGCGGACTTGAACGAGACGAGCTCGCCCACGTGGATCGGCACCAGGAACGTCATGCGATCGACCGCGGCGGTCACCACGCGGAGGTGGCTGTGGCGGATGGCCGCGAGCCCCGCGGCCTCGTCGCAGAGCTTCATCACCGTCCCGCCGTGCACGAAGCCGCGGTTGTTGGCGTCGGCCGGGCCCATCCAGTGGACGAGCGCGGACTCGGAGGCGGGAGCCGGGCGCGGGTCCACGGCGGCCTCAGGCCGCCAGGCCGTCGAACGACATCCGCAGCTCCGTCCCCGCCTCGCCCGCCGGGCCCAGCTCGAGCCGGGTCGCGACGTTGGCGATGATCGGCAGGCCCAGCCCGGCGCCCGGGCTGTCGAAGCGCGGGGCGATGCCGCGGCCCTCGTCGGCCACGGTGACGTGCACCGTCCCGCGGCTCACCTCGACCACGAGGTGCACGGGGCCCGGGTCGTCGTCCGGCGGGTAGGCGTGCAGGATGACGTTCGAGACGGCCTCCGAGACCGCCAGCCGGACGGCCTCGGTGAGCTCGGGCGGGGCGCCGGCGGCCGCGAGATAGCCCGCGGCGTCCGCGCGCAGGCCGGCGACGCAGGCGGGCACGGCGGGGACGGTCCGGCGCAGCGGGTGCGAGGCTCCCCGCGACGCCGGCGACATCACTCCACGTCCTCGGGGGCGTCGACGACCGTGACCCGGTCGCCGACCCGGGAGACCTCGAGCAGCCGCCGCACCATCCCGTCGCCGGGGACGACGACGAGGGCCCAGCCCTCCTCGCGCCCCCGCAGGTCGAGGCGCATGATCGCGCGCAGGCCCGCCGAGTCCATGAACGCCAGCCGCCGCAGGTCGACGACGCAGCGACCGCCGGACGGCATCTCGCCGACCGCGGCCTCGAGCTCGGCGGCGGTCGCCAGATCGACCTCGCCCTCGGGCGTCACGGTGGTCACCGGGCCGTCGCGCCGGACGTCGACGCCGAACGGCACGCCGTGCTGCGGATCCGCGGGCACGCTCATCGCACGGCCAGGACGAGGGCCGCCGCGTCGTCGCGGACGCTGACGCCGGGGTCGGCCAGCAGCGCTGACAGCTCGGCCACGACGCCCTCGGCGCCCGCGTCGCGCATCCGCTCGAGCACCGCGCCGATCGCGTCCTCGCCGAGCAGCCCGCCGCCCCGGCGGGCCTCGCTCAGGCCGTCGGTGTGCAGCGCGACGACGTCCCCGGAGGAGAGCTCCTGCGCGACGGCGGTGAACCGGGCATCCGCGTGCCATCCCACGGGTGGGCCGGAGGCGGCCGACGGCTCGGCGCCCGCGGCGCCGCGGCGCAGCACCAGCGCCGCAGGATGCCCGGCCGACGCGCTGCGCAGGACGAAGCCGGACCCGCTCGGCTCGAGGAAGCCGACGTGCGCGGTGCAGAACCGCTCGAGCTCGGCCTCGTCGCGCCCCAGGAGCATCGCGCGGTTGAGGACCCGGAGGACGTCCGCGGGGTCGCCGGTCTCCAGCGACGCGGTCCGGATGGTGTGCCGCGCCAGCGCGGTGACCGCGGCCGCCCGGGTGCCCTTCCCGCTGACGTCGCCGATCACGAGCGCCCAGCGCCCCGGCTCCACCGCGAAGGCGTCGTAGAAGTCGCCGCCCACCACGCCGCGGTCCGCGGGCCGGTAGAACGCCGCCAGGTCCGCCCCCGGGACGACGGGGAGCTCGGCCGGCAGCAGGCTCTCCTGCAGCACCCTCGCCGTCCGCTCGGCCGCGTCGCGCAGCTCGTGCTCGCGCGCCACCGCCGTCCTGGCGCTCAGGCGCAGCTCGAGCTCGTCGACGACGATCGCGGCCAGGTCCTCGAGCGTGCGCGCATCGTCCGGGCTGAGCTCCCGCGGCTCGCGGTCGATCACGCAGAGCGTCCCCAGGTTGAAGCCGTCCTGGGTCTTCAGGGGCGCGCCGGCGTAGAAGCGCAGGCCGAACTCCCCGGCGACGAGCGGGTTGGCCAGCGTGCGGGGGTCGGCCGCCGCGTCCTCGACGATCCACGGCCGCTCGTGGAGGATCGCCGACGCGCAGAGCCCCGGATCGCGCCCGATCTCCTCCACGTCGACGCCGTGGCGCGACTTGAACCAGATCCGGTCGCTGTCGACGATGCTGACGATCGAGATCGGCACGCCGAAGTGCCGTGCGGCGAGCGCCGTCACGCGATCGAAGGCGCCGTCGGGCGGCGTGTCGAGGACGTCGTAGCGACGGACCGCCGCGAGGCGCTCCGCCTCGTCCTCTCCGACCAGCGCTGCATCGACCGCCAAGGTGCTCCTTCCGCACGCGTCCGCACCGCTCGGCGAGCGGTGTCGGGCCGTACCGTACCCGTGTGGTCGCCCGTCGAACGCCGGGCGGCGGGCATGCTCGCGTGGCCCGGCCGGGGCCGCTACCTTGGTCCGAGCCGTGCCACCCACGTCTCCCGAGCCGTTCCGGCACGAGGTTCTGCTGTACGACGGTCTGGACGACCTCGTGGCCCGCACCGTCCCCTTCATCGCCGCCGGCGTCCGTGCCGGCGAGCCCATGATGGTCGCGGTCGGCCCGGGGAAGATCCGCGCGATGCGCGGCGCCCTCGGCGACGACGCCGACGACGTGACCTTCGTCGACATGGAGGACCTGGGGCGCAACCCCGCGCGGATCATCCCGGCCTGGGAGGCGTTCCTGCGTGAGCACCAGGCCCTGGGCCGCGCCGTGCGCGGCATCGGCGAGCCGATCTGGGACGGGCGCACCAGCGAGGAGCTCGCCGAGTGCCAGCTCCACGAGGCCCTGCTGAACCTCGCCTTCGCCGACCGCGGGCCGTTCCGGCTGGTCTGCCCGTACGACCGCAGCGTGCTCGAGCCGCACGTGCTGCACGAGGCGCGCTGCAGCCACCCCGTCGTCGTCGACGGCGATGCCCGCATCGCCAGCCGGGACTTCCGCTCCGGCGACGAGCTGACGGCCCCGTTCGAGACGCCGCTGTCGCGACCCCCGGCCAGCACGGAGGCGCTCAGCTTCGACCGCCGCACCCTCGACGTCGTCCGCAGCTTCACGGCCCGCCGCGCCGAGGAGGCCGGCCTCAGCCCGTCGCGCAGCGGCGACCTGGTGCTCGCCGTCAACGAGATCGCCTCCAACAGCGTCCGTCACGCGGGCGGCAACGGCGTGCTGCGCGCCTGGCTGGACGGCGCCGACCTCGTCTGCGAGGTGCGCGACCCCGGCCGCATCGAGGACCCGCTGGTCGGGCGGCGCAGCCCCGGGCTCGACCAGCTCGGCGGCCGCGGCATCTGGATCGCCAACCGCGTCTGCGACCTCGTGCAGCTGCGCTCGCTGCCCGAGGGCACGGCGGTCCGGCTGCGCATGCGCGCCGCCTGACTCGGAGCGGGCTCAGGCGCGCACCCGCGCGTTGTCCGGGTCGTACAACGGCTCGCGGGCGACCTCCGCGCCGACCCACTCGCCGAACACGGCCAGCTCGACGCGATCGCCCGGCGCCAGCCCGGCCGGGAGCTGGGCGTAGGCGATGCTGCGGCCGACCCGGTGGCCGAAGCCGCCCGAGGTGACCCGGCCACGCGGCACCCCGTCGACGCGGACGGGCTCGTTGCCGAGGCAGACGGCCCGCGGGTCGTCGAGGACGAGGCAGCGCAGCGCGGTCGCGGGGCCGCCCGCCTCGCGCGCGGCCAGCAGCGCGTCGCGCCCGATGAAGCCGCCCGGCTTGTCGATGCGCACCGCGAAGCCGAGTCCCGCCTCGTCCGGCGTCGTCTCGGGCGTGATGTCCGCGCCCCACACGCGGTAGCCCTTCTCCAGGCGCATCGAGTCGATCGCGCGGTAGCCGCCCGCCCGCAGGCCGTGCTCGCGGCCGGCCTCCCACAGCAGGTCCCAGAGCGTGCGGCCGAACTCCGCCGGGCAGTACAGCTCCCACCCCAGCTCGCCCACGAACGTGATGCGCTGCGCGAACACCGGCACGGCCCCGACGGTGATCTCGCGCGCCTTCAAGAAGCCGAAGGCCGCGTGGGACAGGTCGTCGTCGGTCAGGGGCTGCAGGATCTCCCGGGCCGCGGGCCCCCACAGGCAGTAGCACGCCCGCGACGCGGTGACGTCCTCGGCGACGGTCGTCCCGTCGCGGGGCAGGTGGCGGCGGATCCACGCGAGATCGTGACGCCCGAACGCGGTGCCGGTGACGACGCGGAAGCGGTCCTCCCCGACGCGCGTGACCGTGAGGTCCGCCTCGATGCCACCCGCGCCGTTGAGCAGCTGGGTGTAGACGGCGCTGCCCACCGGCTTGTCGACGTCGTTGGCGCACAGGCGCCCCAGCGCGGCGACCGCCCCGGGCCCATGGACCTCGAGCTTCGCGAAGGAGGACTGGTCGAAGAGGCCGGCCGCGTCGCGCGTCGCCAGGCACTCGGCGCCGATCGCGGGCGACCAGAAGCGCCCGGCCCAGCCGCGTGGGCGCAGGCCCTCGTCGCCCTCGGCCGCGTTGGGCTCGAACCAGTTGGCGCGCTCCCAGCCCGCCTTCTCCCCGAACGCCGCCCCGAGCTCCCGCAGGCGCTCGTAGGCGGGCGACACGCGCAGCGGCCGCCCCGCGTCGCGCTCCTCGTGGGGGTAGACGACGTCGTAGTAGCGCGAGTAGGCGTCGAGCGCCTTGACCCGCGCATACGCGCGGCTGCGGTACTGCGCGCCGAAGCGGCGGATGTCAATCGAGGCCAGGTCGTACTCCGGGCGCCCGTCGACGATCCACTCCGCCATCACCTTGCCGACGCCGCCCGCGCCGGCCAGGCCGTGGACGCAGAACCCGGCGGCGGCCCACAGGCCGTCGACCTCCGTCTCGCCGAGGATGAACTCGCCGTCGGGGGTGAAGGCCTCCGGGCCGTTGACGACCTTGGTGATCGCGGCGTCGCGCAGGGCGGGCACGCGCCGGACGGCGTTGGCCCACGACTCGGCGAAGCGCTCGGGGTCGGCCTCGAACAGCATGCGCGGCTCGGCCAGCGGCGTGGCCACGTCCCACGTGACCGGCTCGCGTGAGTAGCCCCCGACGAGCAGGCCGCCCGCCTCGGGGCGGAAGTACATGATCCCGTCGGGGTCGCGCACCGTCGGGATCGCGCCGACCGGCGGGTCGAGCGGCTCGGTCACGACGTACTGGTGGCGCATCGGGATGACCGGGATCGTCACCCCGGCGAGCGCGCCGACCACACCGCTGGCCGCCCCCGCGGCGATGACGACGGTCTCCGCGGCGATCGTCCCCCGGTCGGTGTGCACCGCCCGCACCCGGCCGTCGCGGACGTCGAGGCCGGTGACGCGGGTGTGGGCGTGCAGCGCGGCCCCGCCGCGTCGCGCGCCCTCGGCCAGCGCCCGGGCCAGCAGCTCGGGGTCGAGGTAGCCGTCGCCCGGCATCCACGCGGCGCCGAGCACGTCGTCGACGGCGAGCAGCGGCAGGCGCTCCTGCGCCTCGCGCGGGGCGAGCAGCTCGAGCTCGAGGCCGTAGGTGGTCGCCGAGCCCGCCTGGCGCTCGAGCTCCTCGACGCGCTCGGGCGTCGTCGCGACGCGGATGCCACCGACGCGCCGCCAGCCCGCGTCGAGGCCCGTCACGGCCTCCAGCTCGGCGTACAGCCCGCTGGAGTACATGATCATCCGCGTCTGGCTGATCGTGGAGCGCAGCTGCCCCACGAACCCGGCAGAGTGCCAGGTCGTCCCCTCCGTGAGGTCGTGCTGCTCGAGCACCACGACGTCGCGGCGGCCGAGGCGGGTGAGGTGGTAGGCGATGCTCGCGCCGCCCACCCCGCCGCCGATCACGACGCACTCGGCCGCCTCCGGAAGATTGGTATGGACCATGTACGGAAGCTGTAGTGGAGGCCCGGGTGCAGTGTCAAGACGAGGCTTGACATTGGTATGGACCGCCCGGCAGGCTGCGCCCATGGCGTCCCGACCCGCCGGCGCGTGGATCCCCGACCGCTCCTCGGGGGTCCCGGCCTACCTGCAGATCGAGGAGCGCCTGGCGGGGCTCATCGAGGCGGGCGTGCTGGCGGTCGGCGACCGGCTTCCGGCCGAGCGCCGGCTCGCCGGCTCGACGGGCGTGAGCCGGATGACGGCGCGCGCCGCGCTGCGGGCGCTGGCCGAGCGCGGCCTCGTCACCCGCGACGTCGGGCGCGGCACCTTCGTCGCCCGGGGCCGGGTCGACCACGACCTCAGCGCGCTGACCGGCTTCACCGAGGCGGTCCGGCGCCAGGGCCTCGCGCCCCGGTCCCGCATCCGGGCGGTCGAGGAGCTTCGCGCCCCCGACGGGATCGCCCGCGAGCTCGGGCTGTCGCCGTCCGCAGCGGTCTACCGCATCCAGCGGCTGCGCTTCGCCGACGAGGAGCCGCTCGTCCTGGAGGACTCCTGGCTGCCCGCGGCGGCCTTCCCCGGCCTCCTCGACGAGGACCTGCGCGGCTCGCTGTACGCGCTGCTCGACGACCGCTTCGGGCGCGCGCCGGTGCACGCGGAGGAGCGCCTGTCCCCGGTCGTGGCCGACCGGGATCTCGCCGGGGCGCTGGAGGTGGACGTCGGCTCCCCGCTCATGCTCGTCGAGCGGGTGGCCGCCGCGTCCGACGGCACGCCGGTCGAGTTCGCCCGCGACCACCACCGCGGCGACCGCGCCCGCTTCGTCGTGCAGGTCCGCAGCCCCGGCACCGGGGCCTGACGCCGGCCGTCAGCCCTGCGCGAGGAGCAGGCGCCCGAGCTCCTGCGCACGGCGCGCCGCGTCGGCGTCGCCCTCGCCGGCGGCGACGATCGAGCCCTTCATGAGGATGTGCCACTTGCGGGCGAAGTCGTCCGGGTCGGCCACGCCGGCGTCGCGCGCCAGCGCTTCCAGGAAGCCCCGGATGCGCGTGAGCGACGCGGTGCTCGCAGCGCGGACGGCGTCCTCCCCGTCGATGCTCTCGAGCATGACCCGGATGAACGCGCAGCCCTCGAAGTCGTCGCGCCGGAACCACGGGTCGAACACGTCGAAGACGGCGAGCAGGCGCTCGGCGGGGTCCTCCGCCCGGGCCTCGACCTCCTCCTGCAGCCAGCCGCGCGTCCAGCGCTCCTCGCGCAGCTCGAGGTAGGCGAGCACGAGCTCCTCCTTCGAGGCGAAGTGCCGGTACAACGTCATCCGCGCCACCCCCGAGCGAGCGATGATCGCGTCGATCCCGACCGCGCGGATGCCGTTTCGGGAGAAGAGGTCGTATGCCCCAGCGAGGATCCGCGTCCGAGCGTCTCCTGCCGTGGCCTCGGGCCCTGGCGTCAGGGCATCCGTCCGCGCCATGCGCGGATCCTACTTGCGGCCCTGACGACTCCCGGCGCGCGGGCGGGTTGCAACCTCGTGGCGACCCGCACTAGTGTCGGCCCGAGGGAGACCGATCGGTCTCACCCGCGCCGCCGCCGCCTGCGGTGGCGCCGGGACAGGCTCGTCGCAGGGTCACGCCAACCGACAGGAGAAGCGCATGTCCATCCCCACCGAGCTGGTCGGGTCGCTGCCGAGGCCGATGAAGCTGCAGGAGGCCTACGCCGACCACGACGATGGCAAGATCACCTTCGAGGAGCTGCAGGCCGAGCAGGACAAGGCGGCCGAGGACTCCATCCGGCGCCTCGAGGAGGTCGGCGAGCCGATCGTCACCGACGGCGAGCAGCGCGAGTCGAGCTTCGCGACCTACCCCATCACCGACACGCTCGCCGGCACCGGCCTGGCCGACAACCTCGCGGGCGACGGCCAGTACTTCGCCATCTTCGACGACGGGCACCATCGCCGGCTGCCGCGCCTGACCGGCGGGCCGTTCCGCTACAAGACCTTCGCCTCCGAGTTCGTGGAGAAGAACCGTGCGATCGCCACGCATCCGGTCAAGCAGGCGGTGATCTCCCCGTCGATGATGATGCTCCTCTACCCGCTGGAGGAGGAGCTCCCCGGGTACCCGCGCGAGCAGTTCCTCGACGACGTCGTCGCCGAGTGCGAGAAGGACATCCGCCAGTGCTTCGCGGCCGGCGCGGTGCGCGTGTCCGTCGACTTCACCGAAGGCCGGCTCGCCAACAAGAACGACTCACGCAACCCCTGGACCGGCAAGGACATGCTCCAGGAGTTCATCGAGCTCAACAACCGGGTCTTCGCGCGCTTCTCAGCCGACGAGCGCCGCACCATCGGCATCCACACGTGCCCCGGCGGGGACTGCGACTCGGTGCACTCCAAGGAGGTCCCCTACGAGAAGCTCCTGTCCAGGATGTTCCAGATGAACGCGGGCTACTTCCTCATCCAGTGCTCCAGCGAGGAGGACCGCGAGAGCGTCTACCGGATGGTCGGCGAGTACTCGCGTGACGACGCCGAGGGCGTTCCCCAGGTGTGCTTCATGGGCGTCATCAACCCGCTCGACCCGCGGGTGGAGACCCCGGAGGAGGTCCGCGACCAGCTCGTGGCCGCCGCCGGGCACATCCCGGTGGAGCGCCTCGGCGCGACGGACGACTGCGGCTTCTCGCCGTTCAGCCGGGACGTCAAGCCGCAGCACGGCTCGCCGGACTTCGCCCGGGACATCGCGATGCAGAAGATCGCCTCCCGGCTGGCGGGCGCGGAGCTGGCGCGTGAGCAGCTGGGCGTCTCCCCCAGCGTCGGCGTCTAGGGAGGCGACCCATGGGCGTGATGGTCGCGCTGCTGCGCAGCCACGGGGCGACGATGGTCGAGCGCCACGGGCGCAGCGTGCCCGCCAACTTCGGCTCGGCCGCCGGTGAGGCGGCGGCGTGCCGCAGCAGCGTCGGGCTGACCGAGCGCTCCGACCGCGCCACCCTCGAGGTCCGCGGGCCGCGGGCCGCTGTGGACCAGGCGCTCGCGGAGCTCGCGGGCGTCGGGCCCCGCGCGTGGTCGGCGCGGGTGGCCTCGGGGCGCGCGCTCGTCCGCTGCGAGGGCGGGGACGCCGCGACGTGCAGCTTCGCGCTGCTGCGGCCGGACGACGCCTCGGTCCTCGACGTCAGCGCGGACCACGCCGCCGTCGACCTCGTCGGCCCGCTCGCCGGCGAGGTCCTGGAGGCGGCGGGCGTCGACCCGGAGCGCGAGCCCGTCGTCGTCCTGCACGACGGCGGGTGGTGCATCGAGCTGCTCGTCGCCCGCGGCCACGGTCCCGCCCTGTTCAACCGGCTGCTCGAGGCGGGAGCGCCGTCCGGGATCACCTGCGTCGGTCTCGACGCGATCGAGCACCTGGCGGTGTCGGAGCACGTGGACGCCCTCCGCGGCACATTCGGCTAGCGCCTCATGTGCTTGGGACGAATCCGGCAGAGCCGTCTTCGTCCGGGCCCGTAGGGCGCGACCACGAGGTCGGGGCGCTCATCGCGGCGGACGGCACGGTGCTGGGCCTGAGGCGCGGCGAAGATCGGACGGGTGCCGTCTCGGGCGCCGGTGGTACGTGCGCCCACGCCGGCAGAGCCGTCTTCGTCCGGGCCCGTAGGGCGCGACTATGTGGCGCCGGCGCTCTTCTCGAGCGCTGCGGCGGGTACGACGTAGTAGCGCACGTCCCGGGTCCCCGCCCGGTGGCCGACGCGGGTCGAGGCGATCGTCCCGCCGTGGCAGATCACCCACGGGTCGACGGCCTCCAGGTCCGCACCGCGCTCCTCGGCGGCCTGCCGGAGCAGCGCGACGCAGCCGTCGGGCGCGCCGCTCGGATGCGCCCACGGCAACGACGCCAGCACCTCGCGGACGGGGTCGGCGGACGCGGCCCTGAGGGACCGCGGGCGGCGGGGGGTACGGCGGGAGCGGATGGCGACGACCTCCTGGGACACAGCGACGGGGGGACAGGTCATCCTGACCGCCGCGCGGCGCCACGTCACTCCCCCAAACGGACGATGCCGCGGGGGAGGAACGGCCGTGCTGTTCTCAGGCGGGCGCCATCGCCGCCCGCTTGGGCTCGAGGCCCGCGAGCAGCTGCTCCATCGAGTCCTTGAACTTCTGCACGCCCTCGAGCTCCAGGGTGTTGGTGACGTCCTGCACGTCGACCCCGGCGGCCTGGAGGTCGTCGATGACCCGGCGGGCCTCGTCGACGCCCTGGTCGAGCGTCCGCCGGACCTGCCCGTGGTCCTGGAAGGCGCGGACCGTCTCGAGCGGCATCGTGTCCACCGTCTCGGGCCCGATGAGCTCCTCCACGTAGAGGACGTCGCGGTAGGCCGGGTTCTTGGTGGACGTCGAGGCCCACAGGCAGCGCTGCGGCGTCGCGCCGCGCGCGCGCAGGGCCTCCCAGCGCGGCCCGGCGAAGATCTCGCGGTACGCCGCATAGGCCAGCTTGGCGTTGGCGATCGCCAGGCGCCCCTGGAGGTCCTCGCGCCCGATCTCGGCCAGGCGCCGGTCGGCCTCCGTGTCCACCCGGGACACGAAGAAGCTCGCGACGGACGCGATCGTGCGGGGGTCGCCGCCGGACTCCACGAGCCGCTCGAGCCCGCGCAGGTAGGCCTCGGCCACCTCGCGGTAGCGCTCCAGGCCGAAGATCAGCGTGACGTTGATCGAGACGCCGCCCGCGATCGACTCCTCGATCGCCGGCAGCCCCTCCTTCGTGGCGGGGATCTTCACCAGCAGGTTCGGCCGGTCGACCCAGTCGTGCAGGCGGCGCGCCTCGTCGATCGTGGCCTGCGTGTCGTTCGCGAAGCGCGGGTCGACCTCCCAGGACACGTAGCCGTCCTGCCCGCTCCCGGCGTCCCAGACCCGGCGCAGCACGTCGCAGGCGTCGACGATGTCGCGGTGGGCCAGCGCGTAGAAGATCTCCTTGATGTCGCGCTCGTGCTCGACGACCTCGCGCAGCTGCTCGTCGTAGGCGTCGCCCTCGGCGATCGCCTTCTCGAAGATCGTCGGGTTGGAGGTCACGGCGACGACGGCATCCTCGTCGAGCAGCCGCTCGAGGTCGCCCGAGCGCAGCATCTGGCGCGAGATGGAGTCGATCCAGACGCTCTGGCCCTCGGCGGAGAGGCGGTGCAGTGGGGTGTCGGGCATGCACCGACGGTACCCGCCGCGCCGGGACGGTCAACGTCCGGCGAGCGATAGCGTCGGCGCATGCCCGACGCCCCGCCCATCCTCGCCCGGCTGGCCCAGGAGGAGCGCGAGCTCCAGTTCGACCGCTTCGACCACGACGTCGCCTGGGAGCTGGGCCTGGCGCTCGTGGCGGCGGCGCGCGAGGCCGGGGCGCCGCTGACGGTCGACATCCGCCGCAACGGGCACCAGCTGTTCCACGCCGCGCTGCCCGGCACGGCGCCGGACAACGACGCCTGGATCGCCCGCAAGACCCGGGTGGTCGACCGCTTCGGCCACTCGTCCTTCCACGTCGGCGAGCGCGCGCGAGAGGAGGGGACGACGTTCGAGGAGCAGATGCGGCTGGACCCGGACGCCTACGCGGCCCACGGCGGGGCGTTCCCCGTCACGGTGCGCGGCGTCGGCGTGGTGGGCACGGTCGCCGTCTCGGGCCTGCCGCAGGTCGAGGACCACGAGTTCGTGGTCGCCCAGCTCGCCGCATTCCTCCGCCACGAGCTGACCTGACGGCGGGCGCCGCCGGCGCCTACGCTTGCCGACGGCCCGGACGAAGACGGCTCTGCCGGATTCGTCCCAAGCACATTGGGCCCCTGGCCGAATGTGCCGATGTGGCGCTAGCCGAATCAGCCCAGCGCGCGCCCGAGCACGACGCCGAACGCCGCCCCCACCACGATGTCGGACGGGTAGTGCACGCCGAGGTACGGGCGCGACAGCGCCATGCCGCTCGCGAGGGCGAACGTCAAGGCCGGCGGCAGCGCCTCGGCGAGCACCGTGGCCGCGGCGAACGACGTCGTGGCGTGCGCGGAGGGGTGGCTCAGCGGCGAGCGCGTCGCGGCCAGCCCCGGCAGGTGCGCGAGCACCGGCCGGCGACGGCCGACCACCGCCTTGACCGTGGCGTTGAGGATCTCCGCGGCGACGACGGCGCGCCCGCAGCGGACGTAGACCGCCCGGCGCCCGCGGTGCGCCGCGAGCCCGGCGGTGCAGGCCGTGAGCCACAGCATGCTGTGATCCCCGCTGCCCGAGTACCGCGCGACCGCCCGCTCGATCCCGGGGTGGTGCCCGCGGGTCCGCAGGGCCATCAGGAGCGAGAGGTCAGCCCACCGCGCGGCGCGCGCGGCGTGGCCGGCGACCACGCCGGCGGCCGACGCTGGGCTGGGCACTGGCCGCGGCGGGTCCACGCTCAAAGCAACGGCGCGGGACCCCGGTCGCTGACGCGCGCCCCGCCTCCCCCGAAGATCCCCCGTTTCGACGCGATCCGCTGGCAAGCGCGGGCCATGTCGGCCCGTTCCTTCCCCATGGGAGGCGACGGCGAGCCGATGGCGGGGGCGGCGAACAAGCCGATTGCGGTCTGCATCGACGCGTCGGACGTGCGCGAGCACGCGTTGTCCGCCCTCACGACGTCGCATCCCCCCGCGGTCGTCGTGACGGTGGACCAGCTCGCCGGGCGCCTGCTTGACCCCGAGGGCGGGGCGGCCGTCGTCGACCTCCCGGTGCTGGACGCCCTGCTCGTGCACCCGGCGCTCGCGCCGGGGCCCACGAGCTGGGCGGCATCCGTGCTGCTGGTCGTCGCCGACGAGCCGCGCACGCGCCTGCGCGCGGCGCTGCGGGCCGGTGTCGCCGGGCTCCTGGAGGCCCACCGACTGGACTCGCTGCCCGCCGTCCTGGCCGTCGCCCGCGCCGGGCACCTCTGCGTGCCCGGCATCCTGCGCCAGCCGCTGAGCCGGCCGGCCCTCTCCTCGCGGGAGCGCCAGACGCTCGCGCTCGCCACCACCGGCCTGACCAACGCGGAGATCGGCGCGCGCCTGTTCGTGGCGCCGAGCACGGTCAAGACGCACCTCTCAACCGCCTTCCACAAGCTCGGCGTCGGCTCGCGCAGCGAGGCCGCCGCACTGCTCCACGACCCGGAGGAGGGGTTGATGGAGCTCGTCTACGGAAGGGCCGTCGCCGACGCGACGGCCCACCCCGCCCCACAACGGATCGGATCGCGCTCATGGACCCGATGACCCCGCCCACGCGACCCACCGCCGACGCCACGCCGCTCACGCGGGCCCCCGAGACCGGGGACGGCCGTGCGCCGCTGCTCTCGATCGTCGTGCCGACGCGCAACGAGGAGGGCAACGTCATCCCGCTGGTGGCCGCGCTGGAACGCGTCATGCCCGCCGTGGGCGTCGAGGTCATCTTCGTCGACGACAGCGACGACGGCACGCCGCAGGCGGTCCTCGCCGTCGCCCGGACCTCCTCGCGCGAGGTCCGCCTCGTGCACCGCGTGGACAAGGCGCGTACCGGCGGGCTCGGCGGCGCCGTGGTCGACGGGATCCGCCGCGCCCGCGGGACGTGGGTCTGCGTGATGGACGGCGACCTGCAGCACCCGCCCGAGATCGTCGAGCGCCTGCTCGAGCGCGCGCAGGCCGGGGATGCGCAGATCGTCGTGGCCAGCCGCTTCTGCGATCACGGGGGCACCGGGTCCTTCGCCCGGAGCCGGCGCGTCCTCTCCAGCGCCTCCTCGTGCGCCGCCCACGCGATGTTCCCGCGGCGCCTGCGCCGCGTGACGGATCCGATGAGCGGGTTCTTCCTGGTCCGCCGCGACGCCCTGAACCTGCCCAAGCTCAAGCCGCGCGGCTTCAAGATCCTCCTGGAGATCCTCGTCCAGACGCCGGGCCTGCGACGGGCCGAGGTGCCCTTCGTCTTCGGCGAGCGGCACCACGGCGAGAGCAAGGCCGGCCTGCGCGAGGGCGCGCGCTACCTGCGCCAGCTGTGGGGCCTGCGCTGCTCGCCGATCACGGGCCCGATGGGGCGGTTCGGCCTCGTCGGCGCCTCCGGCCTCGTCGTCAACACCCTCGCGCTCGCGGTCCTCGCCGGCGCGCTCGGCGTGCACTACCTGCTCGCGGCGGTCCTGGCGACGCAGGTGTCCACGTCCTGGAACCTCGTCCTGACCGAGGCCTGGGTGTTCCGCGGCCGCGCCGGCCGCCACAGCCCGCTGCACCGGGCCGGGATCTTCTTCGCCATCAACAACGCCGCGCTCGCGGCACGAGTGCCGCTGCTCTACGTCCTCACGACGGGCGCCGGCATCAACTACCTCGCCTCGAACCTCATGACGCTCGGGCTGCTGTTCGCGCTGCGCTACGCGCTCGCGGACCGGTGGCTGTGGGCCGGGAAGGAGCACGACACCACCATGCTCGGCCGCTTCAACTACGACATCCATGGGCTCGTCACCGTCCGCTCGGACGCGCGGCTGCCCGAGCTCGAGCGCTTCCGCATCGACGGGCTCCTGGACCACCCGACGCTCCGCGTGTCCCTCGGGCACGTCGGATCGGCGAAGCGCGACGTCAAGGCCTCGCGGATCCGCTATCGCGAGTGGGGCCCGCTGGGCTTCGGGTGCGAGATCTCAGACCACGGCGACCGCGTGGACATCGTGGCGGCGCGCTGGCTGGCGTTCTCCCCGCACGTCCTCTACACGAACATCGTCGAGCCCACCCTGCGGTGGACATTCGTCAAGCGCGGCTACGCGCTGGTCCACGGCGCCTGCATCGCCTGCGATGGCGACGCGTACCTCATCACCGCCCGCACCGACACGGGCAAGACCACGACGATCCTCAGGACGCTGGACCACCACCCGCACGCGTTCCTCTCCGACGACCTCACGCTGGTCAGCCCGGACGGCCGGGTCCTGACCTACCCCAAGCCGCTGACGATCTCCAGCCACACCGTGGCCAGCGTCAAGACGCCGCTGCTCAGCCGCCTGCAGCGCATGACGCTGCCGCTGCAGAGCCGGCTGCACAGCCGCAACGGCCGCCGGTTCGCGATGCTCATCGCCAGGACGCACCTGCCCGCGGCGACGATCAACGGCGTCATCCAGGCCCTGATCCCGCCGCCGAAGTACCACGTCGACAAGCTCATCCCGGGGGTCGCGATCGCCCCGGAGGCCGACCTCACCGGCATGGTGATCATCCAGCGCGGCGGCCTCGGCGACGTCACCGCGGACCCGCAGGAGGCGCTCGCGATCCTGCTGGAGAACTGCGAGGACGCCTACGGCTTCCCGCCCTACCCCCGCATCGAGTCCTTCCTCCACAGCCGCGACGGCCTCGGCCTGCGCGACGTCGAGCGCAGCATCATCCGCCGCGCGATGGCCGGTCGTCCCACGACGATCATGCGCAGCGAGACGATGGACTGGCACACGCGGCTGCCCCGGCTGATGGACGAGCGCGCCGCCGCCCGTGCCGCCCGGACGGCCGTCCAGGCGCCGCCCGCGCTGCATCTCGTCGACGCCCCCGACAGCGCCGAGGCCACCGAGCGGCCCGCCGCCCTCCGACGCTTCGCCGCCGGCCAGACCAGCCCACCCTCAGCCGCAGAGGTCCCAGGACGATGATCCGCCCACCGACCGTCCCCCGCCCTCGCTGCCGCCTCCGGATCCCGGGACGCGCGCTCGCCGGGGCAGCGCTGCTCAGCCTGTGCCTGGCCGGAGTCGCTGCCGAGGCGGCCTCGGCCTACGACCCGCAGCTGCGCCGCTACCCCTACCTCTCCGACGCCGCCGCGGGCGGCGTCACGGTCAACTGGGCGACGGACCGCGTCGCGACGACCGCGACCGTCAAGTGGGGGCGCGTCGGCGCCGAGGCCTGCACGGCGAACACCGTGACGGCCACGCGGACGTCGATCACCGTCGGCACGACCGCCGAGTACCAGTGGACCGCCCGCCTCGGCATCCCGGCCGGGACGGCCTTCTGCTACCGCGTCTACGGCGGCGCCGTCGACCTCCTGGGGACCGATCCCTCCCCGCAGTCGACCACGCAGCTGCCCTCCGGGTCCACCGCGCCGTTCTCCTTCGCCGTCCTGGGCGACTGGGGCCTCGGCAAGGCCGCCGGGAACCCCGGCCAGGCCGGGGTGCTTGCGGGCATCGCCGCCAGCGGCGCGCGGTTCGCCGTGACCACGGGCGACACGGGCTACCCGTCGGGCAGTCAGGCCAACTACGGCGACCTCGTCCAGACGGGCGACAACGTCAGCGGCGTCTTCGGCCCGCAGGGCTGGACGAAGGCGGGCGCGTCGATCCCGCTGTTCTCCACGGCCGGCAACCACGGCTTCAGCAACACCTTCCTGTCCATGTGGCCGAGCGGGAACACCGCGGCGGCCTCCGGCGGGAGCTGGAAGATGGACACCTACTGCTGCACGAACGGCACGTCGTCGGCCAGCTACCCCAGCGCGTGGTACGCGTTCGACCAGGGCAACACGCGCTTCTACGTCCTGACCGCGGTCTGGCCCGACGGCAACGTCGGGACGGCCACGAACTACAAGAACGACTACGACAACCACTGGACGCCGACGAGCCCTGAGTACCAGTGGCTGGAGCGCGACCTGGCGACGCATCCGGCGCAGGTGCGGATGGCCTTCTTCCACCACCCGCTGTGGGTCGACAACTCGACCGAGCCGTCGGACGTCTACCTGCAGGGGCCCAACAGCCTCGAGGGCCTGCTCAACCGCTACGGCGTGGCCCTGGCCTTCAACGGCCACGCCCACGTCTACCAGCGCAACAAGCCCGACGCCGGCGGCCTGGTCGCCTACGTCAGCGGCGGCGGCGGCGCCGCACCGGAGCCCGTCAACCACTGCTCGGCCAACGACGCGTACGCGATCGGCTGGTCGAACTCGAGCTCGACGGGCTCGGCCTGTG
Source organism: Solirubrobacteraceae bacterium (assembly GCA_034664785.1). Classification (GTDB taxonomy): domain Bacteria; phylum Actinomycetota; class Thermoleophilia; order Solirubrobacterales; family Solirubrobacteraceae; genus Paraconexibacter. The sequence continues at coordinate 23,423 of JAXDGY010000242.1, forward strand.
GAGCGGCCGCCAGGCCGACGTCGATCAACCAGGTCCACCACTGGCTGCTCGTGACGGTCAACGGCAAGACGGTGACCGTCCGGCCGACCGACGCCAACGGCACGGCCTTCGACGCCCAGACGTACAACTTCGCGACCCCGCCGCCCCCGCCGCCGGACACGACGCCGCCGACGGCACCGGCGACGGTGACGCCGACCGTGGTCAGCCAGACGCGCGTGGACCTGAGCTGGAGCGCCTCGACCGACAACATCGGCGTCACGGGCTACAAGATCAGGCGCAACGGGGCCGATCTGACCACGGTCACCTCCGGGAGGAGCTACTCGGACACGACCGCGGTCGCGGGGACGACCTACACGTACAGCGTCGCGGCCTTCGACGCCAAGGGCAACACCTCGGCCTTCACCGCGGCCGCGCCGGTGACCACGCCGACGGCCACCGGCAGCGCGATCGCCTTCGTGCGCGACGCGACCGGGAGCACGCCCGGGGGCACCACGTTCGGCGTGCCGATCGCCTCGA
>JAXDGY010000243.1:0-9903 GCA_034664785.1 Solirubrobacteraceae bacterium
CCGGCGCGCCGCTCAGCCGGCGGCCAGCCCGTCGAGGCGGGCCTGGGTGCGCATCTCGGAGAGGATCCGCTCCAGGCGCGGCTCGGCCTCGGTGTCCACGTGGGTCATCGCGGCGGCGACGGCGGGGTGCACCTGGCCGATGAGGCGGTGCATCTCGTGCGCGACGGCGCGGTAGGACGGGTGCCCTTCGCGCCCCGAGCGCAGCTCGACGAGCTGCATCGCGGCGCGGGCGTTGAGGTCGAGCACGAAGCGGATGCGGTAGCCCAGGCACAGCGCGTACGCCGCGGCCCGCGCGCCGTGCCCGGCGGCCACGAGGCGCTCGTGCTCCGCCCGGGAGGCGTCCAGGGCGCGCTCGTACTCCGCGCCGCAGCCCGCGGCGACGACCTCCTCGGGGACGCCTGCGCCCAGGTCGGGGGTCAGCTGCTGCCACTGCACCGTCAGCATCCGGTGGCGCTGGAGGTCCCGGAAGGCGCCGTAGTCGGCGACGATCTCGAAGCGGTAGCGCAGGACCTCCAGCCCGCGGCCCGGGCGGTGGCGCCGGTTGGCGCGCCCGCCGAGCAGGTCGGCCAGCAGCGCCGCGCGCTCGTCGCCCGACAGGGCGGCCAGGCGGATGCGCGCGTCCTCCTCGGCGACGCCCGCGGCCTCGAACAGCAGCGCCGCGAGCAGCGCGTCCTCGTCCCCGTCGACGTGCAGCAGCCGGACGCTCGGGCGCGCGTCCTCGGCGCGGGCCGCCGGCCCGCCGAGCCCCAGCCGGGTGACCCAGCGCCCGGCCGCGGCGTCGCGCTCGCGCAGGTAGCCGACCCACTCACCGCCGCGGTCGGGCCGCGGCACGCGCGAGACGAAGCTCGGCATCACCGCGCGGACGGCGTCGAGGATGCCCTCGCCGTAGGCCCGCGCCTCCGGCAGCGGGTGCGCGAGCAGGTGCAGGATCAGCTGCTCGTAGGTCTGTCCCGTGGCGTAGATGCCCATGTGCGACAGCGACGCGGCGGGCAGCAGGCCGCGCAGGAGGTCCAGGGCCTTGGCCTGCACCGCCCGGTTGCGCGCGGCGGACGCGTCGCCCGGGAACGAGGCCTCGACCCAGCCGCGCACGCGCGGCAGCAGGTCGGCGTAGGTGGCGAACAGGCCGTCCATCGCCGCCTCGTACTCCGGGCCGAAGGCGGGGTCGCGGTGGTAGCGGTAGCCCGGGCCGGCGGCGGCGAACTCGACCTTGCCGTCGTAGGGGATGTAGCGCGTGGACTGCTCGAGGTAGGCCCCGAGGCGGGGGCGCTGGAGGATCTTGGTGACGATGTTCGAGGTCCACTCGCAGGCCACGTGCGCGCCGCCGAGCTGGGCGACGGAGTCGTCGCCGTAGCCCACGAAGATGCGCTCGTAGAGCGCCGCGGCGCGCTCGCCCTCCTCCGCCTCCCAGGTGGGCGCGTCGGCCGGCAGCGAGCCGGCGAACTCGTCGAGGAACAGGCGGCGCAGGGTGCCCTGGTAGCGCGAGTAGCGCGCGAACAGCGCGCCCTTGACCGTCTCCGGCAGGTTCACGAGCGCGAACACCGGCCGGTCGAGGTTCGTGACATGGGCGCTCAGGCGGCGCTGCTCGTCGGGGGTGAACTGCTCGACGGGGGAGTCCATGCGGGTCGCGCAGCCTAGCGCGGACCCCGGCGACGCCCGGTGGGCACGTTGCCCATCGGCCCTATCCCCATCTCACCGACCGGTCGAGTGGGGATAAGCTATTGTGCCGAAACCCGACTGGTATTGACCTTTATCTCGGAAGGATCCTCACCCGTGAAGCGCATCGTCCCCACCTTCGCCCTCCTGGCGGCCGCCGGCCTCGCGGTCGCCGGTTGCGGCGGGTCGTCGGACACCAAGGGCGGCGACGCCGCCGCCGCCGGTGGTGGGAGCGGCTCGGGTGGCTCCGTGTCGCTCGTGGCCTACTCCACGCCGCAGGTCGTCTACGACGAGATCATCCCGGCGTTCACGCAGACCACGGCCGGCAAGGGCGTCTCGTTCAAGAGCTCCTTCGGCGCCTCGGGCGACCAGAGCCGCGCCGTCGAGGCGGGGCAGAAGGCCGACGTGGTCTCGTTCTCGGTGGAGCCCGACATGACCCGGCTGGTCAAGGCCGGCCTCGTCGCCGACACCTGGAAGGACACGCCGACCAAGGGCCTGGTCAGCACCTCGCTCGTCTCCTTCATCGTCCGCAAGGGCAACCCGAAGCACATCAGGACCTGGGCGGACCTGATCAAGCCCGGCATCAAGGTCCTCACCCCCAACCCGTTCACGTCCGGCGCGGCGAAGTGGAACCTGCTGGCCGCCTACGGCCAGGCGGCCAACGGCGGGAAGGACCCCCAGAAGGGCCTGGACTACGTCCGCACCCTGCTGAGCAAGAACGTCGTCGTGCAGGACAAGTCGGGTCGCGAGGCGCTGCAGAACTTCACCTCGGGCACGGGTGACGTGCTGCTGTCCTACGAGTACGAGGCGACGACGGCGCAGAAGAAGGGCGAGGACGTCGACTTCGTCACGCCGGACGACACGATCAAGATCAACATCGACATCGCCAAGACGAAGACGGCCTCGCCGAAGTCGCAGGCGTTCCTCGACTACGTGCTCTCCAAGCCGGGCCAGGAGAAGTTCGTGTCCTGGGGCTACCGGCCGGTCGACCCCGCGGTCCTCGCGGCGAACAAGTCGAAGTTCCCCGACCCGGCCCGCCTGTTCACCATCGAGGACCTCGGTGGCTGGACGAAGGTCAACGACGAGCTCTTCGACCCCGAGAAGGGCTCCATCGCCAAGATCGAGTCCGACGCGGGGGTGTCGACGGCGAAGTGAGCACCCCGGCCGCCACCGCGCCTCGCCCGGCCCACCCGGCCCCGTCCCGCCGCGCCGCCGCCCGCGCGGCGCGGGCGGGCGGCGCCGGCCCGCTGGCGCTGGGCGTCGTGACCGTCTGGATCAGCGTCCTCGTGCTGCTGCCGATGGCGGCGGTCGTCGCGAAGTCGACGGAGGGCCACTTCTGGACCTCGGTCACGAGCCGCCAGGCGATCGACGCCCTGGAGTTCACGCTCGGCGTCTCGCTGCTCGTCGCGGCCATCAACGCCGTGATGGGGACGCTGGTGGCGTGGGTGCTCGTCCGCGACCAGTTCCGCGGCAAGGGCATCGTCAACGCGCTGATCGACCTGCCGTTCGCGCTGCCGACCATCGTGGCGGGCCTCACCCTGCTCGCGCTCTACGGACGCAACAGCCCCGTGGGCATCGACATCGCGTTCACCAAGGGCGCGGTGCTCCTCGCGCTCATGTTCGTGACGCTGCCCTTCGTCGTCCGCGCCGTGCAGCCCGTGCTCATGGAGCTCGACGTGGAGATGGAGGAGGCCGCCGCCTCGCTCGGCGCGTCCGGCCTGGCGACGTTCCGGCGGATCATCCTGCCCAACCTCGTCCCCGCGATCCTCTCGGGCGCCGCGCTGAGCTTCGCGCGGGCGGTCGGCGAGTTCGGGTCGGTCGTGCTGATCAGCGGCAACGTGCCCTTCGACACGCAGGTCAGCGCGGTCTACATCTTCAAGCAGATCGAGAGCGACAACCCGACGGGCGCCGCCGCGGTCAGCGTCGTGCTGCTCGCGCTCTCGCTGGCCGTGCTGCTGCTCATCCGGGTCCTCGAGCGCGTCAGGAGCCGCAATGCGGCTTAGCCGCCTCATCGCCCTGACCTACCTCGCGCTGCTGCTGCTCGTGCCCGTCGGCCTCGTCCTGTACCGGACGTTCGAGCCGGGCGTCGGCGCGGTCTACGACTCGGTCACGACGCCCGCCGCGATCAGCGCGTTCACCCTGACGCTGTTCATCGCCGCGGTTGCGGTCCCGCTGAACACGGTCCTGGGGATCCTCACCGCGCTGGTCCTGGTGCGCGGGCGCTTCCGCGGGAAGGCGGTGCTGGAGGCGCTCGTCGACCTCCCGTTCGCGATCTCCCCGGTGGTCGTCGGCCTGTCGCTCGTGCTCCTCTACGGCCGCGGCGGCTGGATCGACCTGCCCTTCCAGGTCATCTTCAGCGTGCCGGGCATGATCCTGGCCACCGTGTTCGTCTCGCTGCCCTTCGTCGCGCGCGAGGTCGCGCCCGTCCTGCGCGAGGTCGGCGACGAGCAGGAGCAGGCCGCCGCGACGCTCGGCGCCTCGCGCGCACAGGCCTTCTGGCGCATCACGCTGCCGGCGCTGCGCTGGGGCATCGCCTACGGCGTCGTGCTCTCCACCGCGCGCTCGATCGGCGAGTTCGGCGCGGTGAGCGTCGTGAGCTCCAAGGTGGCCGGCTCGACGAACACGCTGACGCTGCTCGTCGAGCAGCGCTTCCAGAACTTCGACCTGGCGGGCGCCTACGCGGCGTCGGCGCTGCTGGCCGTCATCGCCCTGGTGACCCTGCTGGCGATGACGCGGCTGCGGCCGCGGAAGGAGGGCGCGGGATGATCGCCGTCGAGGCCGTGCGGAAGTCCTTCGGGGACTTCAAGGCGCTGGACGACGTCTCGCTGCAGATCGAGCCCGGGTCGCTGACCGCCCTGCTCGGCCCGTCCGGCTCGGGGAAGTCGACGCTGCTGCGGGTCATCGCGGGGCTCGAGCAGCCCGACGAGGGACGGGTGGTCATCGACGACCAGGACGTCACCGGCCTGCCCGCGCAGCGCCGCGGCATCGGCTTCGTCTTCCAGCACTACGCGGCGTTCAAGCACATGACCGTCCGCGACAACGTCGCCTTCGGCCTGTCGATCCGCAAGCGGCCCAAGCAGGAGATCGCGGACAAGGTCGGCGAGCTGCTCCGCGTCGTGGGGCTCGACGGCTACGCCGGCCGCTACCCCTCGCAGCTCTCCGGGGGCCAGCGCCAGCGGATGGCGCTCGCCCGCGCGCTGGCCATCGAGCCGCGCGTCCTGCTGCTCGACGAGCCGTTCGGCGCCCTGGACGCCAAGGTCCGCGCGGAACTGCGCACGTGGCTGCGGCGCCTGCACGACGAGGTCCACGTCACGACCGTCCTGGTCACCCACGACCAGGAGGAGGCGATGGACGTCGCCGACTCGATCGCCGTGCTCAACCACGGGCGCATCGCGCAGGTCGGCGCCCCCCGGGACCTCTACGAGCGTCCCACCGACGCGTTCGTCATGGAGTTCCTGGGCCCCGTGGCCCGGGTCGGCGACGCGCTCGTGCGCCCCCACGACCTGACGATCGCCCTCGAGGCCGGCCCCGGGACGACGGAGGCGATGGTCGGGCGCGTGGTGCACCTCGGCTTCGAGGTGCGCGTCGAGCTCCTGCTGCGTGACGCCGGCCCGGTCACGGCACAGATCACGCGCGCCGAGGCCGACGCGCTCGAGCTGCGCCAGGGCGACATCGTCTTCGTCCGCACCGCGGCGGCCGAGGCGCAGGCGGCGGTGCGGGTCCCCGGCGATCGGGCACCGGCGACGGAGGCGGCGCCTAGCGCGTGACCCACGCCTCCGGGTCGTCGGCCAGGCGCGCAACGGAGTCGGGCAGCCGGCCGGCCGCCAGGTCGGCCAGCGTGACGGTCTCCAGCACCGCGCGCAGGTTCGCCCGGACGGCGATCCACACCTGCTGCAGGGCCTCGACGCCGCCCTCGTAGGGGACGTCCTCCGGGCGCTGGCCGCGGATCGAGGCCAGCGGCCCGTCGACCGCGCGGATCACGTCCGCGACGGAGACCTCGGCCGCCGGGCGGTCGAGCCAGTAGCCGCCCTCGGCGCCCCGCTGGCTGCGGACCAGGCCCGCGTGGCGCAGGTCGCCGAGGATGTTCTCCAGGAACTTGACCGGGATCCCCTGCGCGGTGGCGATCGCCTCGCCCTTCGTCGGGCCGGGGGGATCGGCCAGCTCGCGCTTGGCGAGGTGCGCCGCGGCGCGGACGGCGTAGTCCGCCTTGGCCGAGATCCGCACGGACGGCTCCCCTAGACCAGGTTCGTGAACGCGTCGCCCGCGCGCGCCACGAGGTCGAAGAGGGGCTGCGGGACGATGCCGAGCACGAGCGTGGCGGCGCCGAACAGCATCGCCGTCGCCGTGAGCTCCCACGCCCGGCCGCTTCCGGCCGCGTCGGCGCCGGCGGTCAGCGGCGCCTGGACGGCCGAGTCCGGCGACCCACCCGCCAGCGCCGGCCGCGGGGCGGCGGCGGCGACCGCGTCGGAGCCCGCAGGGGCCACGACCGGAGCGTCGCGCATCCAGATCGCCGCGACGACCCGCAGGTAGTAGGCGAGGGAGATCATCGAGCCGATCACGATCACCACGCCCAGCCAGGCGTAGTTGCCGTCCACCGTCGCCTCGATGAGGAAGAACTTGCCCATGAAGCCGGCCGTGGCGGGGATCCCGGCGAGCGACAGCATGGCGACGGTCATCGGCCAGGCCAGCGCCGGGCGCGAGCTCCCGAGGCCGTTCAGGGCGCTGATGTCGTCGCCGAGGACCGTCTCGCGCTCGCGGGCGATGATGACCGCGAACGCCGCGAGGTTCATCACGAGGTACACGGCGAGGTAGAAGACCGTCGCCTGGACCCCGAGCTTCGTGGACACCACGACGCCGGCGAGCATGTAGCCGGCCTGCGCCACCGACGAGTAGGCGAGCAGGCGCTTGAGGGAGGACTGCCCGAGCGCGCCGACGTTCCCGACGATGATCGTGAACGCGGCGAGGGCGGCCAGCAGCGGCCCCCATGTGAGCTGCGCGTCGATCAGCGCGCTGTCGAAGAACCGCAGGAAGACGCCGAACGCGGCGGCCTTCGTGGCGACGGCCATGAACGCCGTCACCGGGGTGGGCGCGCCCTCGTAGACGTCGGGCGTCCACTGGTGGAACGGGGCGACAGACGCCTTGAACGCCATGCCGACGATCGTGAGCGCGATGCCGGTCAGCAGCAGCGCGTCGTCGCTGAGCCCCCGGTCGCCGATGGCCCGCGCGATCCCGGCGTACTGCGTGGAGCCGGTCGCGCCGTAGATGAGCGCCAGCCCGTAGAGCAGCGTCGCCGAGCCGACCGACCCGATCACCAGGTACTTCAGCCCCGCCTCGAGCGACGTGGCGCGCCGCATCTCCGTCGCGCACAGCACGTAGAGCGGGATCGACAGCAGCTCGAGGCCGAGGAACAGCGAGACCGTGTTCTGCGCCCAGGCCAGCACGACCATGCCCGCCAGCGAGGTGAGCACGAGCGAGTAGAACTCGCCGTGGGCGGACTCGCGCGGGGCGACGGCGCGCCACGACAGCACGACGGTCGCCGCGCCCGCCGCCGCGAAGATCAGCGTCAGCGTGGTGGAGAGGCCGTCCAGCGCCAGCGCGCCGGAGACGAGGCTCTTGCGCTCGTCGAGCTGCCAGATCGTCAGCCCGGCCGTCGCCAGCGTGGTCAGGAGCGCCAGCGCGGGGACGACGTGCTCGCGGATGAAGCGGGGGCGCAGCAGGCCGACGAGCAGCACGACGGTGGCGCCGGCGAGCAGCGCGACGAGCGGGGACAGCCCGGCCCAGTCGATGTGCGGTCCCTTGGGGGTCACGGGGTCTTGCCTCCGGTGAACGCCTGCGCCGGGGCGGGGGTGCCGGACAGGGCGTTCGCCTCCCGCACCGAGCTCGTCACGGTCTTCTCGCTCTTGTGCAGGGGGAGCTGGGGGTAGAAGGCCAGCGCGATGATCGCCGCCACGAGCGGGACGAGCACGATGCCGTCGCGGACCGACAGCTCGCGCGACTCGGCGCGGGGCCCGACGCGGTTGTGCATCGCCCGGATGAACAGGCGCAGGGTGTAGACGCTGGCCAGGACGACGCCGGTGAAGGCGACGATCGCGATCACGATCTTGGCCTGGAAGACGCCGAGCAGGATGAAGAACTCGCCCACGAAGTTCGACGACCCGGGCATCGCCAGGTTCGCGAAGGCGACGACGAGGAACAGCGTCGCCAGGACGGGCGCCCGGAACGCGAGGCCGCCCATGTCGCGCAGGTCCTCCGAGCCGCCGGCGCGCTGCGCGAGCAGCGCGAGGATGAAGAACGCCGGCGCGACGACGAGCCCGTGGTTGACGGACTGCAGGATCGCCCCCTGGGCGCCCTGCGGGGTCAGGGAGAAGATCCCGAGCACGATGAAGCCGAGCTGCGCGATCGACGAGTAGCCGAGGATCAGGCGCGTGTCCGTCGTCGTGAACGCCATCGCCGACCCGTAGAGCACGGAGGCCAGCGCGATCAGCAGCATCAGGTCCTGGTAGTGGACCGCGGCGTCGGGGAACAGCGGCGTGACGACCCGCAGGAAGCCGTAGGCGGCGACCTTGGACAGCACCCCGGAGAACACGGCCAGCACGGGCAGCGGCATGGCGCGGTAGCCGTCGGGCATCCAGCCGTGGACGGGGAAGAGCGGCATCTTGACCAGGAAGGCGGCCGCGAAGCAGAGGAAGATCCACTCCTGCGTGCCCTTGGCCAGGTGCGTCCTGGCCAGGTCGGAGAACGCGAAGGACAACTCGCCGCCGCCCTGCTGCGCGGTGAGCACGCCGGTCGCGATCGCGGCCGCGAGCATGAGCAGCGAGCCCACGAGCGTGTAGATCACGAGCTTGGTGACCGCCGGGATGCGCCCAGGGTTGCCCCAGATCCCCGTCAGGAAGAAGAAGGGGATCAGCATCAGGTCGAAGAACGCGACGAACAGGGCCAGGTCCTGCGCCATCAGCGCGCCGAGCACCGCCGTCTCGGCGAGCAGGAAGTGGAACCAGAAGGTGCGCTCGTCGCGCCACTCGCGCTGCAGCGCCCACAGCGTCGAGGCCGCGAACAGCACCGTCGTCAGCAGGATGAGGAACAGGTTCAGCCCGTCGACGCCGAGCTTGTAGTGGATGCCGAGCTGGGAGATCCACAGCTTGTCGGTGACGTACTGCAGCCCGCGCGCGGACGAGTCGAAGTCGGCGACGACGAGGATCGCGTAGGCGAGCGCGAGCAGCGCCGCGACCGGCGCGAGCACGCGCGCGACCGTGCGGCCGCCGAGCAGCCCGGCGAGGCCCGCGGCGGCCGGCAGCCAGAGCAGGATGGAGAGGTGCAGGGTCACGCGTTCAGGAGGAAGTAGAGGCCGACGGCGGCGGCGCCGACGAGCACGAGGGCCGCGTAGGAGCGCAGGAAGCCGGACTGCACGGCGCGCACGGCTGCGGAGCCGGTCCGGATCAGGCCGGTCGTGCCGCCGACGAGCGTCCCGTTGACGAAGACCCGCTCGAAGGTCTGCTGCCCGAAGCGGCCGAACCAGGCGAACGGGCGCACGACGGCGAGGTCGATGATCTCGTCGAAGTACCACTTGTTCGCGAACAGCGTGTACGGCGGGCGGAACCGCTCGAGCATCCGGGCGCTCGTGCCGGGCCGGAGCACCCACACGTAGTAGGCGACGGCGATGCCCGCCAGGCCGCACGCGGTGCCGAGCAGCAGTCCGATGACCAGCAGGCTGTTGCTGGGGTTCACGACGACGCTCGAGTCGTGGAAGGTCGGCTCGAGGAACGTGTCGAACCAGGTCGTCGTCTTCGGGATCAGGACGATGCCGCCGACGACCGACCCCACCGCGAGCAGGCCCATCGCGACCCGCATCGCAACCGACCGCTCGGCGATCACGTGCTCCGGGCCCGGGAAGCCGACCCCGGTGTCCTCCTCCTCGCCCGTGGCCGGGTTGACGTGCGCCTCGGCGTGGTGCAGGTGGCCCTGCTCGAGCTCGCGCGCCTGCGGGACGGGCTCGCCCCAGAACGCGCGGAAGATCATCCGCCAGGTGTAGACGGCGGTCAGGAACGCGCCCACGTAGCCGGCGGCGTAGAGGAACCACTTCCAGCCACCCTGCTCGGCGAGGACGAGCAGGATCTCGTCCTTGGAGAAGAAGCCCGAGAACGGCGGGATGCCGGACAGCGCCAGGCCGCCGATCACGAAGCAGCCGAAGGTGAACGGCAGCGCCCTGCGGAAGCCGCCCATCTTGTCGAGGCTCTGCTCCCCGGCCATCGC
>JAXDGY010000244.1:0-10184 GCA_034664785.1 Solirubrobacteraceae bacterium
ATGCGCCAAGGCGGCGGCAGCCAGTACGACCTGGTGTCGGCCTCGGGCGACGCGAGCCTGCGCCTGATCCGCGGCGGCGACGTCCAGGCGGTCAACACCGCGCTGATCCCGGACTTCAAGAACTTCATCCCGCAGCTGCAGTCGCCCTCGCACAACACGGTCGACGGCAAGCACTACGGGATCTCGCTGCAGTGGGGCCCGAACGTCCTGATCTACAGCACCAAGAAGTTCCCGACCAAGCCGACGAGCTGGGCGACGATCTACGACCCCAAGTACCGCGGGCAGATCACGGTCCCCGACAACCCGATCCAGATCGCCGACGCGGCGCTCTACCTCTCCAAGCACGACCCGAAGCTCGGGATCACCGACCCCTATGAGCTGACCGCGTCGCAGCTCGACGCCGCCGCCAACCTGCTCAAACAGCAGCGGCCGCTGATCAAGAAGTACTGGGCGCTGGCGTCGGACGAGATCGACCTGTTCAAGAACGGCGACGCCACGGTCGGCGCCGCCTGGCCGTACCAGACGATCACGCTGCAGGACGCCAAGGCGCCGGTGGCCGACACCCTGCCCAGCGAGGGCGCAACGGGCTGGGCCGACACCTGGATGCTCTCGGCCCACGCCAAGCACCCCAACTGCGCCTACGCCTGGATGAAGTGGGTGTCGACCCCGAAGGTCCAGGCCCAGCAGGCGCTGTCGTTCGGCGAGACGCCGGCCAACACGAAGGCGTGCCCGATCATGGACCAGATGCAGAAGGGCTCCTGCGCCCAGTACCACGCCAACGCCCCGGCGTCGTACTTCAACTCCATCAAGTTCTGGAAGACGCCGACCGCCGACTGCGGCAACGGCAAGAAGGACTGCACCGACTACAACGCCTGGCAACAGAAGTGGACGGAGATCAAGGGCTAGATGGCCTCGATCCCGGCAGCATCGGCCCGCATCCGCGCGTCGGCGGCGCTCTACCGCCGGCCGTGGCTGCGGGCCACGCTGCTGCTCACGGGGCCCGGGGCGTGGTTCGTCCTGATCTACCTGCTGGCCCTCGTCGTCCTGTTCATCTCGGCGTTCTGGCGCGTCGACTCGTTCACGGGCGAGCTCATCCACAGCTGGAACATCGACAACTTCAAGACGATCGTCACGGAGCCCACCTACCGGACGATCGCGCTGCGGACCATCGGCATCGCGGCTGCGGTGACGATCACCGACGCGCTGCTCGCCCTGCCGTTCGCGTTCTTCGCCGCCCGGGTGGCCTCGCCGCGGCTGCGCAGCATGCTGTTCGTCCTGGTCCTCCTGCCGCTGTGGACGAGCTATCTCGTGCGCGTGTACGCCTGGCGCCTGATCCTGGCCAAGGCCGGGGTGCTGAACTGGGCGCTGGGCGGGCTCGGCCTCTCGTTGAACGTGGCCTACTCCAACTGGGCCATGTGGATCGTGTTCAGCTACATCTGGCTGCCGTTCATGATCCTGCCGATCTGGGGCGCGTTCGAGCGTCTGCCCGACTCGTTCCTCGAGGCGTCGTCGGACCTTGGCGCGCGCAACGCCACGACGTTCCGGCGCATCGCGCTGCCGCTCGTGCTGCCGGGCCTGGCGGCCGGGTCGATCTTCACGTTCTCGCTGACGCTCGGCGACTTCATCACGCCCACGCTCGTCGGCGGCGCCGGCTCGGACTTCATCGGCAACGTCGTCTACCGCAGCGTCGGCATCTCCAGCAACGTCCCGTTCGCGGCGGCCTACGCGACGATCCCGCTGCTGGTCATGGGCCTGTACCTCCTGTTCGCGCGCCGCCTCGGCGCGTTCGAGGCGCTATGACGACGCCGCGCGGACGGCTGGCGCTCGGCGTCTTCAGCGCGCTCGTCGTGGCGTTCCTGGTGCTGCCGATCGTGTTGATCCTGGTCTACGCGTTCAACCCCTCCAACGTGCAGAGCTGGCCGCTGCACGGCCTGTCGACGAAGTGGTTCTCGCAGACGTGGCACAACGAGGCGATGCGGCAGGCGTTCTGGCTGTCGATCAAGGCGGCGCTGATCAGCACGGCCATCGCGATGACCTTGGGATCGATGGCGGCCTTCGCCGTGCACCGCTTCCGGTTCTTCGGGCGCGAGGCGGTGTCGTTCGTGCTCATCCTCCCGCTGGCGCTGCCGGGGATCATCACCGGCATGGCGCTGAACTCGTTCTTCACCTTCCGGGGCATCAACTTCTCGCTGGTGACGATCGTCATCGGTCACGCCACCTTCTGCATCGTGGCCGTCTACAACAACGTCCTGGCCCGGCTGCGGCGCACGCAGGCCTCCCTGCTGGAGGCCTCCGCCGACCTGGGCGCCGACGGCTGGCAGACGTTCCGCCATGTCACGCTGCCCACCGTCTCCTCCGCGCTCGTGGCCGGCGGCCTGTTGGCCTTCGCGCTGTCCTTCGACGAGGTGATCGTCACGACGTTCACCGCCGGCGCGCAGAACACGCTGCCGCTGTGGATCTTCGGGAACATCCGCCTAGGCCAGAACCTCCCACAGGTCAACGTCGTCGTGCTGTTCGTGGTCCTGCTGACGCTGATCCCGGTGATCCTGGCCCAGCGGCTGTCGCGGGATACCGGCGCGCTGCGGGCGCCGACGACTACGCCCTGAGGGCGCAGGGCCCGGGGCGCAGGGGCGCTACGCCCCGCGCGCGTCCGGGCTCGCCATCGCCGCGCGGAGCTCGGCGTCCCGCTCCACGCCGCGGATGAGCACGGACAGCGCCGTCCCGAGCAGGCGCGGGGAGATGTGCTCGCGATCGGCGACGCGGACCATGCCCAGGCCGATGCTCAGGCCGAGCATGACGTTGGCGAAGTGACGTGCCGCCTCGGGCGAGCCGGCGAGGCCGGCGTCGGCGGCGCTGTCGCCGGCGAACCCCGCGAACGTCTCCCGCAGCGCGCCGAGCCCCGCCACGAAGCGCTCGTGCAGCCGCTCGTCGCGGCCGGCGGCGAGCCAGAACTCCACCAGCAGGCGGAATGCGTCCGGCGCGTCGTCGAGCTCGTCCATCCAGCGGTCGCTGCCCGCGAGCGGGCGCTTCCAGGTGGTCTCGTGGCGGTCGAAGAGCGCGACCTGCTCGGCGATCTCGGCGGCCAGGTACTCCTCCATGAGCGCGACCAGGAGGTTGTCCTTGGAGCCGAAGTGCGCGTAGACCGCGCCCTTGGTGAGGCCGGCCTCCTCGGCGACGTCGTCCAGCGTCGCCCCCGCGAACCCGCGCGCCGCGTAGACACGCGCGGCCGCATCGAGGAGCCTTGCGCGTGTGGCCGCCTTGCGGGCGCTGCGGTCGAACTCGCCGCGCGGCATCAGCCCGCCGCGGGATCGGCGCCGTCGCGAACGCGTCCCGTTGACACATACTCATCAGTACATATACTCACCAGCACTCCACGACCCTACCGCGGGAGGACGATGACGATGCAGGCGGCACTGCCCCCGGGCCCCGGCTGGCCCGTGACGCTGCAGACGATCGGCTGGTGGTCGCGACCGACGGGCTATCTGGAGCGCCTGCGCGCGCGCTACGGCCCCCGCTTCACGATGCGCCTGCTCGGCCAGCCGCCGTTCGTCGTGCTCTCGGAGCCGGACGCCCTGCGCGAGCTGTTCACCGCGCCGCCCGACGTCCTGCACCCGGGGGAGGGGGCGCGCCTGCTCGAGCCCGTCGTCGGCGCCAACTCGGTCATCCTCCTCGACGAGGCCCCGCACCTCGAGCAGCGACGGCTGCTGCTGCCCGCCTTCCACGGCGACCGCATGGAGCGGCTCTCCGGCCTCATCACCGAGCTCACCGAGCGCGAGCTGGCGAGCTGGCCGGTCGGCGAGCCCGTCGTGCTGCACCCGCGCCTGCAGCGGCTCACGCTCGAGATCATCCTGCGCGCCGTCTTCGGGCTCGAGGAGGGCCCCCGGCTGGACAGCCTGCGCGAGCGGCTGGCGGCCATCCTCTCGTTCGGCGACAGCCCCGTCTCGCTGCTGCCGGCCGCTCAGCGCGTGCTGAGCGGCCGCGGGCGCTTCGGGCGTTTCGAGCGCGACCGCGCGGAGGTCGACCGCGAGCTCTACGCGCTGATGGCCGAGCGCCGCCGCGAGGGCGGCGACCGCGACGACGTGCTCGCCATGCTGCTCGCCGCCGAGCACGAGGACGGCTCGCCGATGTCCGACGAGGAGATCCGCGACGAGCTGCTCACCGCCCTGGTCGCCGGCCACGAGACCACGGCGTCGTCACTGGCGTTCGCCTTCGAGCAGCTCGCCCGCGCGCCCGAGGCGCAGGAGCGCCTGGCCTCCGGCGACGCGGCCTATCTGGAGGCGACGATCAACGAGGTCCTGCGCCGCCGGCCCGTCCTGCCCAACCCCGAGCCGCGGCTGGTCAAGCGACCGGTCGAGATCGGGGGCTGGACCTACCCGGAGGGCGTCGTGCTGATCGGCAGCGCCTACCTCGTCCACCACGACCCGGCGATCTACCCCGATCCCCACGCGTTCCGCCCCGAGCGCTTCTTGGACGTCAAGCCCGGCACGTACACGTGGATCCCGTTCGGCGGCGGACGGCGCCGCTGCCTGGGCGCGAGCTTCGCGCTGCTGGAGATGCGGGTCGCGCTGCGCACCGCCACCGAGCTGTTCACCGTCGCGCCGACCGGCGGGACGGTGCGGGCGCGGCGCCGGATGATCACGATCACCCCGGGTGACGGCGCGCGGGTGCTGCTCGCCCAGCGCGGCGGCGGGCGGCGAGCAGCCGTCCGCGCGGACGCGGTCGCCGCGTAGCGGCGGTCCACGAGCGTTGCGGCGTAGGGGTTGAGGTCGGGCCGCCCGCGGTCCGCCAGGTGTTTGACCTCCCGCCCGAATGGCCATCTTTCAGAACGTGCCTGTGAGCACCTGCCTGCGAGCGCCGCCGCCCAACTCACCAGCGGCGGCGGTCGAACGGGACCTCATGCCGCTGCGCTACGGCAGCTTCGTCTCCCTGATGGGCCATCGCGGCGCGATCGACGCTACGGCCTGCCCCTCAAGCACGACTTGATCTGGTCCGACGACATCGAGCACACGGCACGCATCCTCCGTTGCGAGCGCGTGGGTTACCTCGCGGCCGACTCCGTCGTCGTTCACAGGACCAAGGAGCCGTACCCGGCGTCCACCGGCGCCACGACGGAGCCGGCCGCGCGCGGGGACGGTACGGCGGCTGACCGTCCTGCCTGCTCGCGCGCGTCGCAGGGAAGGGTGGGGTCATGAGCGGCACGACGCTGGTGATCACGGGTGCGACCAACGGCATCGGGCGGGCGACCGTGCGGCGCTTCGCGGGTCCTGGCGTGAACATCGGCCTCGTTGCTCGTGGCGGCGATGCGCTCGAAGCCACGCGCGACGAGGTCGAGCGCGCCGGCGGTCGAGCGCTGATGTTGCCGGCTGACGTCGCCGACGCCGAGGCCGTGGACGCGGCCGCGGAGGCGGCCGAGGAGGCGTTCGGGCCGATCGACATCTGGATCAACAACGCGATGGCGACGGTCTTCGCGTTTCTCTGGGACGTGTCGGCCGAGGAGTTCCGGCGGGCCAACGAGGTGACCTACTTCGGGTCGATCTGGGGGATGCAGGCGGCGTTGAAGCGCATGCGGCCGCGCGACCGGGGGACGATCGTGCAGGTCGGGTCGGCCCTGGCGTTCCGTGGCGTGCCGCTGCAGGCGCCCTACTGCGGCGCCAAGCACGGCATTCAGGGCGTCTTCGAGTCGCTGCGGACCGAGCTGCGGCACGAGCACTCCAACGTCCACCTCACGGCCGTCCACCTGCCGGGCGTCAACACGCCGCAGTTCGAGCACGCGCGCGACAAGCTCGACGAGGTCTCGATGCCGGTGGCACCCGTCTACCAACCCGAGGTCGCCGCCGACGCGATCCACTGGGCCGCACACCACCGGCGACGCGAGATCTACGTGGGGATCCCGACCGTCTACACGATCTGGGGCAACAAGCTCGCGCCGTGGCTGGCCGAGCGCTACCTCGCCGCCACCGCCGTCAAGGGCCAGCTGAGCGATCAGCCCAAGCCTCCCGACCGCCGCGACAACCTCTTCTCGCCGCCGCCGGGCGACCCCGGTGCGCACGGGCCTTACGACGAGAAGGCGCACGGGCGCAGCGTCCAGCTGTGGATGACCAAGCACCGTCGCGCGATCGGCGCGGGGGCCGCCGCCGCCGCCGGCGTGGCCGGCGCGGTCGTGAGGTCCCGCTGACATGCGCCTGGACCAGGTCAGCGATCAGTGGTGGAAGAACGGCGTCATCTACTGCCTCGACGCCGAGACGTTCCTGGACACCGACGGTGACGGCGTCGGTGACCTCGCCGGCGTCGCCCACCAGATCGACTACCTCGCGGGGCTCGGCGTCACCTGCCTGTGGCTCATGCCCTTCCAGCCGAGCCCCAATCGCGACGACGGCTACGACGTCGCCGACTACTACGGCGTCGATCCACGGCTCGGGACCCTCGGCGACTTCGTCGAGCTCGTGCGCACGGCGACCAACCGCGGCCTGCGGGTGGTCGTCGACTTCGTCGTCAACCACACCTCCGACGAGCATCCGTGGTTTCAGGAGGCGCGCCGGGCGCGGGACTCACGCCGGCGCGACTGGTACGTCTGGCGCGACGAGCCCTCCGACCAGCCCGCGGGCCTGTCCTTCCCCGGGCGCGAGAACAGCAACTGGGCGCTGGACAAGGGCAGCGGCCAGTACTACCTGCACCGGTTCTACAGCTTCCAACCCGACCTGAACATCGACAACGACGCGGTCCGGGAGGAGATCGCGCGCATCATGGGCTACTGGCTGGCGCTGGGCGTGGCGGGCTTTCGCATGGATGCCGTCCCGGCGCTGCTGGAGACCTCCGGCCTGCCCGGCGGCGGACGCGGCGACACGCGGGAGTGGTTGCGCGACCTGCGCCAGTTCGTGATCCGCCGCCGCGGGGACGCGATGCTGCTCGGAGAGGCCAACGTCGACCCGCAGCAGCTCTCGCAGTACTTCGGCGACCACGGCGACATGCTGCACATGGAGCTGGGCTTCCTGCTCAACCAGCACCTCTGGCTCGCGCTGGCCCGTGGACGGGCCGAGCCGCTGGAGACGCTGATCCGCACGCTGCCCTCGCTCGCCGCGGACTCCAGCTGGGCGACGTTCCTGCGCAACCACGACGAGCTGACGCTCGACAAGCTGACCGTGGGCCAGCGGCAGGAGATCTTCGACGCGTTCGGCCCCGAGGAGGACATGCAGCTCTACGGGCATGGCCTGCGGCGCCGTGCCGCGTCGATGCTCGGCGGCGATGGCGCGCGCCTGCGCCTCGCGTGGAGCCTGCTGTTCGCGCTGCCGGGCACGCCGATCGTCTTCTACGGCGACGAGATCGGCATGGGCGAGAACCTGGCGATCGAGGACCGCTACGCCGTCCGCTCGCCGATGCAGTGGTCGGCCGATCCGCACGGCGGCTTCACCAAGGCGCCGGAGCCCGTGCGTCCGCTCACCGAAGGGGACTTCTCACCCGACCGCGTCAACGTCCACGATCAGCGCCGCGATCCGGAGTCGCTGCTGCACTTCATGCAGCACCTGATCCTGTCGCGCCGGGAGCGGCCGGAGTTCGGGTGGGGCAGCGTCACGCTGATCGAGTCCGAGGCGCCGTCGCTGCTGTGCCACCGCTGCGAGTGGCAGGGCAGCACGGTCGTCGCCGTCCACAACCTCGACGGCGCGGCCGCGACGACGACGCTCCAGCTCGGCGACGACGCGTGCGGCGTCGACGACGTCCTGGAGGGTCGCGGCTTCGAGATGGAGGAGGGCGGCCGGCTGGAGGTCGAGCTCGGGGGCTACGGGTACCTCTGGCTGCTCGTGCGACGGGCGGGCGACCGGCGCCTCACCTGAGCGTGACGACGATGCCCTCTCCGCCGCGCAGCCGCGGCGGCGGCGGGCTGCCTTCGTCGCGGTCGAGGTGGGTGCTCAGCAGCGTTCGCGCGCCGGCCGGCCATCCGACGTCGCGCGCCTCGGCGCTGAAGTTCAGCGCGACGCCGTGGCGACCGCCACGGCGGTAGGCCAGGACATCGGGGTCGTGGGGCTCCGCGAACACGATGTCGCCGCCCTCCAGGTCGTCGTTGCCCCGGCGCAGCGCCAGCAGCCGGCGGTACAGCGTCAGCACGGAGCGCGGATCGTCACCCTGGCCGGCCGCATTGAGTCGCTCGGCGTCAGCGGTCATGGGCAGCCACGGCGTGCCGGTGGTGAAGCCCGCTCCCGGCCCCGCGTCGGATGGCGGCGCCCACGGCAGCGGCGCCCGCTGGGGGTCGCGCCCGTCCACGTCGACGACCTGCTGCGCGGCCACGGGGACGTCGCGCAGTCCGAGCTCCTCGCCCTGGTAGAGGAAGGGGGTGCCGCGCAGCGTGGTCAGGAGCATGGCGGCCGTCCGCACGGCGTGCTCGCCATGACGCGAGGCCAGACGGGAGTAGTCGTGGTTGTTGAGGCACCAGGCGGGCCAGGCCGGAGGTTCGAGCAGGTCGTAGAGCTCGATGAGGGACCGCCGGAAGGCGTCTGCCGACCACGGCAGCTCCAGGAAGTGGAAGTTGTGGGCCAGGTGCAGACCGGCGGGCCAGTTGATGTACCGGACGACGTCGGCCTGGGTCGGGAGGTGCAGCTCGCCGACGGCCAGGCGGTCCGCGTCGAACTCCTCCAGCACCCCGCGGATGCCCGCGAGCCGAGCCTGCATGCTCGCCCAGTCCTGGTCGTGACGACGCCCGGGCTCGTTCTCTCCCATGTGCGGGTCCTTGGCGATGCGGTAGACGACGTCCATCCGGAAGCCGTCGACCCCGCGCCGCAGCCAGAAGCGCAGCACGTCGTGCATCGCCGCCTCGACCTCCGGCTCGTCCCAGTTGAGGTCGGGCTGCTCGGGCAGGAACGAGTGCAGGTAGAACTCGCCGGTCGCCTCGTCACGCGTCCACGCGGGACCGCCGCGACGGAACTGCGCCTCCCAGCCGTTGGGCCGGTCGCGCCAGACGTACCATCCGCGCCGCTCGGGGTCCGTGAACCACGGGTGCCGATCGGACGTGTGGTTGGGGACCCAGTCCAGGACGACGCGCAGGTCGCGAGCGTGCGCCGCCTCCAGCAACGCGTCGAAGTCCGCGAGTGTGCCGAAGACCGGAGCGACGTCCTCGTAGTCGCTGATGTCGTAGCCGAAGTCGGCCATCGGGGAGCGGTAGAACGGCGACAGCCACAGAGCCTCGACGCCGAGCTCCACGAGATGATCGAGCCGCGCCAGCACGCCCGGAAGGTCGCCGACACCATCGCCGTCGGCATCGCAGAACGAGCGCGGATAGACCTGGTAGATCGCCCCGCGCTGCCACCATCGAAGCACGGGATCAGATGATGTCAGGGTGCCTCTTCGAGTGAGCGGCTCCCGAGACGTGGTGCCCGCCCATGCCGTACAGGGTTAGTCTTCGGCGCACGGCGGAGCTCGCGAAGAATCGCACTCAGGAGGGGATACCAGATGGCAAGTAACGAGACGAATGCTTCCCAACTGATCGACGAGAAGATCAAGGAGCTGGGCGACTGGCGCGGCAAGACGCTCGGCAAGGTGCGAGCGATCATCAAGGAAGCCGACCCCGATATCGCCGAGGAGTGGAAGTGGGTGAAGCCCACGAACCCCGGAACACCGGTCTGGTCTCGCGGCGGGATCATCTGCACTGGTGAGTCCTACAAGAACGTGGTCAAGCTGACGTTCTTCAAGGGTGCTGCTTTGAGCGATCCTTCAGGTCTCTTCAACTCGAGCCTTGACGGGAAGGTCAGGCGCGCCATCGACATCAAGGAACATGACGAGATCGACGACGGTGCGCTGAAGGACCTCATCCGTGAGGCCGTGGCGCTGAATCTGAACAGCAAGTGACGTTCTCCTGGCCCCGGGGCACCCGGGCGTCGGGCCTCGCGTCAGGTCGGTGTAGGTCCCCGCGACTGGGCTATGCCGGTCGTTCTCGGGAGCCCCGCCCAGCCCCTCGCCGGTCTCTGAGTGGGACACTGGCCGGCCCGTCGACGCGGTGCTCCTGGTCCGCGGCCTTGATCACCGCATCAAGCGCGATGGCGCGCCGTTCCTGCGCCTCGTGCTCGGGGACCGCTTGGGGGACCGCTCTTCCACGATTCCCGCGGTCCTGTGGGAGGGTGCGGACCCCGCAGAGCTCGGTGCCCCTGTGGCGGCTCATCGGGCGCTGCGAGGACCATGAGCGCTACGGGCGCCAACTG
>JAXDGY010000245.1:0-17361 GCA_034664785.1 Solirubrobacteraceae bacterium
GCCTGACCGACCGCATCCCCGCCTACCGGCTGTCCATCGGCGCGCGGCTGCCCCGGATCGGTGGCCTCGCCGCAACGTGGCGCGGGCCGCTGACCTCGGCGCTTCCCCGCTCCGGGCTCGTGGTCGATCTGCGCTCGCAGGGCTATGCGGCCGCGTGGCGTCCCCCGGAGGGCACCCTCGTGCGGGTGCGCGCGTTCACCGAGCACGACGGCCGGCGGACCGTCGTCTCGCACATGGCCAAGGCCACCCGCGGCGACGTCGCCCGGCTGCTGGTCAAGGCCCGCGCGACGCCGCGCGACCCCGAGGGCGTCGCCGCGCTCGTGGGCCGCGCCGGGCATCGCGTCGAGCTGACGGGCCCGGACCGGGACGGCTCGTGGTCGGTGGACGTGATCAGGACCGCCTGAGCCGAGGCCCTACCCTCACTGGCCGTGACCGCCGCACCCGCAACCCGTGACGACCTGCGCAACGTCGCCATCGTCGCCCATGTCGACCATGGCAAGACGACGCTCGTCGACGCGATGCTCTGGCAGACCGGCGCCTTCCGCGAGGGGGCCGACGTCAACGAGCGGGTGATGGACTCGATGGACCTCGAGCGCGAGAAGGGCATCACGATCCTCGCCAAGAACACCGCGGTCCGCTTCCAGGGCACGAAGCTCAACATCGTCGACACCCCCGGCCACGCGGACTTCGGCGGCGAGGTGGAGCGCGCGCTGACGATGGTCGACGGCGTCCTGCTGCTCGTCGACGCCTCCGAGGGCCCGCTGCCCCAGACGCGCTTCGTGCTGCGCAAGGCGCTGGAGCTGCGCCTGCCGGTGATCCTCGTCGTCAACAAGGTCGACCGTCCCGACGCCCGCATCTCGGAGGTCGTCGACGAGGTCTACGAGCTCTTCCTCGACCTCGACGCCGACGAGGGCCAGATCGACTTCCCGATCGTCTACACGAACGCCAAGGCGGGCTGGGCGTCGCTCGACGAGCACGTCCCCGGCACCGACCTGCAGCCCCTGATGGAGCTCCTCGTCGAGCACATCCCGGCGCCGACGTTCGACCCCGCCCACCCGCTCCAGGCGCACGTCACGAACCTCGACGCCTCGCCGTACGTCGGCCGGCTGGCGATCTGCCGCGTGCGCCAGGGCGTCATCCGCCGCGGGCAGGAGATCGCGTGGTGCCGCTCGGACGGCGAGACGATCACCCGCGGCAAGGTCTCCGAGCTCTACGTCACCGAGGCGCTGGACCGGGTGACCGCCGAGGAGGCGGGCCCAGGCGAGATCATCGCCGTCGCCGGCCTCGAGGACGTCACGATCGGCGAGACGCTCGCCGACCTGGACGATCCGCACCCGCTGCCCGTCATCCGCGTCGACGAGCCGTCGCTGTCGGTGACGATCGGCATCAACACGAGCCCGCTGGCCGGCCAGGACGGCAACAAGCTCACGGCCCGCATGGTCAAGGACCGCCTCGAGCGCGAGCTCGTCGGCAACGTGTCCCTCCGGGTCGGCCCCACGGAGCGCCCGGACACCTGGGAGGTCCAGGGCCGCGGCGAGCTGCAGCTGGCGATCCTCGTCGAGCTCATGCGCCGCGAGGGCTACGAGCTGACGGTCGGCAAGCCGCAGGTCGTCACCCGCGAGGTCGAGGGCAAGCGCCACGAGCCCGTCGAGCGCATGACGATCGACGTCCCCGAGGACTACGTCGGGGTCGTCACCCAGCTCCTGGCGCTGCGCAAGGGCCGCCTGGAGCAGATGGTCAACCACGGGACGGGCTGGGTGCGGATGGACTACCTCGTGCCCGCCCGCGGCCTGATCGGCTTCCGCACGGAGTTCCTCACCGAGACGCGCGGCACCGGCCTGATGCACCACGTCTTCGACCGCTATGAGCCGTGGGCCGGCGAGCTGCGCACGCGCCCGACGGGCTCGCTGGTCGCGGACCGCACGGGCAACGTCACCGCGTTCTCGTGCTTCCAGCTCCAGGAGCGCGGCTCGCTGTTCGTCACGCCCGGGGATCCGACCTACGCCGGGATGATCGTCGGCGAGAACTCGCGCGCCGACGACCTCGACGTCAACGCCGTGCGCGAGAAGCACCTCAACAACATCCGCTCCTCCACGGCCGAGGAGCTCGTGCGCCTCACCCCGGCCAAGCTGCTGTCGCTCGACCAGGCGATGGAGTTCCTGCGCGAGGACGAGTGCGTCGAGGTCACCCCCAAGGCCGTGCGGCTGCGCAAGGTCGAGCTCGACGCCAACCAGCGGGTCAAGGCCGCGCGCCGCGCCAAGGCCGGCGTCGGGGTCTAGCGTCGGGCTGCGCACGACCGGCGGGGATCCGCCCGTCGGAGCCCTACTCTGGAGGCATGAACGCAGATCGTGCCGCGGCCTACGGCCGCGTGATGCACACCCTGGAGGAGCTCGGCCCGACGAAGCTGTGGCCGGGCGAGCAGCAGCAGGTCCGCGACGCGGCGGATGCGCTGCTGTTCAGCGATGACGCGGAGCACGCGCGTGACGTCCTGCTCAGCGTCGAGGAGCTCTCGGAGCACCTCGTGAGCACGGGCCGCTGGACCCAGGAGCGCGCCCGCCGGCTCGTCGACGACCTCGGGGCGTGCGGCCCGCTGGCGGCGACCGCGCCCTGACGCGGGCGCCGGCCTCCCCGCCCCGGACGCTGCGATATCTTCCCCGCCGTGGAGCTCATTTTCGCCCTCACGGCCACGAAGGCCACGCTCGGCATCGTCGGCGTCTTCTTCGTGCTCTTCCCGCTGATCGTGCAGGGCATCCTCGCGGTCATCGCCGCCCAGGTCGCCGGCGAGCGCGCGGAGAACGAGCGCTACGCCGAGGGCAACCTCTCCGACTAGGCTCCGGCCCGCAGGCGCTCGCGCGCCGCGTCCAGGTCCCCCGCGCCGCCGACGGACAGGCACGCGACCAGCCGTCCCTCCGCGTCGAGGTAGTCGATGGCGAAGGCCCCGTCGGACTCGGAGCCGGTGAGCTCCTCGCGCGCCCAGTCGAGCGCCGGGCCGACGTACTCCAGCGACGCCCAGTCCGCGAGGTCTGAGAAGAAGTAGGGCACCTCCTCGTGGGGCGCCGTCGCGCCGAGCATGCCGCGGGCCGCCGTCGCCCCCTGGGCTGCCGCGTGCTCCTCGTGCTCCACGCGCAGCTCGCGCCCGTGCAGCGCGGAGTGGTACTCGCACATGTCCCCGGCGGCGAAGACGTGCGGGTGCGAGACGGAGCGCAGCGCCGCGTCGCAGCGCACGCCGCCGAGCGGGCCGATCTCCAGCCCCGACTTCCGCGCGAGCAGGACGTCCGGGATCGCCCCGACGCCGCAGACCACCAGGTCGCCGGGGACCCGCTCGCCGCCGGCCAGCGCGACGCCGTCGACCCGCTCGCCCTCGCCGGTGAAGGCCTCGACGTCCACGCCGCCGCGGACCTCGACGCCGTGCTCCTCCAGGACCCGCCGGAAGAAGCGCCCGGCGCGGGTGCCGAAGTGCCGCTCGAAGGGCTCCTCCTCCAGCATCAGGACCGTGCAGCGCTTGCCCAGCGTGGTCAGCGACGCGGCGACCTCGCAGCCGATGTACGAGCCGCCGACGACGACCACGGCCTCCGCCGCCTCGGCGTCGCGCCGCAGCGCGTCGGCGTTGCCGAGCGCGCGCAGGTAGTGGATGCCGTCGAGCTGCGCGCCGTCCAGCGGCAGGCGGCGGACCATCGCGCCCGTGGCGACCAGGGCGGTGTCGAAGCCGATGGTCGCCTTCGTCGAGAGCGTCGCCACGCGCGCCTCCGGGTCCAGCGCGGTGACGCTGGTGCGCGTGAGCAGCTCGACGTCGCCGGGCACCTCGAGCAGCGCGTCGTCGCGCGACTCGGCGCCCTGCAGGTAGCCCTTGGTGATCGGCGGGCGGTGGTAGGGCGGATCGAGCTCACGCGCGACGAGCAGCGCCTCGCCGCCGGCGCCGTGCTCATGCAGGGTGCTGGCTGCCGTCGCAGCGGCGATGCCGCCGCCGATGAGCAGGTGCGGGACGTGGCGGTCTGCCATGGCCCGGATCCTGCCAGAGCTCGCCCCGGGCCCGCCGGCCGCCACCACCGCGCCGACCACTAGCATCGCGCCGGTGGGGACCCCGGAGCCGCGCGTCTGATGGAGCTCGGCCCGGCGGCTCGCGCGGTGCTCGACGGCAACTGGCGCGAGGGGACCTACCGCGGGCGCACCTACGCCTTCAGCGTGCCGAGCCCGCGCAGCTACCCGTGGCAGTGGTACTGGGACTCGGGCTTCCACGCCATCGTCCGCGCGCGCTACGACCCCGCACGCGCCCGCGCCGAGCTCGAGACCCTGCTGCACGCCGCCGACGCCGACGGCTTCATCGGGCACACGGTGCTGTGGGCCCACCCGCTCGACGGCAACCGGGCGCTCCGCTACAACATCGCCTCGCGCCAGGACCTGATGACGCGCACGATCCAGCCCCCGCTGCTGGCGTGGGCCTGGCGGCTGGCCGTGCAGGGCGGCACGGGGACCGTCACGGAGCCGGGGATCCTGCGCCACCACGAGTGGCTGCGCGAGCACCGCGCGCTGGAGGACGACGGCCTGCTGTGGCTGCTCCAGCCCGACGAGTCCGGGATGGACGCCTCGCCGAAGTTCGACCACGTCTGGGGGCGCCTGGCGCAGGGGCGCCCCCTGTTCCCGCTGCTGATCGTCCGCAACCGGCGCCTCGCCTTCGACGCGCGCCGGGTGGCGGCCGCGGGGCACCCCGTCGTCTGCGAGGTCGTCACGAACGTGATCTGGGCGCTCAGCGAGCAGGCCGTCGGGCGCCCGTCGCCCACCCCCGCGCTGCTCGCGCGGCTCTGGGACGAGCGTGCCGGGCGCTTCTTCGACGACGTGCGCGGCGCGGTGCGGCCGACGCCCGGGCCCGAGCGCCCGGTGACCTGGGACACCCTCGCGCCGCTCGCCCTCCCCGACCTGCCGGACGAGATCGGGCACCGCCTCGTCGAGGAGGTCCTGCTCGCGCCGCGCTTCGCCGCCGGGATCCCGCTGCCCGCGGTCGCGCTGGACGACCCGGCGCACTCCAGCCGCGAGACTTGGTGGGGCCGTCACCGCCACTGGCGCGGCCCGAGCTGGGTGAACTCCGTCTGGCTCATCGCGCACGGGCTCCGGCGGCTGGGCTACGGGGAGCTGGTCGACGACCAGGTGGCGCGGCTCACCGCGGTCGTGGAGCGCGAGGGCTTCCGCGAGTACTACGAGGCGCGCCGCGGCTACGGGATGGGCGCCCGCGACTTCGGCTGGTCCACGCTGCTGTGGGACCTCGCGGAGGGCGGACCGGCCGGCGGCTAGGACGGCGGCGGCGCCGCGCAGGCGGGCGACGGCTGGACGGCGAAGGTGTCCGCGCTGTGGGTCCCCTCGCCGCCGACCGGGGTGAACAGGCACCACGCGTAGCGCGGGGTCGCGAGGTCGACCCGGGCGAGGAACACCTTGCCGATCAGGATCGGCGGCCTGGTCGTCGTGCGGTAGGTGATGGCCAGGCACTCGTAGCGCAGGACGGGCGCCCCCGGGTGGCTGCGGGCGTAGGGCCGGTCGTCGCGGGTGACGGTGCACGAGACGTCGCGGAAGCGCCCCTCGAGCTCCCCGCGCCGGGCGCGGGCCCGGGCGTCGCGCAGGACCGACCGGCGCAGCGCGACCAGCAGCGGGCGCCGCCGCTGCGCCTGGGGCAGGCGCGTCAGCTCGCGCCGCAGGGCCGCCGAGGAGAAGTGCGGCGCCTCGCGGCGCCGCCGGGCCGTGAGCGCCGCCCGCTGGGCAGGCGTCGCGGGCGCGTCGGCCGTCGCGACCCGCCGGCTCGCCGTCGTCCCCTGGCGCCCGCCCGCATGCCCACCGCAGCCCGCCATCCCGCCGGCCAGGACGACGAGGACGAGGGCCGGGACGGGCGCGCGCCGCATGTCACGCCTCGAGCGCTTCCGAGGCGTGCAACCAGGCCTCCTCGAGCTGCTCGCGCTCGGCCGTGACGGCGCGCAGGTCGGCGTCGAGCTCGCGCAGGCGGCCGTGTTCGGTGGCGCTCGCGGCCATCTCGTCGTGCAGGCGCCCCTCGCGGTCGGCGAGCTTCTGGAGCTCCCGCTCGAGCCGCCGGACCTCCTTGCGCCCCTCGCGCAGCACGGCGCCCGCGGGCGCGGAGGCGCCCCCGGCCGGCGCGGCGGGCGCGGGCCCGGCGGACGCGTCCGCCGCCCGGCGCAGCTCCACGTACTGGTCGATCCCGCCGGGGAGGTGGCGGATGGCGCCCTCGCCGGTCAGCGCGAAGACGTCGTCGCACACGCGCTCGACGAACCAGCGGTCGTGACTGACCACGAGCAGGGTGCCCGGCCAGCCGTCGAGCAGGTCCTCGAGGGCCGTCAGGGTGTCGATGTCCAGGTCGTTCGTCGGCTCGTCGAGGAGCAGGACGTTCGGCTCGTCCATCAGCAGGCGCATCAGCTGCAACCGGCGGCGCTCGCCGCCCGAGAGGTCGCGCACGAGCGTCCGGCCCTTGTCGCCGCGGAAGCCGAAGCGCTCGGCGAGCATCCCGGCGGTCAGCTCCTGACCGGCGCTCGTCGTCGTGCGGCCGCGGATCTCCTGGAGGGCCTCGAGCACCCGCAGGTGGCCGGGGATCTCCTCGGCGTCCTGGGAGAGGTGCCCCAGCCGGACCGTCGCGCCCCGCTCCACGACGCCGGACGTCGGCGCCCGCTCGCCGGCGAGGACGTCGACCAGCGTGGTCTTGCCCGACCCGTTGACGCCCACCAGCGCGACGCGGTCGCCCGGGCCCAGGCGCCACGTCACGCGGCGCAGCAGCGGCTCGTCTCCGAAGGCGACGGAGACGTCGACCGCCTCGAGGACCTTGTCGCCGAGCCGCGCGGACGCGAAGCGCAGCAGCTCGACGCTGTCGCGGACCTCGGGCTCGTCGGCGATCAGCGCGTTGGCGGCCTCGATGCGGAACTTCGGCTTGGCCGTGCGCGCCGGCGGCCCGCGGCGCAGCCAGGCCAGCTCCTTGCGCAGGAGCTGCCGGCGCCGGTCGTCGCGCGCCGCCTCCTGGCGGTCGCGCTCGGCGCGGGCCAGGACGTAGGCCGCGTAGCCGCCGTCGTACTGGTGCACGCTCCGATCGGCGACCTCCCAGGTGGCGGTGCAGACCGCGTCGAGGAACCAGCGATCGTGGGTGATGACCACCAGGGAGCCGCGCCGCGCCGCCAGGTGCCGGGCCAGCCAGTCGACGCCCTCCACGTCGAGGTGGTTGGTCGGCTCGTCGAGGAGCAGCAGGCCGGGACGATCCAGGAGCAGCCGCGCGAGCGCGACCCGCCGGCGCTCGCCGCCGGACAGCGGGCCGATCGGCGTGTCGAGGCCCTGCGGGAAGCGCCCCAGCGCGACCCCGCCGAGCAGCCCGTCGAGCACCGCCCGGAACCCCGGGTCGCCGGCCCACTCGTGGTCCGCGCGCCCGCCCACGAGCTCCTGGCGGATGGTCCGGCCGCCGTCGAGGTCGTCCCCCTGGCCGATCAGGGCGACCTCGACGCCGCCGGTGCGCGTCACCGCGCCCGCGTCCGGCTCCTCCAGGCCGGCGACCAGCCGCAGCAGCGTCGACTTGCCCTCGCCGTTGCCCCCGACGATCCCGATGCGGTCACCGGCCGCGATGCCCAGCGTGACGTCGCGCAGGACCGAGCGGCTGCCGTAGCCCTTGTCCACCGACTTGAGGTTCACGAGGTTGCGCGGGGCGGCGGCCATGCCCCTGGCATCTTGCCCTCATCGGCCCGCGGGCAGCGTGCCGACCGGCTGCCGCGCGGACGGGTGCAGCACCGGCCGCCAGCCCCGCGCGAGCACGGCGACCGACGACGGCGGCGTCAGGACCTCCACCGCGCCGTCCGGCAGCTCGCGACGCTCGCCGTAGCCGCCGTGCGACCAGGCGCGCAGGGCACCGTCCACGACGAGCCAGGCCGCGCCCTCGAGCGCCACCATCGCGCCCTCGGGGAGGCTCCGGGCCGGCGCGATCCGCCGCGCCGCGGCGGTGCGCTCGGCGTGCAGGCGGCCGTCGAGGACGGTCAGGGAGCCGGCGTCCCCGGGGTGGACCTCCAGCCAGGCGGCCCGGAAGGCCTCGAGGTCCGCCCGCCGGCACTCGGCGCACGGGCGGTGCCCCGCGGCGACCGCCGTCGCCTCGTCGAGGAAGAAGAGCTCGGTGTAGCGGCCGGGGGCCATGAGCGGGCCGCGCCTGCGGCCCTTGAACTCGAGCACGCACGTGATCCAGCGCTCGCCGCGCCAGGCGCGGGCATGGCGGCCGTGGCGGTCGACGAGGCACCCGCGGTTGCCCATGAACAGCCCGCGGGCCGGGTCGGCCGCGGGCACGCCGAACGGCGTCATGCGGTTCGGGAGGGTCATCGGCCGGCTCGCATCGGTCCGACCCTACGCCGGAACGCCTGTGGATCGGCGAAGCGGCGACCGGCCCACTACTGCAAGCGGGTTGCATCTGGCGGACCGGGAGGCGTAGCGTCCGACCCGCCCAGCCCGACGCTGGGGCCGGGCCGACCGAAGGGGAGACGCGACGTGAGCTCCGCCAGTGCCCCGCTGTCCACAGCCTCGCGCCTGACGCGCATCGCCGGGGCGCTGAGCCCCGCGGAGTGGCGGCGGGCGGCCGGGCTCGCCGCGGTCATCGTCGGACTGCACGGCGCCGGCTTCTTCCTCCTGCTCGCGGTCGTGGTGCCGAACCACTACGACCTCGGCCAGAGCGGCATCTTCGGGGTCGGCATCGGCATCACGGCCTACACCCTCGGGCTGCGCCACGCCTTCGACGCCGACCACATCGGCGCGATCGACAACACCACCAGGAAGCTCATGAGCGAGGGCCAGCGCCCGCTCAGCGTCGGCTTCTTCTTCTCGCTCGGCCACTCGTCGATCGTCTTCGCGCTCGGCCTGGCCGTCGTCTTCGGGGTCCAGGGCGTGAGCGGGGCCGTGCGGGACGACTCGTCGACCCTGCACCAGGCGACGGGGCTGATCGGACCGCTGATCTCCGGGACGTTCCTGTGCCTCATCGGCGTCCTGAACCTCGTCGTCCTGACGAGCATCCTGCGGATCTTCCGGCGGATGCGCCACGGCGACTTCGACGAGGCCGAGCTCGACCGCGAGCTGAGCCACCGCGGCCTGATGAACCGCTTCTACGGCCGCGCGACGCGAGCCGTGCGCAAGCCGTGGCACATGTACCCGCTCGGCATCCTGTTCGGCCTCGGGTTCGACACGGCCAGCGAGGTCGCGCTGCTGGTGCTGGCGGGGGCGGCGGCGGGGAGCGGGATGCCGTTCTACGCGATCCTCTGCCTCCCGATCCTGTTCGCCGCCGGGATGTCCCTGTTCGACACGATCGACGGCGCGTTCATGAACTTCGCCTACGGCTGGGCGTTCTCGCAGCCGGTGCGCAAGATCTTCTACAACATCACGATCACGGGGCTGTCGGTGGCCGTCGCCCTCGTGATCGGGACCATCGAGCTGCTCGCCGTGCTCGCCGAGAAGCTGAGCCTTCACAACGGGCCGTGGGCGTGGGTGTCTCACGTGGACCTGAACCTCGTGGGCTACGCGATCGTCGGCCTCTTCGCGGTGACGTGGGCGATCGCGCTGTCGGTCTGGCACTTCGGCCACATCGAGCAGCGCTGGTCGGCCGCGCTGCAGGACACCGAGACGCCGGCCTGAGTGCGGCGTGCCCCACGCCCCGCACACCCCGCCGCTCCCGTTCTCGAGCCTGGACGAGATCGCCGACGAGGTGCGCCGCGCCGGCGGCCGGCTGTCCGCCCCGCGGCGGCGCGTGCTGGAGGCGCTGTTCGCCGCCGACGGGCCCGTCTCAGCGGACGAGCTGGCACGCGGCGGCCCCGGGGACGGCGCCCTGGAGCTGTCGTCGGTCTACCGGTCGCTCGAGCACCTGGAGGCCCTCGGCGTGGTCGCCCACGTGCACCTGGGCCACGGGCCCGGCCTGTACGCGCTGACCGGGGCAGGCGCGCGTGAGCACCTCGTCTGCGAGCGCTGCGACCGGGTGACGAGCGTCGACCCGTCGCAGCTCGATCCGGTCCGCGACGTCGTGCGCGAGCTGTTCGGCCACCACGCGCGCTTCAGCCACTTCCCGCTCGTCGGCCTCTGCGCGGCCTGCGCGGCCGCCGAGCGCAGCGATCGCGGCGCTGAGCGCCGTTCCTAGCCCTGCTTGCGGGCCAGCGCGTCGGCGAGCTGTTCCTTGGTCATGTCCGAGCGGCCCTTGACGCCGGCCTTCCTGGCCCGCTCGTAGAGCTCGCTCCTCGTGTTGCCGCGGACGTCGATGCCGCCGTGCGTGCGCTTGGGGCTGTCGCGAGCCTGGCGACCGCCCTGGGCGGCCTGCGGGTCCGACGGGCCCTTCTCGTCCTTGAGCTCCCAGTGGTCGCCCTTCTTCTCGGCGACGTGCTTCACCGAGGCCCAGGCGGTGCGGTGCGCGCGCTCCTCGGAGCCGTACTCCTGATGCGCGCTGTCGAGGGTCTCCTCGTAGGTCCGCTGCACCTTCTCGGGCGAGCGCTCGAGGGTCCCCGGGAGGTCTTCCTTCTTGGCGGGCATGACCCGCGCGTACCCGCCGCACCGGTCGGGGGAAACCGGCGCGACGGGTGGTTGGGCGGGGGGCCGTCTCGACGGCGCCGCCCGGCGCTCCGCGCCGCCGGGGGAAGCGGCGCGGGGGGCCGGGCGACGTCCGTCGCCGCTACGCGGCGATGCGCTCGGATGCCGGCGCGGTGACGGTGAGCGTCACCTCGCCGTCCTCCCCGAGGGCCGCGGTGACGGACGCGCCGTCGGCCACGCGGCCGTCGAGGATCGCCCGGGTGAGCTCCTTCTCCAGCGTGCGGCGCACGTGGCGCTGCAGCGGGCGGGCGCCGAAGGCCTCGTCGAAGCCGTCCTGCGCCAGGCGCGAGACGAGCTCCGGCTCGACCACGAGGGCGATGCCGCGCTCCTGCTCCAGGCGCCCCGCGACGCGCCGGCAGATCAGTCCGGCGATCTGCTCGACCTGCTCGGGCGCGAGGGCGTCGAACGTCACGACGTCGTCGATCCGGTTGAGGAACTCCGGCAGGAAGGCCGCCTTCGCCGCCGCCATCATGCGGTCGGCGTCCGGCGTGCCCGCCTGGGCGGTGAAGCCCACCGAGCGCTTGGCCTGGCCCGCGCCGAGGTTCGACGTCATGACCACCACGGTGTTCGTGAAGTCCACCGTGCGGCCCTCGCCGTCGGTCAGCCGGCCGTCGTCCATGAGCTGCAGCAGGACGTTCCACACCTCGGGGTGCGCCTTCTCGATCTCGTCGAGCAGCACCACGGAGTACGGGCGCCGGCGGACGGGCTCGGTGAGCTGGCCGCCGTCGCCGTACCCGACGTAGCCGGGGGGCGAGCCGATGAGCCGCGCGACCGTGTGGGGCTCGCGGTACTCGGACATGTCGATGCGGACCAGGGCCTTCTCCGTGGCGAACAGCCGCTCGGAGAGCGCCTTGACCAGCTCGGTCTTGCCGACGCCCGTCGGGCCGAGGAACAGGAAGCTGCCCAGGGGCTTGTCGCTCTCGGCCAGCCCGACGCGCGCGCGGCGGACCGTGTCCGCGACGACCTCGACGGCGTGCTCCTGCCCGACGACCCGCTGGTGCAGGTCGTCCTCGAGCGTGGTCAGGCGCTCGAGCTCGCCGGCGACCAGCTCGCCGACCGGGATCCCGGTCCGCGCCGCCACGACGGCGGCGATGTCCTGCTCGGTGACCGCGACGCGCCCGTCCTCGGGGTGGCTCGCCTCGTCGGCGCCGAGCTCGGCCAGGCGGCCCTGCATGTAGTCGATGCGGTCCTTCAGCTTGCCGGCGCGCTCGTAGAGCTCGGCCTCGACGGCCTTGGCCTTCTCGGCCTCGGCGCGCTTGAGCTCCTCACGCAGGCGCGTGACCTCGGCGTCCGGCGAGCCGGCCCGCAGGCGGACCCGGGCGCCGGCCTGGTCGATCAGGTCGATCGCCTTGTCGGGCAGGTGCTCGGCGGTCACGTAGCGGTCCGACAGGCGGGCCGCGGCCTCGAGGGCCGCGTCGCTGATCGTCGCCCCGTGGTGCTCCTCGTAGGCCGCGCGCAGGCCGTGCAGGATCGCGAGCGTGTCCTCGACGGACGGCTCCTCGACGAGCACCGGCGAGAAGCGGCGCGCCAGCGCGCCATCGCGCTCGATCTTGCGGTACTCGGCCAGCGTGGTGGCGCCGACCATGCGCAGCTCCCCGCGGGTGAGCAGCGGCTTGAGGACGTTCGCGGCGTCCATGGCGCCCTCGGCGGCGCCGGCGCCCAGGACCGTGTGGAGCTCGTCCACGAACAGGACGATGCGGCCCTCGGCCTCGGTCACCTCCTGCAGCGCGCTCTTCAGGCGCTGCTCGAACTGCCCGCGGTACTGGCTGCCGGCGAGCATGCCGGCGAGGTCCAGGGCCACGACGCGGCAGCCCTGCAGGGTGGAGGGGACGTCGCCCTGCGCGATGCGCAGCGCGAGGCCCTCGACGATGGCGGTCTTGCCGACACCGGGCTCGCCGATGAGCACGGCGTTGTTCTTGCGGCGGCGGGCCAGGATCTCGACGGCCTGCTCGATCTCCTCGGCACGGCCGATCACGGGGTCGACGCGGCCCTCGGACGCGTCGGCGGTGAGGTCACGGCCGTACTCGTCGAGGGATGGGGTCTTGGAGGGGGCCTGCGTGGGCTCTTCGGCGACGGCCGCACCGGCACCGAAGCCGCCGGGGTCTCCCGCGGCGCCCACGGAGCCCGCAGTGCCCATCCCGAGCAGGCGCTCGGCGCAGCGCTCGCACAGCACGCCGGACTGCCGGGTGCCGTTGACGGCGAAGATCGCCTGGACGACGCCTGGGCGCCGGCCGCACGCCTCGCAGAGCGGGGTCTGCGGGCTGTCGAAGGGGGATGACATATTCAGCTTCTTCTCCTCTGATCTCAGTCTTGCTCACTGAGATTAGCTCCCATGGCGAACACATGATCGGTGCGTTCGGTCACACAACCCGATGCCGCGGCCGAGTCGCCGAACTGTCGCTGCCCGGATCGCCTGCGGACATACCGCCCGGCCCCAGTTCGCGCTCGGAGGGACCCCACGGCGAAGTCGGGCTACCCCTACTCGGGCGGGATGATGGTGGGCGTGACGCACCCCGATCCGATGCTCGAGCAGGCCTGGTCCGCGCTGGGCGGCGACCCCGCGGCCACGGCCTCCCTGGAGGTGCAGCGCCCCGGGCGTCACCTGCCCGCCCGGCTGCCCGTCTGGAGCCTGGCCGTGGCGACCGCGGGGAGCGCGCTCCTGGCCGCGGCCGGGCTCGCGGAGGCACGGGGCGCACGGCGGCCGTCGGTCGCGCTCGATGCCGTCCACGTGGCGGCGGCGTTCCGGTCCGAGCGCGCGGTGCGGCTCGACGGGGCGCCGCCCGGCAGCCCGTTCGACCCGCTGTCCGCCTTCCTGCCGGCCGGCGACGGGTGGGTGCGCCTGCACGGCAACTACCCCCACCACCGGGCCGCCCTGCGCCGGGCGCTCTGTCTCGGGCCTGAGGCGACCGCCGACGAGGTGCGCGCGGCGGTCGCCGGCCGCGAGGCCGTCGCCGTCGAGGACGCTGTCGTGGCGGCCGGCGGATGCGCCGCGGCGGTCCGCGACCGGGGCGCGTGGGCGCTGCATCCCCAAGGCGCGGCCGTCGCGGGCGAGCCGCTCGTCGCCTGGTCGGCGGAAGCTGCTCCGGCGGCGGCGGCGGCGGCCCGGTCCCTGGCACCGCTCGGGCAGGGCGAGCCGCCCGCCGCGGGCCTGCGCGTCCTGGACCTCACGCGGGTGATCGCAGGTCCGGTCGGCACGCGCACGCTCGCGGCGCTCGGCGCCGAGGTCCTGCGCCTGGACCCGCCCGATCTCCCCGAGCTGCCGCTGCAGGTCCTGGACACCGGCTCGGGGAAGCGCAGCGCCCTGCTCGACCTGCGCACGCCGACCGGGCGGGCGGCGCTCGAGGGGCTCCTCGCCGGCGCCGACGTCCTGATCCAGGGCTACCGCCCCGGCGCGCTGGCGGCCTTCGGCCTCGACCCCGACGAGCTGCGCGAACGCCACCCGGCCCTCGCGACGGTCACGCTCGCGGCGTGGGGTCACACGGGACCGTGGCGGCACCGGCGCGGCTTCGACTCGCTCGTGCAGGCCGCCACGGGGATCGCCGAGCTCCAGCGCGAGGCCGCCGACCCGGCGCCGGGGGCGCTGCCCGCCCAAGCGCTCGACCATGGCACGGGCCACCTCATCGCCGCCGCAGCGCTGCGGGCGGTCGGCGCCCGGCTGCAGGGCGGCGCGCCGGGCCACGCGCGGCTCTCGCTGGCCCGGACGGCGGCGTGGCTGCTCGCGCAGCCGGCGGCGGTGCCGGCCGGCACGCTCCCGGATCCCGCGCCGTTCACGGTCGAGCTCGCCTCGCCGCTCGGGCGGGTCTGCGTGGTCGCGCCGCCCGGGCGCCTCGACGGCCGTCCGCTGAGCTGGGCGCGGGGACCGGTCGCCGCGGGCCACGACGACCCCCGCTGGATCGGCTAGCGCACGCCGTCGGCTGGGTGCTGCCCGGCGCGGCGCCGGTGCTCCTCGGCGTCGGAGCGCTCGTTGAACATCGCCCCGAGCGTGGCCACGATCTCGTCCGCGTCGCCCTTCAGGACCGAGCCGTCGTCGAACAGGACGGCGGGGATCTCGTCCGTGCCGACCTTGCGGCGCATCTCCTCCCGGTCGGCGGGGTCGGCCGGGACGGGCATCGCGACGAACGACACGCCGAGCTCGGTGAGCTTCTGGCGCACCTTGCGGGAGTACGGGCACCACTCGGCCTGGAAGACGGCCAGCGAGGACTGCACGATCCGGATGCTACGCGCCCGCGCGCCGGGAGGTCACGGGGTTCTCGCCGGCCGGGCTGAGCAGCCGCGCCATGGCCTCCGGCAGCTCGGGGCGGACGTGGTCGAGCGTCTCGGCGGGCACGCCGTCCGCGATGGCGCGGAAGACGGCCTGCACCCGGTTCAGGGCGTCGGTCTCGTCGATGCCCAGGCGCTCGGCGACCACGGCAGGGATGTCGACGGGGTCCGGCTCGCCGTCGGACTTGCGCAGGAGCGAGTCGGCCGCGAGCGCGGGCAGCTCCTTGGCCAGCCGTTCGGCCGCCCCGCGGGCGACGTGCCGGCCGAGCGCCTCCAGGACGACGTCGACGGTGCGGTCGATGCCCCCCTCGGGCGCCCCGTTGGCGATCGCGGCCTGCTCGAGCTCGGCGTCGGTCATGGCACCGACGGGCTCGGATCGTCGTTGTCGAGCTCCTCCGGCGGCGGGTCGCCCTCCCCCTCGTACTCCACGTCGGCGTCCAGCGGCGGCGCGTCGTCCTCGATGTAGTCGGGGTCGTCCGGCGGGTTGGTGGACTGGGCGTCGCCCAGGCTCGCCTCGCCGTGGCCCACGCGGTCGGCTCCGGATCGCTCGCTCATGAGCGGCGGCTACCCCGGCCCCTCGGGCCTGAACCGTCGCGGTCGGCCCTCAGGCAGGTGACCGCCAGCCAGCGGCCCGGCCGCCCCGTCCGGGCGAGCGGGAACGCCAGGTCGCCGCTGATCGCCCACAGCTCCGCGGGCCGGTCGGAGACCGCCCAGCCGGGCGGCCAGGCATGGACGTCGGCGTCCTCGAGGGCGGTCAGCAGCGCGCGGGCGACCTCGTCGGTCCCCGGCTCCCGGACCGGCATCCGCTCGCGGAAGCGCAGCACGCAGTGCGCCGACGGGACGATCTCGGCGGCCTCCGGATGACCCGTGCGGGCGACGCCGACGTACACGCCGACAGCCTGGCAGGCAGAGCACCGCTACCGTCCCGTGGTCGCACATGGAGCTCGCCCCCGCCCAGATCAACGTGGAGCTGCGCCGCGACCGCGACGGCGCCCCGATGGTCGTCCTGAGCTTTCCCTACGACCCGCACGTGGTGGCGGCCGTGCGCTCGATCCCGGGGCGGCGCTTCGACTGGGACTCGCGCGAGTGGTCGGCGAAGGTCGACGACTGGACCGGCGCGCATGTCAGCGACATCCTCACGCGCTTCCCGGACCTCACGACCAGCGCGGAGGTCGACGCCTGGCTGCGCGCCGTGGGCCGCCGCTGGGTCGGCCGCGTCACGACGGCCAGGCGCGGCGGGAAGGGCTGGTTCGTCCTGCAGACGCGCGCGGGGCAGCTGCCCGAGGAGATCGCGCCGCTGGCCGAGGAGCACGACGGCCGCCTCTGGCTGCCGCTGGTCCCCGAGGCCGCCGAGGCGCTGTCCGAGCAGCGCGGCGCGCGGCTGGACGGCGGGGCGCTGCGCTGCCTGGCGGCACTCGAGCGCGGCGAGGACCCGCCGCCCGCGCGGCTGACCTCGGTCCACGGGGTCGACGGCGAGCACCTCAAGCTCGACGTCCTCTGGGACCCGTCGATCGGCGAGGCCTTCGAGGGGCTGCCGGGCGCCGCCGACCGCAGCCGCACCCTGCCGGTCGACCCGTGGCTGGTCGAGGCGCTCGACGCCTTCGTGGCCGAGCACGGGATCGAGGTCACGGGCGCCGCGGCGCCCGTGCTCGAGGACCTGCGCGAGGAGCACGCCGAGGCGTCTGTCGCCATCGCCGCCTCGCGCGCGACCTCAGGCGACCCGATCCCCGAGGTGGCCGAGCGCCTCGGCGGCACGCTCGAGCCGTTCCAGTGGGCGGGCGTCCGGTACGTGCTCGAGACCCGCCAGACCTTCGTGGCCGACGAGCAGGGCCTGGGCAAGACGGTCGAGGCGCTCGCCGCATTGGAGGCCGACGACGCCTTCCCGGCGATCGTCGTGTGCCCGGCGAGCCT
This sequence comes from Solirubrobacteraceae bacterium, assembly GCA_034664785.1. Classification (GTDB taxonomy): domain Bacteria; phylum Actinomycetota; class Thermoleophilia; order Solirubrobacterales; family Solirubrobacteraceae; genus Paraconexibacter. The sequence continues at coordinate 16,744 of JAXDGY010000245.1, forward strand.
GAAGCTCAACTGGGAGCGGGAGACCCGCAAGTGGCTGCCGCACCGCTCCGTCGCGGTGGTCGAGGGCCGCTCCGCGGTCCCGGAGACGGGCGACATCACGATCCTCAACTACGAGGTCGTGGCCTCCCACCGCGACGAGCTGACCCGGATGCGCCCGCGGGCGCTCGTCGTCGACGAGTCGCACTACGTCAAGAACCCGAGCGCGAAGCGCACGCAGGCGGTGCGCCGGCTCGCGGGCGGCGTCGTGGCGGGCGGCCTGCGCCTCGCGCTGACGGGCACGCCCGTGCTCAACCACGCCGAGGAGCTCATCTCCCAGCTGCGGGTCATCGGCCGCCTGGAGGACTTCGGCTCCGGGGCCCGCTTCTCGCGCCAGTTCCAGGGTCCGCTGACCGAGGAGCGGCTGCACTGGCACCTGCGCCGCCGCTGCTTCGTGCGGCGCCTGAAGTCCGAGGTCCTCCCCCAGCTCCCGGCCAAGCGCCAGGTCGTCGTCCCGGTCACCCTCGACAACGAGCGCGAGTACCGGCTGGCCGAGCAGGACGTCGTGGCCTGGCTGCGCGAGCAGCCGCTGGACCTGCGCGAGCTCGACGCGAAGATCGCGGCGACGATGCGCGCCGAGCG
>JAXDGY010000246.1:0-3051 GCA_034664785.1 Solirubrobacteraceae bacterium
CGGACGCGGGCACGGCCCGCGTCCGTGATGCAGGCGTAGGTCCCGCGGCGGTCCTCGGCGCAGCTGCGGCGCGAGACGAGCCCCTCCTCCTCGAGCCGGCTCACGAGCCGGGACAGCGCGCTCTGGCTCATGTGGACGTCCTCCACGAGCTTCTGGAGGCGACAGCCGTCGACGTCGTTCTCCTCCAGGCGCTGGAGCGCCTCGAGCTCGGTGACGGACAGGCGGTGGTGGCGCTGCAGATCGCGCTCGAGCGCCGCGTTCACGCGGGCGTGGCGGGCGAGAAGCTCGCGCCATTCGTCGATCAGCTGCGGACCCGTGCTGGACATGACCCGCTGAGTCTAGCTGCACGCGGATGCATGCGCACACATTGCATGCGCATTCATTGCATGCGCATGCATGTAGTACGATCCGCCGCATGGCCTTCTCTCCACCCGCCGCCACCACCCTGGACCGGCGCGCCTGGGGCGCGCTCCTGGTCCTCTGCGGCGCCCTCTTCCTCGACGGGCTCGACGTCTCCATGGTCGGCGTCGCGCTGCCGTCCATCGACAGCGACCTGCACCTGACCACCTCGACCCTGCAGTGGATCGTCTCGGGCTACGTGCTCGGCTACGGCGGCCTCCTGCTGCTCGGCGGCCGCGCCGCCGACCTCCTCGGGCGGCGACGCGTGTTCGTCATCGCCCTCAGCGTCTTCGCCGTCGCGTCGCTGCTCGGCGCCGTGGCCTCCGACGGGCCACTGCTCATCGCCACCCGCTTCCTCAAGGGGCTGTCCGCCGCGTTCACCGCGCCGGCCGGCCTGTCGATCATCACGACGACCTTCGCCGAGGGTCCCGCGCGCAACAAGGCCCTGGCCGTCTACACCGCCACCGGCGCGAGCGGCTTCTCCATGGGCCTGGTCTTCGGCGGTCTGCTGACCGAGCTCGGCTGGCGCTGGACGTTCCTGCTCCCCGCGCCGATCGCCGTGCTGCTGGTCCTCGGCGCGCTGCGCCTGGTTCCCGACGACGGCCGCCCCGACCGCGCGGGCCGCGGCTTCGACGTCGCAGGCGCGGGGCTGGTCGCCTCGGCGATGCTCCTGTTCGTCTTCACGATCGTCGAGGCGCCCACCGCGGGCTGGACGTCGCTGCGGACCACGGGCTCGATCGCGGCGGTCGCCGCGCTGGCGTTCGCGTTCGTCGCGGTCGAGCAGCGCAGCGCGCACCCGCTTGTCCGCCTCGGGATCCTGCGGTCCGCCGCGCTGCGCCGGGCCAACCTCGGCGCCATGGCGGTCTTCGGCGGCTGGGTCGGCTTCCAGTTCGTCGGGACGCTCTACCTGCAGCAGCTGCGGGGATGGTCCGCGCTCGAGATGGCGCTGGCGTTCCTGCCCGCCGGGCTCGTGGTCGCCGTCGGCGCGCCGCGGTCCGGGCAGCTCGTCGACCGCTTCGGGACCACACGGGTCACCGCGGTCGGGATGGCGGCGTTCGTGGCGGCCTACGCGCTCGTCCTCGGCGTCGATGCCGACAGCCCCTACCTCACGGCGCTGCTGCCGACGATGCTCCTGGGCGGGATCGGGTTCATGTGCGCGTTCGGGCCGCTGAACGTCGCGGCGACCAGCGGCATCGCCGACCACGAGCAGGGCCTGGCCTCCGGCCTGGTCTCGAGCTCCTTCCAGGTCGGTGGCGCGGTCGTGCTGGCGGTGGTCACGGCGGTGATGGCCGCGGGCGTGCGCAACTCGACCGCCGAGCCGTCGTCGCCCACCGCCCTGCTCGACGGCTACCACGCGGCGCTGCTCGTCCCGCTGCTCGTCGCCTTCCTCGGGCTGCTGGTCACCGTCAGCGGAGCGCTCCCCGCGCTCGTGCGCGCGCTGCTGCCGGGTCAGCCCGCCGCGGCCACCGCCGCGGGGGAGGACGTCCGATGAGCGTCTCCGAGCAGGGCCTGCTCGAGGCGCAGTGGCTCTACGAGCTGCACCGCCAGGCCCGGGGGCGGCGGCCGTCGCCCCCGGCCCCGGCGCCCCCGGCGCCCCCCTGGCGCCCTCGCGACCACGGCGCGGGCCGCGAGCGGGTCCGCCGCGGGACGCCGGCGCCGCGACGGCCACGGGCGCCGGCGTGACGCGCGGCCATCAGAGCGACGCCCGGAGGCGGCGGGCGCGGGCCAGGCGGCGCGGCCGCCGGGCCGGCGCCGCGCCGCCCTTCGAGCGCAGCTGGCGCGAGCGCTCGGCGAGGAGGAGCACGACCTCGCCCGCGAGGCGGAACGGGTCGGCGACGGCGTGGCCGTCATCGACCGACATCGCGGCCCACGGCTCGAGGCCGACCTCCGCGATCAGCACCTCGCCGGACGGGACGTGGCTCGAGTCGAGCGCGGCCAGGCGGCGCAGCGCCACGGCGTCGTCCGGGGTGGCGCGGCGGATGGTGACGGCGGGGTGCGGCGCGCCGGATCGGGCGGGGCCGGCGGCAGGGCGGACGGGGGACATGACAGCTCCTCGGCTTGACGGTTGGCTGCCACGCATGGTCCCCCGCGACGGCCCGCCGCACATCGGCCGGATGCCCCGAGCTCGGCCACCGGATCCCTTACCGCGGCGGCCCGGTCCCTTACAGGGTCAGCGCTCCGGGGCGCGACGCGCGGCACGCCTTCCGAAGCACGCGCAGCGGTGGTTTACTCGACCTGGGATGGCTGATCGGGGCATCAGGGCGGACCGGCCAGAGCGTCGGCACTGGAGCGCCGGCGACGTGCAGGAGGCGCTCGTGATCAGCGGCCAGATCCCGTTGTGGCTGGTGGACGGCGACGACCGGATCGCGTTCGTCAACGACGCGGCCGTCCAGGTCCTGGGCTACGACAGCGACGACGAGCTGCTCGGCCGCCCGAGCCACGACACGGTCCACTGGAAGCACGTGGACGGGTCGCCGTACCCCGCTGAGGACTGCCCGATCACGCACGCCACCCAGCGCGGCGAGCCGGTCCGCATCGAGCGCGACTGGTGGGTCCGCAAGGACGGCAGCATGGTCCCGATCTCGATCCACTGCGTCCAGATGGAGATCGACGGCCGGATGGGGACCGCGATGACGTTCCACGATCTGACCG
>JAXDGY010000247.1:0-6548 GCA_034664785.1 Solirubrobacteraceae bacterium
CGGCCCCGCGCCGCTGCTGCTCGCCGCGGCGGCGCCGGTGCGCCTGGCACTCGCCGCCTCGGGGCCGGCCGGGCGCCGGCGGGTCGCGGGTGTGCTGCGGTCGCGCGCCGGCCGGCGCGCGGGCCGCCCGGCGGTGGCGCTGCCCGCGGCCGTCGCGGTCCTCGTGGGCTTCCACCACACGGGGCGCTTCGCGCTGGCCCTCGAGCACCCGCTCGTCCACGCCGCCGAGCATGCTGCCCTGTTCTGGACGGCGCTGGCCGCGTGGGTCGTCCTGCTCGGGGTCGACCCGCTGACGCACACGCCAGGCGTGATCGGGCGCCTGGCCTGGCTGACGGCGCTCATGACGGCGATGGCCGTCGTCGGGGCCGTCCTCGTGTCGGCCGACCACGTGCTGTGGGCGCCCTACGCCGCGCAGCCGAACGCGCTGGCCGACCAGCGCGCGGGCGGCACGGTGATGTGGCTGGGCGGCGTGGCGATCCTCGTCCCCGCGACGCTCGCGATCTGCGGCCACGCCCTGTGGCGCGAGGAGCAGCGCCAGCGCCGCCGCGAGGCCGCGGGGGCGCGGCCGTGAGGCGGCGCGCCGTGCCCGTCCTGCTCGTTGTGGCCCTCGCGCTCTGCGCGCTGGGCACGCTCGCCTTCGCCCAGGCCGGGTCGGGCGCCCAGAGCCCGCCTGTCGGCGCGGCGGGGGGCGGCGCCGGCGACCCGGTGGCCGGGCACCAGCTGTTCGTGGAGCGCTGCTCCTCCTGCCACGGGACGGACGGCGCCGGCCGGCGCGGGCGCGGGCCGAGCGTGCGCGGCGCGGGCGCGCTGGCGGCGGACTTCTACCTGCGCACGGGGCGCATGCCGCTGGCCGAGCCGACCGACCAGCCCGTCCGGGCGCCCGTGCAGCTGACCGCGACGCAGATCGACGACCTCGTCGCCTACGTCGCCTCCTTCGGCGGCCCGGGCGTGCCGGCCGTGCACCCCGAGCGCGGGTCGCTCACCCGGGGGCAGCGGCTCTTCACCGACTCCTGTGCGGGCTGCCATACCGTCGCGGCCCGCGGGGGGATCGTCCTGGGCGGCGTGGCGCCCGCGCTGCAGCAGGCGAACGCCCGGCAGGTCGCCGAGGCGATCCGCATGGGGCCCTACCTGATGCCGCGCTTCGGCAGCGGTCAGCTTCCGCCGGCGGACGTCGACGCGCTCGCCCGCTACGTGCTGTCCACCCGCGACCTGCCCAACCGCGGCGGGTGGGCGATCGGCAACCTCGGCCCGGTCCCCGAGGGCCTCGTGTGCTGGGGCCTGGGGATCGTCGTGTTGCTCGGCGCGGCGCGGCTGCTCGGGGAGCGCACGACGTGAGGCTGCTCGCCCGCCTGCTCGCGGCGGTGGCCGCCTGGCGCGCCGTCCGGCGCGGCGCGGCCCAGGACCGCGCGCCGCTGCCGCCGCCCCCGCCGCCCGAGCCCGACCCACGCGCGCGCCGCGTGGGCGCGCGGGCGGACGCCGAGCGCCTGGTGGCGGCGCTGCTGATCGCGTGTGGGCTGTGCGGCGTCGCCTTCGTGGTCGTGTACGCCACGAGCGCGAACACCCAGCTGCTCGGGGCGGCGGCCGGGCTCGCGCTCGTCCTGCTGGCCGTCGCGCTCGCCGTCGCGAGCTTCGCGGTGGTGCCGCAGGAGACCGCGGTCGAGCCGCGCCCGCCGCTCGAGGCGCCCGCGGAGGTCGAGCCGGCAGCGCGCGAGCTGCGGGACGTGGGCGAGGGTGTCTCCCGCCGCGGCCTGATCACCGCTGCGGCGGGGGTGGCCGGGGCCGGGCTGGCGGCGGCGGCGATCACGCCCGCGGCATCGCTCGGGCCCCGGGCCAAGGGCCTCGGGGCGGCGCCGTGGCGGCGCGGGACGCGGCTGCTGGACCAGGACGGCAGGCCGCTGCGCGCCGCCGCGCTCGTGGTCGGGGCCTTCGCCACCGCCTTCGCCGAGGGCGCCGACCGGCGGGAGCTCGGCTCGCCGGTCGTGGTCGTGCGCCTGCGCGAGGACGAGGTGCACCTGCCCGCCGCGCGGCGCGCGTGGGCGCCGCAGGGCATCCTCGCGTTCTCGAAGATCTGCACGCACGCGGGCTGCGCGGTGTCCCTGTTCCGCTACCCGCTCGACCAGCAGACCTCCAAGACCCCGGCGCTCGTCTGCCCCTGCCACTACTCCACCTTCGACCCGCGACGTGCCGGGCGGGTGGAGTTCGGGCCCGCGGGGCGGCCCCTCCCGCAGCTGCCCCTGGCGATCGCCGCCGACGGGACGCTCGTGGCCGCCGGCCCGATGTCGGGCCCGATCGGCCCGGCGTGGTGGGGGGTGGGGCATTCGTGAGCGACGCGGCCCGCGACCCGGTCGCCGAGCCGATCCGCTTCGTCGACGAGCGCCTCGGGGCGGCGAAGCTCATCCGCGGGGCGCTGGACTACGTCTTCCCCGACCACTGGTCGTTCCTGCTCGGTGAGCTCGCCCTCTACGCGTTCGTGATCCTCGTCGCGACGGGGACCTACCTCGCGCTGTTCTTCGAGCCGAGCACGACCCAGCTCGTCTACCACGGCGCGTACGGCCCACTGCACGGCGTGCAGATGTCGGGCGCCTACGCCTCGGCGCTCGACATCTCCTACGGCGTCCCGGCCGGCCTGCTGCTGCGGCAGACGCACCACTGGGCCGCGCTGCTGTTCATCGCCGCGATCGTCGTCCACCTCATGCGCGTCTTCTTCACCGGCGCGTTCCGCAAGCCGCGGGAGCTGAACTACGTCGTCGGGGTGGCGATGCTGGCAATCGGGGTCCTCGAGGGCTTCCTGGGCTACTCGCTCGTCGACGACCTGCTCTCGGGGATGGGGCTGGCGATCGCGTACGGCGTCGTCCTGTCGATCCCGCTGGTCGGCGGCCAGGTCGGCGCGCTGCTGTGGGGCGGGCAGTACCCCGGCTCCGTGGCCTTCGAGCCGCGGCTGTTCATCGCGCACGTCTTCCTCGTCCCGGCGATCCTGGCCACGCTGATCGCCGTTCACCTGGCGATGATCGTGCGCCAGCACCACACCCAGTTCCGGGGTCCGGGACGGCAGGAGCACAACGTCGTCGGCACGCCGATGTGGCCTGCCTACGCCCTGCGCTCGCTGAGCTGGTTCGCGACGACCGCCGCCGTGCTGGTGCTGCTGGGCGGCCTGGTCCAGATCAACCCGATCTGGCAGTGGGGGCCCTACGAGGTGGCCCAGGGGACCAACGGCGCGCAGCCCGACTGGTACCTCGGCTGGCTGATCGGCGCGTTGCGCATCATGCCCGCGTGGGAGCCGCGGTTCTGGGGGCACACGTGGGCGGGGAACCCGTTCTTCGGCGGCGTGGTGTTCCCCACGGTGGTGTTCGCCGTGCTGTTCGCGTGGCCGTGGCTGGAGCAGCGCTTCATCACGCGCGACTTCGCGACACATCACCTGCTCGACCGCCCGCGGGACAACCCGTGGCGCACCGCCATCGGCGCCGCCTTCTTCTCCTGGGTGTTCACCGTGTTCTTCGCGGGGGCCGCCGACCGGATCCTCGTGTCGGTCGGCATCCCCTACGAGACGCAGGTGTGGCTCGCGCGCGGGGCGTTCTTCGTCGCGCCGGTGATCGTCGGCGTGGCGGCCTACCGCATCGCCTCCGAGCTGCGCCGCTCCGACCTGCACCCGCTCCGCGGCGCGGTCGCCCGGCGCGTGGTCCGGCGTCCCGACGGCAGCTTCGCGACCGTCGCCGACGAGGTCGAGCCGGGAGCGGGCTAGGCCGCGGGCGCCGCGAGCCCGAGGCGCTCGTCGAGCGCCTTGCTCGCCTGGGTGTCCTCGTAGACCTCGTACTGGCGCAGCAGGCCCCAGGCCATCCGGCCCCAGATGACGTAGCGGTTCTCGTAGATCCGCTCCCCCTCGGGGGTCGTGAGGTGGTCGGTCCCGCGGACGCATAGCGTCATCGCCCACGGCGGGCCCTGGACGACGACCTCGTCCGCCTGGATCTGCAGGCCGGCGTCGACGAAGCGCTGCAGCCAGCGCGCGAGCTCCTCCTTGCCCTGGAGCTCGGTCGCCCACGAGGAGTCCCCCGGGAAGCGGAAGCGCACGTCGCGCGCGTCGAGGCGCAGGAGGGGGCGCGGATCACCCGCGTTGAGCGCCGCCATGTTGCGTGCGAGCACGCGCTTCGCCAGCCAGGACACCATCGCCGCCTCCTAGATAGATCGCTCTAGTCGCACCTTAGGTACGCTGGGCCGCGATGGCAAGCCGACCGGGACCGACCGTGCAGCCGACGAGGGATCGGATCGTCGGTGCGAGCGCCGAGCTGCTGCGCCGGCAGGGCTACGCCGCGACCGGCGTCAAGCAGATCGTGGCCGCGGCGCAGGCCCCGTTCGGGTCGGTCTACCACTTCTTCCCGGGCGGCAAGGAGCAGCTCGCGGCCGAGGCCATCCGCGTCTCCGGCGCCGCCTACGGCCTGCTGCTGCCCGCGATCTTCGACCCGGCGCCCGACGTCGTGACCGCGACGGGCGCCTTCTTCGCGGGGGCCGCGGAGCACCTGCGCGAGACCGACTACGCCGACGCGTGCCCGATCGCGACGGTCGCCCTGGAGGTCTCGAGCACGCATCCGCCCCTGCGCGAGGCCTGCGCGGAGGTGTTCTCCGGCTGGATCGCGGGCGGCACCGAGCGCTTCGCGGCCGCTGGGCTGCCCGAGGCGACGGCCCGCGAGCTGGCGATCGCCATGATCGCCGCGCTCGAGGGCGCCTTCGTGCTCGCCCGCGCCCTGCGCAGCACCGAGCCGCTGGACGTCGCGGGCGAGCTCATCGCGGCGCGCGTGCAGGCCGCGCTGGAGCGGTCAGCTCCGGCGGACTGACGGCAGCGCGGACGAAGACGGCTCTCCCGGATTCGTCCTCGCAGATGAGCCGCCGAGCTCCTGGGCGGCACGGAAGACGATGAGCTGCGTGAGGTCCTGGGCGGGCCACGACGAGCGCGGCGAAGGCGAGGCGCACGCGGCGGGGTGCGACGGGGGCGTCCGCCACACTGGGCCGGTCGGGGGCGTGGGTTTGGGCGGAATCGGCCATGGCGTATAAGATTAGAGATCGAATGATGAGATGTCTAACGATAGGGACGGATCTGTGAGCAGGCCGACAGCCGAGCCGATCGGCCTGCAGCTGGCGCGGACGGCCAAGACCTTCAACCGCGCCTTCGACGACGCCCTGTCGGAGGCCGGCGGCTCGGTCCCGACGTGGCTGATCCTGCTGGCGCTCAAGCGCCAGGCGTGGGCCAACCAGCGGGAGCTGGCCGCCGCGGTCGGCATCGAGGGCGCGACGCTGACCCACCACCTCAACGGGCTCGAGCGCGCCGGCCTGGTCACGCGGGAGCGCGACCCGGCCAACCGGCGCCTGCAGCGCGTCGAGCTCACGGCGGACGGCGACGCGTCCTTCCACCGCATGCGCAAGGCGGCAACGGGCTTCGACGCCCGCCTGCGCGGGATCCTCGGCGACGGCGAGGTCGACCAGCTGCGCGAGCTGCTGCAGCGCCTCGACGAGGACATCCGTGGGTAGCGGGGCCCGGTAGGTTGCGCGCGATGCGCGCGCTGCAGATCACCGAGCTCACCGGCCCCCGGACGGCCCTGACCCTCGCCGAGGTCCCCGAGCCCGAGCCGTCCCACCTGCTCACGCCCGGCTCCGGCGTGGTCGTCGACGTCCACGCCGCCGGGGTCTCGTTCCCCGAGGTGCTGCAGACCCGGGGCGAGTACCAGGTCAAGCCGCCGCTGCCGTTCGTCCCGGGCAGCGAGGTCGGCGGCACGGTCCGCAGCGCGCCGGACGGGTCCGGGTTCGCGCCCGGCGACCGCGTAGCGGCCTTCTCCATGCTCGGCGGCTTCGCCGAGACGGCCGTCGCGCCGGAGTTCCTCGTCGCCCACCTCCCGGACGACCTGGACTTCGCCCAGGGCGCCGGGCTGATCCTCAACTACCACACGGCCTGGTTCTCGCTCGTGCTCCGCGGCCGGCTGCAGCCGGGGGAGACCGTGCTCGTGCACGGGGCCGCGGGCGGCGTCGGGACGGCGTCGCTGCAGGTCGCCAAGGGCGTGGGCGCCCGCACGATCGCCGTCGTCTCCAGCGACGAGAAGGAGCGCGTCGCGCGCGACGCGGGGGCCGACGAGGTGGTGCGCTCCGACGGGCCGTGGAAGGACCAGGCCAAGGAGCTCTCCGCCGGTGGCGTGGACCTCGTGCTCGACCCGGTCGGCGGCGACCGCTTCACCGACAGCCTGCGGTCGCTGGCCGAGGGCGGGCGAGTGGTCGTCGTCGGCTTCACCGGCGGCTCGATCCCCGAGGTCAAGGTCAACCGCCTGCTGCTCAACAACACCGAGGTGATCGGGGCGGGCTGGGGCGCGTCCGTCATGGGCAAGCCGGACGTGTGCCGGCAGATCACGGCGGAGCTCGACCGCCTGATCGCCTCCGGGGTCGTCCGCCCGGTGGTCGGCGCGCGCTTCGCGCTCGAGCAGGCGGCCGACGCGCTCGAGCTCATCGACGGGCGCGGCGCGGTCGGCAAGGTGGTCCTGGACGTGCGCGCCTGAGCGAGGGAGCCGCAGCGC
>JAXDGY010000248.1:0-16936 GCA_034664785.1 Solirubrobacteraceae bacterium
CTCCACCGCCGCGCCGCGCGGGACGGGCGCGTCCGCGTCGTCGTCCCGGCGGTGAGCGCCGTCCTCGTCAGGCTCGGCGGAGGCCCATAGGGTGGCCGACGCTGCGGAGCACGCGGCGGCGGACCTGGACGGTCGCTGGGATCTCGTCGTCGTCGGCGCCGGGATCGTCGGGCTTGCTGCGGCGCGGGAGCTGCTGCTGCGGCGGCCGGGGCTGCGCGTCGCCGTGCTCGAGCGCGAGGCTGGGATCGCGCGCCATCAGACCGGATCGAACTCCGGGGTGGTCCACGGCGGGGTCTACTACAAGCCCGGCTCCCTGAAGGCGAAGCTGTGCGTCGACGGCGCGCGGCGCCTCTACGCGTACTGCGACGAGCACGCCGTCCCGTACGAGCGGTGCGGCAAGGTGATCGTCGCCCTGGGGCCCCGGGAGCTCGCCGGGCTCGACGAGCTCGAGGCTCGCGGCCGCGCCAACCGCGTCCCCGGCCTGCGGCACATCGGACCCGACGAGCTGCGCGAGCTGGAGCCCCACGCGACCGGCATCGCGGCGCTGCACTCGCCGCAGACCGGGATCGTCGACTTCGCGGCGGTGGCGCACGCGCTGGCGGCGGAGCTGCGGAGGCTGGGGGCCACGCTGGTCACGGGCTGCGAGGTGCTCGACCTCGAGCCGGCGGGCGCGGGCGTCCGGGTGCGGCACGCGAAGGGCGAGCTGGCTGCCCGTCGCGGCCTGGTCTGCGCCGGCGCCTGGACGGATCGCCTGGCGACGAAGGCCGGCGCTCCGGCCGATCCGCGCATCGTGCCGTTCCGCGGCGCCTACCTGAGGCTGCGGCCGGGGGCGCGGTCGCTCGTGCGCTCGCTGATCTACCCGGTGCCCGATCCCCGCCTCCCGTTCCTGGGCGTGCATCTCACCAGGCGGATCGACGGCGAGGTCTGGCTGGGCCCGACGGCGCTGATGGCCGGGGCGCCGGATGCCTACCGGCTGTCGCGGTTGGAGGCGCGGAGCCTGCGGTCGACGCTCGCCTGGCCGGGGACGTGGCGGATGATCGGGCGCCACTGGCGGGCCGGCGTCGGCGAGTTGCGCCTGAGCGCAGGACGGCGCGCGTTCGTGCGCGCGTGCGCCGCCTACGTCCCGGAGCTCGGCCCCGGCGACGTGCTGGCGGGCCCGGCGGGGGTGCGCGCCCAGGCGGTGGGACGTGACGGCACGCTCGTCGACGACTTCGTCGTCGACGACGTCGACGCCGTCGAGTACGTGCGCAACGCGCCGTCCCCCGCGGCGACGTCCGCGCTGGCCATCGCCTCGCTGCTGGCCGATCGGATCGAGCCGACCCTCCGGTGAGCGCCGGGAGCGCGCCGGCGGCTTGCCGCCCTCGGTGCCCGGCCTACCTCTTGACCCGCACACCCACAACGGATGGAGGACCCGAGATGGCCACCCTGATCACCCGTCGGCCGAACGGCGGTGGCATGCGCTCCGGCCCCACGGAGCTGCAGCAGATGCGCCAGCAGATGGACCACTTCCTGCAGGATCTTCTGCGCGGGACCGTCCCCGAGGACCCGGGCTTCTGGATCCCGGACGTCGACATCGAGGAGACCGACGACGCCTGGATGGTCCAGGCCGACCTGCCGGGCGCCAAGCCCGACGACGTCGACGTGGAGCTGAACGACGGGGAGCTCGTCATCCACGGCGAGATCAAGGAGGAGGAGCGCGCAGGCGTGCTGCGGCGACGAGCGCGCCGGGTCGGGCGGTTCGAGTACCGCGTCCAGCTCCCGGGCGACGTGAACGCGGACGGCATCGACGCGCAGCTGCACGACGGCGTGCTGGCGATCCGCGTCCCGAAGGCGGCGAAGTCGCAGCCGCGGCGCATCGAGGTCAAGACCTGAGGTGACGGGGTGGGCCGTGCGCCCGGGCGCGCCTGTCGGGAGGAGGTCGACAGGCGCGCCCGGCCTTGGGCACGGACTCAGGGGCGGCGCTCGACGAGGTGTTCAGGCTCGTCCTGTGGCGCCAGCGCGACCTGGGCGGCGGTGAGAGAGAGGTTGCCGGTCCAGGTGGTCACAGCGAGCATCCTGGACCTCGGCCGGGGCCCTCGCGGTGGAGCCTGCCGGTGTCCTGCGGTGCGGGGAACCGCACCATGAGCGCGCCGGCCTGCCCCGGGGTACCGTCGCAGGGTGCGGCTGCGACTCCTGCTGGTGGCGGTCCTCGCCGGCGCCGTGGCGGCGGGGGGCATCGGGCTCGCCCATCGCCTCAGGCCGGGGCGCGTCCGCGACGGCTCCGCCGCCGCCCACGGCGCGACGGTCATCCGCTACGACGTGCGCTCGCGGTACGTGCATGCGACGCTCCCGCAGGTCGCGGCCACGCCGGCGGGCGGCGGGGAGGGGCGGCCGCTGCTCGTCTTCCTGCACGGGCGCGGCGCCGACGGGGAGGAGGGCAACGCCAACGGTGACTTCTTCGCCGGGCTCCGTGCGCTGGGCGACCGCGCGCCCGACGTCGTCTTTCCGAACGGCGGCGAGGGCTCCTACTTCCACACGCGCGGATCGGGGGACTGGGCGCGCTACGTGCTCGACGAGGTGATCCCGCAGGCGGTGCGCCGCCTGCACGCCGACGGGCGCCGCGTGGCGATCGGCGGCATCTCGATGGGCGGCTTCGGCGCGTTCGACATCGCGCGGCAGCGCCCGGAGCGCTTCTGCGCCGTCGGCGGGCACTCGGCGGCGCTGTGGGTGCGCGGGGCGGACACTGCGCCTGGTGCATTCGATGACGCGGCGGACTTCGCGCGCAACGACGTCATCCGCCTCGCGCGGGCCGGCGGACGGGCGCCGTGGGGCCGCGCGCGCCTGTGGCTCGACGGCGGGACCGGCGACCCGTTCCGCGCGGCCGACGAGGCGTTCGGCGCGGCGCTGGGCATCCCGGTCCGGCACTGGGCGGGCGGGCACCACGGCTCGTACTGGCGCGCGCACTACGCGCGCTACCTGCGCTTCTACGCGGCCGCGCTCGCGGCCTGCTGACCCGGGCGACCCGCGGGCGCAAGCGGGCCGGGCGTCGCCTCCTCGTCGCGAGGACGTTTGCACCGGCATGCTGCTCCAGATGACGTCCCGATCTCGCGCCTGGCTGACCGTGCTGTGCTTGGCCGCCGCGCTCGCGCCGGCCGCGCTCGACGCCGCCCCGGCCGACGCCGCGCCCAAGGCGCGCGACTGCCCCGGCAAGCGCGGGACGCTGAAGGTGACCGGCCTCGGTCGCGTGTGGCATCAGGGGCACAGCCTCTACGGCTGCACCGCGGTCTATGGCCGGCGGCCGCACACGCAGCGCCTCGGCCCGTGGGCGCCCGGCGCGAAGGTGTCCTGGGACGGCGTGAGCGCGGCGTGGACCGTGCCGCTGCGCCGCGGCGGCGTGCGCAGCGATCGCGCGTGGGCGGCGTCGGCCGAGGACGGGAGGCGCTGGCTCGTCGGGACCCGGCTGGTCCCGAGGACCGCGGACGCGCCGGCGCGGGAGGCCCGCGTCCAGTCCATCCGCCTGCGCGACGAGAGCGTCGCATGGGTCACGCAGGACGGCGCCGTCGTCCTCGCGCTGCACTCCCCGGAGGACGACCCGACCCCGCTGGGGACGCTGCCGGCGCCGCTCACGGCCGACCACGGCCTGCTGCTGCTCGGGACATGGACCGGCATCCCGGCCGCGCGGCTGGCGACGACGCTCGCGCTGACCGAGGGCGACGGGGACGGCGACGAGTGCGGCGGCTCGAACCCGTACACCCTGACCGTGCGGCCCGACGCGGGGGTGCCCGCGCTGGGCGCGACGTGGTGGGGCGGGTGGTCGCGGCCGTTCTGCGGGTGACGGGCGGCGCTTGACGCGCCGGTGTCGCGAGGCGAGGCTCGCGCCGTCCGCCCACGCGACGCCAGGAGCGACCGATGGCCATCAGGGGTTCGACCGAGATCGACCGCCCGCCGGAGGAGGTCTACGCCTACTCCGTCGACCCGTCACGGCGCCGGGCCTGGCAGGCGCCGGTCCAGGAGATCGAGCAGCTCTCGCCCGGCCCCCTGACCGCCGGGACGAGGGTCAGGGAGCGCCGTGAGGTCGGGGGCCGCGCCCGGACGTCCGTGTGGGAGTACACCGGCCTTGAGCCGGGGCGCAGCTGGAGCTTCCGCGGGCTGGACGGCCCGGTGCGCGCGGAGGGCACCATGCGCTTCACGCCGACCGATGGCGGCGCCGGGACCCACGTGGAGTTCGACTTCGACCTCGTGGGCCACGGGATCGGGAGGCTGTTCGCCCGGCTGGCCCGCCGTGGCGGCCCCGAGCAGGTGGCCCAGGACCTCGGCGGGCTCAAGCGCGAGCTGGAGGGCGGCGCCGCGACATAGCGACGCCGCCCGGCGCGAGGCTACGCGGCGACCATGGGCGCGGTGGCCGCTGGTTGCGCGTCGGCGCGGGGCCCGGGAGGACGCAGCCCGAGCACGATCAGCGCCACGGCGATCGCGAGCAGCGCGCCGCCGCCGCCGACCGCCGTCCAGCCCGCGGCGCCGAGGAACGGGACCTTGGCGCCGGCGCGGAGGTCGGCGTCGACCCCGGGCGAGCCGTCGGCGTTCATGACGACGACGGACCACTGGCCGTCCCTGACCTTCCAGGCGAGCTCCTGGGCGCCGGTGCCCTGGACCGACGCGACCCAGATCGGGCGCTTGGCGGGCGGCGTGGCGCGTGGCGCGCCGGCGTGGTCGCGCTGGTGGGCGCGGAACGGCGAGGCGTCGACGTCGGTCACGGTCGTGTGGGCGACGGGACGCAGGTACGCGCGGACGTCCTCCGTGCGGGCGATGCCCACGAAGACGGGCCGTGCAGAGCGCGAGGTCGCCTCGAGGCGGACCTTGCCGAACTCGCTGGACCCGATGACGTGCTGGGCGCCGTCGAGGTCGAGGTCGAGGCTCTCGCTGGCCAGCGCGGCGGTCGGGGCGGAGAACTCGTGGCGCGAGGTGGTCAGGAAGCCCTGGTCGTCCTTCTTGCCGTCGATCCACAGGACGGCCGCGCCGCCGACGAGCAGCGCGAGGGCGAGCAGGGCGGCGACGACCCCGGCGACCATGAACGGGACGCGGGCGGGCGGTCGGGCGGAGGGCGGAGTGGGCGAGTCGGCGGGCATCGGGGGCCTTCGGGTCGGGGGGTGCAGCGGACCTCTCTACGGTCCCACCGGCCCAGGGCGCTGTCGCTGGGGACACCAGGCGTCCTCGCGGTGCGGCTGTCCCCCCGGCTACTCGCGCCGGCCCGCCATCCCGCCGGCGGCCAGGACGACGAGCGTCGCGTCGTCCTCCAGCGCCTCCGGGCTGAGCTCCCGGACCGCGTCCTCGATGGCCCGCAGCGTCGCGGGCGCCGACTGGTCGGCCGCCTTGCCGGCCGCCGCCTCGACGCCGCGCAGGCCGAAGGCCTCGTCGTCGGCTCCCCGCCGGTCGAGGATGCCGTCGGAGAGGAGCAGGAGGCGGTCGCCCGGCGCCAGGCGGCAGGCGTGCACCTCGATCGCGTCGTCGGGGAACGTGCCGCAGCCGAGCTCCGGCAGGGCGCCGTCGGCGAGGACCTCGAGCCGGCCGTCGGCGCCCACGCGGATCGGCGACTGCTCGCCGCTGCACACCCAGCGGAACGTCGAGGCGGGCGCGTTCCAGCAGCCGACGGTCGCGGTCGCCGTCACGCGCTCGTCGCCGAGCTCGAGCAGGACGTCGTGCATGGCCCGGAGGACCGCCGCGGGGTCGGTTGTGCCGCGGCGCGTGGCGCGGAAGGCGCCGAGGGAGACGGCACCGATGCCGGCCGCCCGTGGTCCCGTCCCGGCCGAGTCCGCGATGCCGATCCAGGCTCCCTCGTGGTTCTCGGCGTAGTCGAACCAGTCACCGCCGATCTCGTAGCCCGGCAGCACGTTGCCCGCCAGCCCGGCGCCGGCGATCCGGGCGATGCGCGGCGGGAGCAGGTTCTGCTGGATCTCCGCCGCGGGGCTCGTCGGCCGGGTGCGACGCATCGTGTCGACGTAGTCGGTGTAGCCCGGGGCGAGCGCGAGCGCCACCGCCGCCTCCCGCGCGAGGTCGTGCACCGCGTCGTCGACGCTCCCGACCGCGAGCAGCACGCCGATGGCCCGCCCGCGGAGATGCAGCGGCGCCACGACGGCCGCGGGCAGCAGCTCGGCGAAGACCGCGCGGAGCGCAGCGACGCCCTCGCGTGGGATCTCCGGCCCCACGGCGAGGGGAACGGTCACGCGGTCGGGGAAGGTCGCGGGACCGGCCAGACGCTGCATCGTGGCGCCGTCGAGGTCGACGACGTACAGCGCCGCCGAGGAGACGCCGGGAATCCGCTGCGCCTCGGCGATGATCTGCTCGCCGAGCTGGAACGGCGCCACCTTGTTGAGGACGTCGGCGACCGACAGCGGCGCCGGCGCGATCGCGGCCAGCTCGCCCGGGGGCCGCAGGTGATCCTCCTCGTCGGACTCCGCGTCGTCGCGCGCCTGGCGGCGGACCGCCGCGATCAGATCCTCGCGCGTGGCGAAGTGGCGGTGCACGGTGCCACGGCCGAGCCCGGCATGGTCGGCGATCGCGGCGACGCTCGCGTCGCCGTCGTCGGCGAGCAGGAGGCGGGCGCTGTCGAGGATCGTCGCGTGGTTCAGTGCGGCGTCGCTGCGCCGGCGGCGGGTCCTGGCGGAAGGCGGGGGATCCTCGTCGGTGGGCATATCCGGGTCATACCCGATTTCAGCCGTTCTAAGTAGTACACGGTGTCCCGGATAGGGCCGGGTTCTGAACCAACGTCTCGTTTTGATGTTCCGCTGTGGGGTATTTGGGTGGGTGACCGTGCCTGCCGCTCACTGTCCGCACTGCCTCAACGTCCTCGCCGACACGCTGCCGTGGCCGCCGGTGGGCCAACGCTGCCCGCAGTGCCGGCTCGTCGTCGGGCCGGGGCGCGCCCTCGGGGACGAGGCGGCCTCCCGGCGCCAGACGGCGACGGGGTCCGCCGCGGGCTTCGCGAGCAACGCTGCGCGCCGCGACGACGCGGAGCCGGTGGACGAGGACCTCGTCCTCGACGCGGTCCTCGCGCTCGCCGCGCAGCGGAACCTGCCGGTCAACCAGCTGCGGATGCTCGACTACGACGCAACGGCGCGCGAGGACCCAGGCCTCCCCACGCTCGCCGAGGTGCTCGCCACGTGCGGGACCTGGAAGCGCGCCCGCGCGCTGGCGGAGCAGCGACTGGCGCGGGAGACGGGCGCCGGCGAGGCCGCGCAGGGATGACAGCGGGCGCTCGGCGACGCGCGGTCCGTCCGACCCCGGACGCTGCGGTCGTCGCCGCGTTCGGGCCCGAGGCGCGCGGGTAGCCGACGCGGATGCCGATCCGTCGCAGTGCGGTGCTGCTGTCCGTCCTCGTCCTCGCGCTCGCCGGCGCGCCCGTCGCGGTGGGCGCCACGACGACACCCCGGCCCGCCGCCGGGACGTCGAAGGGGACCGCCGGCCCGCTGGAGTCGCGCTTCGGCGGCCGTGGCTACGGCGGCGGCTCGGGGATCTTCGGCGGCCGCCGCCCGGCCCGCCCGTACGGTGGCTCGCGCTACGGCGGCCGGGGCTATCAGCGCTCGCGGCGCAACCACGGCTTCCTGCGCGGGCTCTTCCACGGGCTGTTCTGGGGGTGGCTGCTCTCGCACCTCTTCGGCTACGGCTTCGGGCTCGGCATCCCGTTCTGGCCGATCCTGCTCGTGATCGTGGTGCTGCTCTTCCATCGCCGCGGCCGGCGGGACCGCTACCGCGAGCCGCTCACGCGCTGAGCGGCTGAGCTCCTACGGCACGGCGGTGAGCGTCGGCGGCGGGCCGTCGTCACCGCCCTCGGGGATGGCGATGACGATCTGGCTGCGCGAGATCGCCACGAACGGATGCACGGTGCCGGGACCGGCATGGTCGATGAGCTCGACCGTCACGTCGGTCAGCGAGATGAAGTCGCGCTCGGTCGCGTTCAGGACGTCGGACACCCGGCTGCGGTAGCCGTCCCGCGCGAGGGTCAGGGTGCCCATGAGCCGATGGCGCGCCGTCTCGATGAGGATCCGCTCGTGGCGGTGCTGGTCCATGGCGCCATCTTCTCATCGCCACCGGGCGGCCCCGCCCCGCCGCCCCGCTCTCCTGCCGGCGCCGCGCCTTTGCACGGACTGCGGCGCAGAACCAATGCACCCGGCCCGTTCGGCTCCGATGGCCCCGTCGACCGCGGTAGGAACCCTCTCATGGGGGGATCAGTGATGCATCTCGCGGCGGAAGCCGAGGCCGGAGCCGAGCTCCCGGCGGCCGTGCTCGGGCAGAGCCGCAGCGCGCTCGCGCTCGCAGACGACGACGGCGTCCTGCGCGAGGTCAACCGCGCCGCCGCCCAGCTGCTGCGCCTGCCGCGGGCGGCGCTGTCGGGCACCGCGCTCGAGACGCTCACCGCGCAGCACGAGCGTCCCGCGGCCGGCCGCCGTCTGCGCGACCTCCTCGAGCGCGACGTGTGGGCGCCCGGATCGATCGACCTCGTCCTGGCCGACGGCCGGCGCATCGAGGTCCACTCGCAGGCCGTCTCGCATCCGCGGGCCACCCATCTGCTCGCGCTGCGCTCCGCCTTGCCGCGACGCTTCGCCCGGCGCGGCGTCGCCCTGGCGCGTGGCACCACGCCGGTGCGCCCGTCCGAGCGCGAGCTCGAGGTCGTCCGGATGCTCGCCGCCGGGCTGACCGGCGAGGAGATCGCCCGGCAGCTCATGCTCTCGCCGGAGACCGTCCGCTCCCACCTGCGCAACGTCATGGGCAAGCTCGGCGCCGCCACGCGCCCCCACCTGGTCGCGCTCGCGGTCCAGGACGGCTGGATCACCCTGTAGCTCAGGCCGTCAGGCAGGCGAGCGCCACGAAGGCGTACTCGAGGAAGAAGAGCTTCCAGACGGCCATGTAGAAGCCGGTGAACGCGACGCGGTCGTGGACGTCGACTCCGGCGCGCCACCGCCACAGGAGCACCAGGCCGAGCACGTGCGTCGCGATCAGCACGGGGGCGTTCACCGTCTCCAGCAGGACGGCGCCGGCGGTCGCCATCGCCACGTACGCGACGGTCAGGACCGCGAGGGCCAGCCGGACGACGTGCTCGGCCCCGAAGCGCACGCTGAAGGTGGTGATCCGGTAGCGCCGGTCGCCCTCGATGTCGGGGACGTCCTTGAGGATCGCGATCGCGAAGGAGAACGGCAGGACGAACAGCGTCAGCGCCCACACGGGCCCGGCGATCGAGCTGCCGCCCGACAGCGCCTGGCTGAAGTGCAGGTAGACGCCGAGGTTGACGACGACGCCGCGGACGAGCGAGATGCTCAGCGACGCGAGCGTCGGGAACCGCTTGAGCCGCAGCGGCGGCAGGGAGTAGGCCGCGCCGATGGCGAGGCCGGCCAGCACGGCCGCGAGCTCGAGCGTCCCCTGCGTGAGCGCCATCAGCACCGGGACGGCGCCGGCGACGCCGACGATCGCCCAGGCGCCGCGGCGGGACAGCTCGCCGGCCGCGATCGGGAGGCCCGGCTTGTTGACGCGGTCGATCTCCACGTCGGTGATCTGGTTGATCCCGACGATGAAGAGGTTCACGCACAGGGCGGCGACGAGCGTGCAGGCGAGCTGGAAGAGGCCGTCGGACCCGGTGAGGGCGACCCCCGGCAGCTCGGACGCCGCCACGACGTAGAGCCCGGCGACGCTGAGGGTCGTGCCGATGATCGTGTGCGGGCGCCCGAAGCGCCACAGGACGCCGAGGGCGCGGGCGATCCCGGCGGCCCGCGCGCGCGGTGCGCGGAGGGCGACGGCGGCGTCGGGCGGCGGCGTCATGCGCCGCGGCGGCGCGAGAGCCGGTGGCGGGCCTCCAGGGCGACGCCGATGGGGACGAAGAGCGCCCCGGCCAGTGATCCGGCGACGAAGCGGCCGGCGAACCGCAGGGCATGGCCCGGCGTCATCGGCTCCTGCAGCCGCTCGGGGCGGCCGGCGACGACCGTCGACGCCGGCGACGCGCCGGGCGTGCGCTTGACGCCCGAGATCGCGAGGGCGTACGGCGCGGCGCCGGGGCGATGCCAGTCGGGGGCGATGTGCCGGACGGCCACCTCGTCGAAGCCGGCCCGCTCGAACCACTGGCGGTAGGACGCCTCGGGCGGGAAGAGCATCCACGCGTCGGCCAGGCGGCGGGCGACGGGATTGCCCGGCGGCAGCGGCCCGGCGAGCATCGCCACGCCGCCCGGCCGCAGGACGCGGTAGGCCTCCGCGATGGCCCGCTGCGGATCGGGCCAGTACTCGATGCTGCCGGTGGAGACGTAGCGGTCGACCGCGTCGGTCCCGAACGGCAGGTCCTCGGCGTCCCCGAGGACCTTCTCCACGCCGGCGAGCACGGGCTTGCGGTTCGCCCGGGCGATCTGGTGCGGGCTCTGGTCGAGCATCGTCACGCGTGCGGGGTCGACCCGGGCGACGACGCCCTCCGTCGCGAAGCCGGTGCCGGCGCCGACGTCCACGGTGCGGAGCGTGGGCTGGTCCAGACGCGCCAGCTCGAGCGCTTCCGAGCGCATCCGTGGCGTCCAGAACAGCGGATTGACGTATCGGTCATAGCCCAAGGAGAGGAACCGGTAGAACCAGTAGGCCTCCTTCTTGTGCTGGATCAGCCGCATCCGAGCCCCCATACCCGCGAGCATGACGACCCGCACGCTGCGCCGCACGCCAGCTTCCCGATGACCGGCCGCCACGAGACCCTCGTGCGCCTGGACGACTGGCTGCCGCGGCCGGCCGTCCGGGTCCGTCACGCGCGGCGAGCGGCGGCGGGCGTCGGCGCCGAGGAGCTGTGGGCGGCGGCGAGCACGGTGCGGCTGGGCGACACGCCGCGGCTCGGCCGGCTCGTGCGCTGGCGGATCCCCGGCCTGAGCGGCGACCTGACCTACCGCGAGATGTTCCGCGAGTACCCGTTCACCGTCCTGGACGACGGCACGCACGCGTCGGTGTCGGGCCTGTGCGGGCGGATCTGGACGCTGTCGCGGGACTACCCGCGGCTGGCCGGTGCGGAGGACTTCACGGCCTGGGACCGCTCGGGGACCGTGCGCGTCGTGTTCGGCCACTGGGTGCAGGAGGCCGAGGACGGGCGCGCCGAGCTGGTCAGCGAGGCGCGCGTGCAGCCGACCGACCGCCTGGCCGCGCTGCGGCTGCGCGCGCTGTGGGCGGGCTTCGGGATGTTCGAGCGCCTCATCGGCGCCGAGCCGCTGACCGTGGCGGTGCGCCGCGCGCGCTAGCGGACGCGGCTGCGGGCCGGGGGCAGGTAGAGCTCCTGCTCGGGGAGCGGGCCGTGCAGCTCCTCGTCGCCGCGCCGTGCGGCGCGGCCGAGCGCGGTCATCAGGACGAGCCCGAGCGTTCCCGCGGCGATCCAGGTCACGATGATGGCCAGCAGCAGGTCCACGCTCATCCCTCCAGCCCGTCTGAGGACGCGTCGAAGGCGAGCATCCTATGCGCTTGCGCTCGAGGCGCGCGGGCGGAGCCTTGCAGCTCTAGCGGCCGGAGCGGACCTGGAGCGCGTACTTCGAGGTGCCGGTCGGCACCTTCGGGTTGTCGATCGTCCCGATGCGGGCGATCAGCTTGGCCCACTGGCCCGGCTTCAGGATGGACGGCGTGCCGGCCTCGCCCTTGCGCTTGCCCTTGGCGGTCGTGGACCCGTCGGCCCGGAAGCCGATGTGGATGTGGTCGGCGTGGTCGGGCAGCGAGAGCGTGTTGTCCGCGCCCGCGTAGGTCATCAGCGAGATGATCTGGTGGGGCTTCATCGAGCCCTGCAGGGTGAGCAGGCGGCGGATCGTCGTGTCGGTGACCGAGCCCGCGCCCTGGTGGCCGTTGATGGGGATCCCGTTGATCGCCGCGATGTCGACCGCGGTCCCCGTGGTGTGCTCGGAGACGTTGCCCGACGACGTCATCGTGCCGTGGCCGCACTCCAGCGAGGAGATCGTCGGCTTCAGCCCGGAGGCGGCGAGGAACTCCAGGGTGGCGAGCACCCGGCGGTCGATCGCGCCCGCGCGGATGTCGGCGCGGCCGCAGGCGTAGATCGAGAGGCGCGCGTCGTTCAGGACACGCTGCTGCAGCGCCTCCTTGCTCATGAGCAGGACCTGGCCGATGGAGGCCGTGGCGCCGTTGCCGAGCAGCGAGTTGTCGGCGCCGGCGCCGTAGACGTTCGTGTCCGAGAGCAGCCGCCAGCCGTCGAGGATCGGCTTCGGGTCGATCCGCGGTGCGCCGCGGCCCGCCGGCCGGACCTCGAAGCGCACCACGCCGTGGCCGGTGCGCGTGGTGTCGCCGACGCGGCCGAGCACCGTGCCGCCCGGGACCACGGCGCCCTTGCGCAGGCGCGCCCAGCGGCCCTTGGAGGACGTCTGCTTGGCCGGGGCCTTGGCATCGGCGACCCAGACCAGGCGGTCGACGGCGGTGCCGGTCTGCGGCAGGTAGCGCGTGCGGCCGGCGACGCGGACCTTCAGGCTGCCGCTGACCGAGCGGCGGGCCAGGAGCTTCGGCGTCGCGCTGAGCGCGGGGGCGCGGTCGATCCAGGACACGTCCGGGGCGGCGCGGCGGCCCGCGGTGGTCCTGGTCCTCGTGGCGCTCGGGGCGGTCGCTTGACCGGCGACCTGCTGACCGGCGCTGGCCGGCGCAGTCGGCTTGGGGTCCTTGCGTGGGAGATCGAGCTCGCGCGCGATCTCGGCGCTGCTGACGGTGCGCCGCACGGGCGCGCGGTAGCGCTTGGCGACGCTGCCCAGGCGGCCGTAGGTGTAGGTGTTGCCGTAGACGTCGCGCAGCTGCACGTAGCGGCCGAGGCGCTTGGAGGTGCCGATGCGGACGATGCGGCCGTCCTGCACCGCCACCGCGGCACGCCCGGCCTTGGCCTGGATGAGGATCGAGCGGCGCGTGCTGGAGGACTCGACCGCCATCGCGGCGTTGCGGCCCTTGGCCACACGCCGGGTGCTCGACGCGGTGGGGAGGCGGCCGGTGTAGCTCGTCTTGCCGTAGACGGGGAAGCGGCCCTGGGTCAGCCCGGTCAGCGAGGAGACGAGGTCCGACGGGAGCCCGCCGATGAGCCGGGCCCGCATGAGGACGCTGTCGACGTACCAGTCGGCGTGGTTGTAGGCGAAGACGGCCTTGCGGATGTCCGTGTCGGCCCCGGCGGCGCGCAGGTAGCGCGCGGCGGCGAAGATCGCGTCGGCCGGGTTGAACGGGTCCTTGCGACGGTCGTGGTTGGCGTCGACGCCGTACTGGCTCCAGGTCGCCGGCATGAACTGCATCCAGCCCAGGGCGCCCGCCGAGGACACGTTGAGGTTGCGCCCGTAGTCGGTCTCGATCTCGTTGATCGCGGCCAGGACCTCCCAGCGCACGCCGTACTGCATGCCGGCGGCCTGGTAGATCGAGAGCAGGAACGGGGGGATCCGGAAGTGCTCGATGAAGAAGTTGGGGACCCCGACGGGCGCGGGGATGGAGAGATCGCCGTAGGCGCCGAGCCCGCCCGGCGCGGTCGTCGTCGTGCCCGGCGCGCTCTGGCCCGGCGTCGCCGAGGTGGTGTCGCCGGATCGGGTCGCCTGGCGCCGGGTGCGGTCCTTGGCGCCGGCCGACGGCGGCTCGGGGCCGGCCGCCGTGTCGTCCTGGTCGACGACGAGCGGCTTGGCCGGGGCGGCAGGAGTGGTCGTGGAGGTGGCCGGGGTGGTCGCCGCGGGCGGCGCGGGGGTCTCCGACGCGGGCACCGCCGGCGCAGGGTCCGCGGCCGTGGTCTCCGGCGTCGGCGGCGCCTCCGCCTCGGCAGCGGGCGCCTGCGGTGCCGTGGTCGCGGGGGTGGTCGAGGTGGTCGACGTCGTCGGGGCGGCGGTGGTCTCGGCCGCGTCGGCCGGCACCGGGCCGGGCGCGTCGGCGGAGCCGGACGTGGGCGCGTCGGCCGCGGCAGGCGCCGCGGCCAGGACGGCGCTGGCCGCGATCGCGGGCAGCCGGAGACGATGGAGGGGACGGTCGCGCATGCTCAGGGGAGGTCCTGAGCCAGGTGGTCGGCCGGGCCTGACGGTCCTGAAGCGGGGCCGGCAGGGCAGTCTGGGGCGCGAAGCGGGCCCGGATCGGCGCTGGTGGCGGGTCGCCCGGCGGGCGGCGATCGGTACGTTCCCGCGCGATCATGCCTGCCGCCTCACCGGCGGTGTTCTTGCTGCGCCGCCTGCTCACCGTCGCCGGCGTCGTCCTCGTCACCGCCTCAGCCGCCTTCCTCTTCTTCCACGTGATGCGCCGCGAGGCGTTCGACGATCCGCGCCCGCTGCTCGAGCAGCTGTGGGCCTACCTGACGGCGGCGGTGCTCCACGGCGACCTCGGCCGGTCCTGGGAGCGGCCCAACCCCGAGGTGTCCGAGCTCCTCCGCAACAGCCTGCCGGGCGACCTCGCGTTGCTCGGCGGCAGCCTCGTGCTCGGCGTGATCGCCGGGACGGCCGGCGGGGCGATCTGCGCCACGCGCCCGCGCTCGCTCGCGGCCCGTGCGCTCGGGGTGCTGGCCGCGCTCGCGCTCTGCGCGCCCGTGTACTGGGTCGGGCTGATGGCCGTGCTCGTCTTCACCCCCGGGGTCGGGCCGCTCGGGACCGACCTGTTCCCCGTGACCTCGACCTACGCCGGACTCACGGAGGACCCGGTGCGCTGGGTGCACGCCCTCTGGGTGCCGTGGCTGGTCCTGGCGCTGCCGATCGCCGCCATGAGCCAGCGCATGATGGCCGCCTCCATGCACGAGGTCCTCGACGAGGACTACCTGCGCACGGCCGCCGCCAAGGGGCTGCATCCGCGGACGATCCTGCGCCGCCACGCCGTCCCGGCCGCGAGCGCGCCGGTCATCACGCTGGTCGGGGTCAACATGGCGATGATGGTCACGAACCTGGTGCTCATCGAGAAGGTCTTCAACATCCCGGGTGTCTTCCGGCTGTCGACCGCCGCGATGGAGAAGGGCGACTTCCCGGTGATGCAGGGCATCGTCATCACCGGCGCGGCCCTCGTCGTGGTGGCGAACCTCGTCACCGACGTCGTGCTCGCGTGGCTGGACCCGCGCGTGCGCGCGTGATCGCTCAAGCGACGAGTGCGTCGGCAGGGCGTCGGCGAGGCTGCCGGGTCAGCCGGGCCGGCGCGCCCTCGATCGTCTCCGGATCGAGATCCCAGAGGAAGCGCTCCGCGATCAGGGGCGGGATGGACGCCGCCGGTGAGATCCGTGCCGGGATCCATCCACGGCGCTCGGCACGGCGTGATCCTACGCGCGTCCTTACGGGCCTCTCGCCATCGCCTTAGCGTCGCGACAGTGCGCGGGCGCATGCTCCGGCCATGCCACCGCCGACCATCGCCGGGCAGTCATGACAGAGCACCGGCGGGTCCTCGACTGCTTCGGTGGCCGCGTCGCCGTCTGCGCGAGCGGGCCGGGCGCCGACGGGGCCCTCGTGCTCGCCGCCGTCCAGCTGCGCAGCATCCACGCCTGCCTGACCCGGTTCGATGCCGGGTCGGAGCTCTCCCGGCTCAACGCCGACCCGCGCCTCGTCGTCCCGGCGTCGGCCGTGCTGCTGCGCCTCGCCACGGCGGTGGGGTGGGCGGGCGCCGTGAGCGGCGGGCTCGTGGACGCGACGCTGCTCGAGCCGCTGGAGCGCGCGGGCTACGTGGGCTCGCGCCCACGGGCCGAGCGCGGCGCCGAGCAGCCCGCGCTCCCGCCGTGGGATGGGCCCGAGGCCGCCGCCGGGCCCTCGCCGCGGGCGGCGTGGCGCGCCGTCGGCGTCCTGGACGGCGCGGTCGTCCGGCCCCCGGGCGTGCGCCTCGACCCGGGCGGCCTCGGGAAGGGCCTGGCCGCCGACCTCGTGGCGGCCGGACTCGCCGGGCAGCGGACCTTCGCCGTGGACTGCGGCGGGGACATCCGCATGGGCGGGACGGCCGGCGAGGCGCGCCGCGTGCTCGTCGCCGACCCGCGCGGGGGCGCCCCGCTGCACGAGCTGGAGGTCATCGCGGGCGCGGTCGCCACGAGCGGCGTCACGCGCAGCGCGTGGATCGGCCCGGACGGGCAGCCGAAGCACCACCTCATCGATCCCGCCACCGGCCGGCCGGCCCGGACCGGGGTGCTGCAGGCCACCGCGTGCGCACCGACCGCGCTGGAGGCCGAGGTCCGGGCGAAGGCCGCCGTCCTGGCTGGGCCGCGGAACGGACCGCGCCACCTGATTCACGGTGGGGTGCTCGTCCCGGCCCACGGCGCGCCGGTCCTGGTGGCCGCGGACGCCCTGGAGCGCGCCGCGTGACCGCGCCCTCCGCGCGCGTGTGGCTCACCGCCCGCGCCGTGGGCCTCGCGGCGCTCGTCGCCGCGAGCCTGACCCTCAGCCGCCTGTTGGCCCAGCGCCACCTCGCCCAGCGTCAGCTGGCCGAGCCCGCGGGAGCTTCCCGCCCCCGCGGGCTGCCTGTCGCACCCCTGAGAGTGGTGCCTACTGGACCGGCTCGGCTTGGGCCTCGACGGGGGGCTCGCCCGCCGCGGCCGCCTTGGCGAAGCGGTCCTTGGCCGGCTCGGCCTGCTCTGGCAGCTGCGGTCCGTCGCCCGCCGGGTCGAGGATGTCCTCCTCGAACCACGTGAAGCGGCCCGCGAGGACCTGCTGGGCGGTGTCGTACTGAGCGGTGTCGTCGTTGGCCCACAGCGCCCGGAAGAGGTCGTCGGCCCGGCGCCGGGCCTGCTTGGCGAACAGGTCGGCGAGCTCGAAGGCCTCCGTCCGGCGCGACGGATCCCGCCCCGCCAGCGTCGAGGCGTAGACGCAGGCGCACGAGATGGCGTAGAGCTCGGCGCCGATGTCCACGAGGCGCCCGAGCTCGTGGCCCTTCTGCTCCAGGGCGGCCTGGTAGCGGCCCATGAGGTAGAAGGTCGAGCGCGCGAGCTTGCGGGACGCGCGCTCCACGTAGCGCATGTGGCTCGCCACGGGCCCGAACTCGCCGTAGGCGCGGGGCTTCTGGCCCT
>JAXDGY010000249.1:0-2996 GCA_034664785.1 Solirubrobacteraceae bacterium
GTCCACCGCCGCCGCGAGCCTGCCCGTGCTGTACAGCTTCCCCGCCGGGCTCGCGGCCGACGCGCTGCACCCGGGCGCGGCGCCGCCCGGCGCGAACGACTGGAGCTGCCGGCCGACCGCGGCGCACCCGCGGCCCGTGGTGCTGGTGCACGGGACGTTCGAGAACATGACCAACAACTGGAACGCGCTCGCGCCGCTGCTGAAGAACGACGGGTACTGCGTCTTCGCCCTCAACTACGGGGGCATGTTGGCGGGCCACATCGGCGCGACGGGGCGCATCCCGGCGTCGGCGCGCGAG
Organism: Solirubrobacteraceae bacterium; assembly: GCA_034664785.1. GTDB lineage: Bacteria > Actinomycetota > Thermoleophilia > Solirubrobacterales > Solirubrobacteraceae > Paraconexibacter. The sequence continues at coordinate 299 of JAXDGY010000249.1, forward strand.
CTGGCGGGCTTCGTCGACCGCGTGCGCGCCGCGACGGGCGCGGCCAAGGTCGACATCGTCGGCCACTCGCAGGGCGGCATGATGCCGCGCTGGTATGTGAAGTTCCTCGGCGGCGCGGCGAAGGTGGGCCGGCTCGTCGGCCTGGCGCCGTCGAACCACGGGACGACCCTCGACGGGATCGCGACGCTCGCCGGTCTCATCCCGGGCGCCCGGGACGTCACCGGGGCGCTCTGCGGCGCGTGCGAGGACCAGTTCGCGGGCTCGGCGTTCCTGCGGCAGCTCAACGCGGGGGGCGACACCGTGCCCGGCGTCGCCTACACCGTCATCGCGACGGCCTACGACACCGTCGTCACGCCGTACGCCTCCGCCTTCCTGTCGGGTCCCGCGGTCACGAACACGACGATCCAGCGCAAGTGCATCCTCGACGCGAGCGAGCACGTCGCGCTGCCCTACGACCACGTCGCGCTGCGCGAGGTGCTCAACGCGCTGGACCCGGCCCACGCGCGCGGCACGATCTGCACGCCGATCGCGCCGCTGGTCGGGGGGTAGCGTCCTGCGTCTGACGTTCGCTGGCAGTCGCCGCACGGCCATGCATCCCGGAGCCTGCGACCGAGCTCACGGCGAAGGACACTCGCCGGCGAAGGTCTTCAGTAGCGGGCTGGGCTGCTGAGCAGCATCGGCCACACCGGGAGCGACGCCTTCCGCCGTCGCCCCGCCGAAGCCGAGCATCGGCCCAGGCCCGGCGGTCATGGCGGCGGGGAAGTCGCGCGACGGCGTCGACGGCTCGTCGAGCGCTGCGAGCTGCTCGGGCGTGAGGGTGACCTCCAGCGAGGCGAGGTTGGCGCGCAGCTGCTCGACCGTCCGGGCGCCGATGAGCGTCGAGGTGACCGCGGGCCGGCTGCGCACCCAGGCGACCGCGACCTCCGCCGAGCCGACACCGATCTCGGCAGCGACCCGCGCGACCGCGTCGATGACGACCCAGTCCCGGTCGGCCGGCCCGTGCCCGAGGCCGGCCCGCCGGCTGTCGGCGGGCGCGCCGTCCCGGACGTACTTGCCCGACAGCTGGCCGCCGCGGAGCGGCAGCCGTGCCGTCGGGGATTCAGCCGTCGCCGCGCAGCAGGTCGAACAGGTGGGCGAGATCGTGCGCCGCCGCCGCCGCGGTGGCGGCGCCGATCAGTCCGAGGGAGACCATGAGCAGCAGCGCCAGTCGCCTCCCGTGGGCGGATGGCGGGGCCAGCAGCGCGCTCACGCGACGCGACACCCGCTCCGAGGCGAAGCTCGGCTGCCACAGCCTTCCGGGGCGAGGGCTGACGGCGACCGCGGCGCGGGTCAGCGCGCGGGCGGTGAGCCGGCGGCTGCCGACCTCACCGGCCGCGTCCTCGTCGGCCCACCGCTCGAGCAGGAAGTCGACCGCGCCGACCGCGGGTCGGAGCAGGGGGTTCAGGCTCGCAGCGATGCCCACGAGCCTGCGGTAGCGGTCGTGGCGATGGCGCAGATGCGAGCGCTCGTGTGCGAGCAGGACCCGGCGCTCATCGGCGTCGAGCGCGCGCAGCATGCCGTCCGACACCAGGATGCGACCCGGCGAGGTGCGGGTCGCCGGGAGCGCGAACGCCAGCAGCGCCGACGAGCGCACGACGACCAGCTCGCCGGTCTCGTCATGGCCGCGCAGCGCGCGCAGGCGGCGCGCCGCGGCCGAGGACCGGCGCCATTCGGCGAGGCCGAGGACGAGGACCACCATCGCGCAGGCGGCGGCGGCGACGCTGACGGGCAGCGGCACCGGATGGGGACCGCTCGCCTCCGCTCGCCAGCCGAGCAGCGAGGCCAGCGGCGCGGCGTCGATGAGCCGCGCACCGACCAGGATCACGAGCGCTGCATCGGCCGCGAGCGCGACACCGAGCGCCACGGTCACCAGCACGGCCGCGCCCAGCCGGGGCGGAGCGGAGCGGACGATCGCGGGGACGCCGGCCGCCAGCGCGAGCGCGCACACCAGCGGGATGTACACCACCGTGCGCATCTACCCCTGGTGGTCGCCGTCTCCGGTCTCGTCGTCGAGCAGCGCCCGCAGCACGCGCTCCTCGTCGGCGGACAGCTCGCTGACGAAGCCCTGCAGGACCGCGTCGCTGTCGTGGCCCCGGTCGAGCAGCATGCGGAACTGGCGGGCGGCGAGGTCCGCCTCGCGCACGCTTGGCGAGTAGGCGTAGCCGCGCCCCGAGCGACGCCGGTCGACGACGCCCTTGTCGTGCAGCCGGCTCAGCGTCGTCATCACGGTCGTGTAGGCGAGCGAGCCGCCGAGCTCCTCGCGGACCTCCCCAGGCGTCAGCGGCCGCGCGGCGGCCCAGAGCGCGGCGAGGACCTCGCTCTCGAGCTCACCGGCCTCGCGACGTAGGCGATCGTTCATCAACGACACCTACAGTAACGTCACTACGACTGCTGTAGTTGCACAGCCCCCCGGACGAGACGCGCCCGCCGGCCGGCGCGCATGGATCACAAGCCCCGGTCACCGGACGGTGGCGGCCCTCCTACCGCTGCTCGGCCTCTTCGTCACCGTGGCGCTGGTCACCGATCCCGGGCCGCGGCCGGTGGGCGACGAGGGCCCGTTCCTGCGCTACGCGGCGCGGATCCTCGACGGGGGCTACGCCCTGCCGGCGACCCACGATCCGACGCGGTTCCTCTGGCACGGTCCCGGCCTTCCCGCCCT
>JAXDGY010000250.1:0-3346 GCA_034664785.1 Solirubrobacteraceae bacterium
GCGCCGTAGAGCACCGTGTTGCCGACGATGACGTTGTCCTCGGGGACGAACAGGCTGCCGTCGGGCGGCGTGACGGACACGACGCCGCCGGACAGCCCCTTGCCGGTGTAGTCGTTCGCGTCGCCGCGCAGCGCGAAGGAGACGCCCGGGGCCAGCCAGCCGCCGAAGGACTGCCCGGCGGAGCCCGTGAAGCTCACCTTGATGGTGTCCTCGGGCAGGCCCTCCGCTCCGCGCTCGGCCGCGATGCGCGACGAGAGCATCCCGCCGACGCAGCGGTTGACGTTGCGGACCTTCAGCGACAGGGCGACCGGCTGACCGCGCTCCAGCGCCGGGGCGGCCTGCTCGATGAGCTCGTGGTCGAGCGCGTCGTCGAGGACCGGCGGCGGGGGCTGCAGGCGGCGCAGGGGCGCGTCGTCGGGGATGTCGACGGGCCGGTGCAGGACGTGCGTGAGGTCGATCCCGCGGGCCTTCCAGTGCTCGATCGCCTCGTCGACGCGCAGCAGGTCGATTCGGCCGATGAGCTCGTCGAACGTCCGCACGCCCACGGAGGCCATGATCTCGCGGACCTCCTCGGCGACGAAGAAGAAGTAGTTGACGACGTGCTCGGGCTTGCCCTGGAAGCGCTTGCGCAGCTCGGGGTCCTGGGTGGCGATGCCGACCGGGCACGTGTTCAGGTGGCAGGCGCGCATCATGATGCAGCCCGTGGCGATCAGCGGGGCGGTCGAGAAGCCGAACTCGTCGGCGCCCAGCATCGCCGCGATCGCGACGTCCCGGCCGGTCTTGAGCTGGCCGTCGGTCTGGACCACGATCCGCGAGCGCAGGTCGTTCTTCAGCAGCGTCTGCTGCGTCTCGGCCAGGCCGATCTCCCACGGGACGCCCGCGGAGACGATCGAGGACAGCGGGCTCGCGCCCGTGCCGCCGTCGTGGCCGGCGATGACCACGTGGTCGGCGTTGGCCTTGGCCACGCCGGCGGCGACCGTGCCGACCCCGACCTCGGCCACGAGCTTCACCGACACCTGCGCCTTCGGGTTGGCGCAGCGCAGGTCGTAGATGAGCTGCTTGAGGTCCTCGATGGAGTAGATGTCGTGGTGCGGCGGCGGCGAGATCAGGCCCACCCCGGGGGTCGTGTGCCGCACCCAGCCGATGTACTTGTCGACCTTGTGGCCGGGCAGCTGGCCGCCCTCGCCGGGCTTGGCGCCCTGGGCCATCTTGATCTGCAGCTGGTCCGCGTTGACGAGGTAGTGCACCGTCACGCCGAAGCGCCCCGAGGCCACCTGCTTGATCGCCGAGCGGCGCAGGTCGCCGTTGGCGTCCGGCGTGAAGCGGCGCGGGTCCTCCCCGCCCTCGCCCGTGTTCGAGCGCCCGCCGAGGCGGTTCATGGCGATCGCCAGCGTCTCGTGCGCCTCGGTCGAGATCGACCCAAGCGACATGGCGCCGGTCGCGAAGCGCTTGACGATGTCCTTGGCCGGCTCGACCTCGTCGATGGGGATCGCCCGGTCGCCGTCCTCGGCGAACCGCAGCAGCCCGCGCAGCGTCGCGCGGCGCGCGGCGTCCTCGTTGACCAGCCGCGAGAACTCGCGGTACTTGTCCGAGGCATCGCCGTTCATGTCCCGGACGGCGTGCTGGATCAGCGCGATCGTCTCGGGGTTCCACATGTGGTGCTCGCCGTCGCGGCGCCAGGCGTAGACGCCGCCGACCGGCAGCAGCTCGCCGTCGGCGAGCCGGGGGTAGCCCCGGGTGTGGCGGTCGAGCGCCTCCACGGCGATCGTCCGGATGTCGATGCCGCCGATCCGCGACGCCGTGCCCGTGAAGTGGCGGTCGACCACCGAGTGGTCCAGCCCGACGGCCTCGAAGATCTGGGCGCCGCAGTAGGACTGCACCGTGGAGATCCCCATCTTGGAGATCGTCTTGAGCAGGCCCTTGCCGATCGCCTTGACGACGTGGCGCTCGGCCTGCTCGACGGACGTCACGCCGGGCAGCCGCCCGTCCGCGTGCAGCTCGTCGAGCGTCTCGAACATGAGGTACGGGTTGACCGCGCTGGCGCCGTAGCCGATGAGCGTCGCGAAGTGGTGGATCTCTCGGGGCTCGCCCGACTCCACCACGAGGCCCGCGCGCAGGCGGTTGCCCTCGCGCACGAGGTGATGGTGGACCGCGGCGGTCGCCAGGAGCGACGGGATCGGCGCGCGCTCCGCACTCACCTCGCGGTCGGACAGGATGAGGACGTTGATCCCGGCCTCGACCGCGTCGTAGGCCTCGTCGCAGGCGTTGGCCAGCCGGGCCTGCAGGCCCTCGGGGCCCTCCTGCACCGGCCAGGTGATGTCGATCGTGTGCGCCTTGAAGGCGGGGTGGTCGACCTGGCGCAGCGTCTCGAGCTCGTGGTTGCGCAGGATCGGCTGCTCCATCGCGAGCTGCCGCGCGTGCTCCGGGCGCTCCTCGAGCAGGTTGCCCTCGGCGCCGACGCCGGTGGCCAGCGACATGACCACGGCCTCGCGGATCGGGTCGATCGGCGGGTTGGTGACCTGCGCGAAGAGCTGCTTGAAGTAGGCGAACAGCGGCGGCCGCTGCTCGGACAGCACGGCCAGCGCGTTGTCGTTGCCCATCGAGCCGATCGGCTCCTCGCCCTTGGAGGCCATCGGCGTGAGCAGGACCTTGAGGTCCTCCTGCGAGTAGCCGAAGGCGAGCTGGCGGGTCCGGACGGGCTCGGTGCGGGCGGCGAGCGGCTCCTTGACCGGGAGGTCGTCGAAGTGGACGACGTGGTCGGCGAACCACTTGCCGTACGGCTGCTGGGTGGCGACGGAGGCCTTGACGTCCTCGTCCTCGACGATGCGGCCGGCCTCGAGGTCGACGAGGAAGAGCTTGCCCGGGGCCAGGCGGCCGAGGCGCAGGACGTTCTCGGGGCGGACGCCCAGCATCCCCGCCTCGGAGCCGAGGATGACGTGGCCGTCGCGGGTCTCGATCCAGCGGCCCGGTCGCAGCCCGTTGCGGTCCAGCGTGGCGCCGACGACGCGGCCGTCGGTGAAGCACACGGCGGCGGGGCCGTCCCACGGCTCCATGAAGCACGAGTGGTAGGCGTAGAAGCCCTTGAGGTGGTCGGGCAGGTCCGCGCGGCCGGCGTAGGCCTCGGGGATCATCATCATCACCGCGTGCGGCAGCGAGCGGCCGGCCAGCATGAGCAGCTCGAGGACGTTGTCGAACGTGGCGGAGTCGCTGCCGCCGGGGCGGACGATCGGCATGACCTTCTGCAGGTCGATCCCGAACAGCTCCGACGCGAGCTGCGACTCGCGCGCCCGCATCCAGTTGATGTTGCCCATCATCGTGTTGATCTCGCCGTTGTGGGCGATCACGC
>JAXDGY010000251.1:0-6904 GCA_034664785.1 Solirubrobacteraceae bacterium
CGCGCCCGCCCGGTCGACAGCGTGCTCGAGGCTCGCGGCGTACCGTCGTCGCGTCCGGCCGCCCTTCGCCTGCCGCGACCGGAACGACAGCAGGCGCTCCGTCCATGCAGGCTTCGGGATCCGCCGGGCGGGGGGAGGGACGACGGTCGCCATCAGGCCCCCAGCAGGTTGTGGACGACCAGGTCGATGAGCTTGATCCCGATGAACGGCGCGACCAGGCCGCCGAGGCCGTAGACCAGCAGGTTGCGGCGCAGCAGCGCCGTCGCGCCCACGGCGCGATAGCGGACTCCCCGCAACGCGACCGGGATGAGCAGCGGGATCACGATCGCGTTGAAGATGATCGCCGAGATGATCGCCGACTCCGGCGTGCCGAGCTTCATGATGTTCAACGCGTTCAGCGGCCCGGTGCCGGCTCCGTTCGCCGCGTAGGTCGCGACGAAGATCGCGGGGAGGATGGCGAAGTACTTCGCCACGTCGTTGGCGATCGACAACGTGGTCAGGGCCCCACGGGTGATGAGCAGCTGCTTGCCGACCTCGACGATCTCGATGAGCTTCGTCGGGTTGGAGTCCAGGTCGACCATGTTCCCGGCCTCGCGTGCCGCCTGGGTGCCCGTGTTCATCGCCACGCCGACGTCGGCCTGTGCCAGCGCCGGCGCGTCGTTGGTGCCGTCGCCGGTCATGGCGACGAGCCGGCCCTCTGCCTGCTCGGCCCGGATCAGCTCCATCTTGCGCTCCGGGGTCGCCTCGGCCAGGAAGTCGTCCACCCCGGCCTCTTCGGCGATCTTCGCCGCCGTCAGGCGGTTGTCGCCGGTGACCATCACCGTGCGGATGCCCATCGCGCGCAGCTGCTCGAAGCGGACGGCCATCCCCTCCTTGACCGTGTCCTTGAGGTAGATGACGCCGAGCACGTGGCTGTCACGGGCGACGGCCAGCGGGGTGCCGCCCTCGCGTGCGATGCGGTCGACGACGCCACCGAGATCCGCCGGCGCCTGGCCGCCCTCGCCCTGCACGAACGTGATGACGGAGTCGGCTGCGCCCTTGCGCAGGCGCGTGCCGTCGTAGTCCACGCCGCTCATGCGCGTCTGCGCGGTGAACGGCACGAACCGCGCCTCGTGCGGCGCCAGCTCGCGCTCGCGCAAGCCGTACTGCTTGGCCAGCACGACGATCGATCGGCCTTCGGGCGTCTCGTCGGCCAGCGAGGAGAGCTGCGCCGCCTCGGCCAGCTCGGCCTCGGTGATGCCCGGCATCGGGACGAACTCCGCGGCCTGCCGGTTGCCCAGCGTGATGGTGCCGGTCTTGTCGAGCAGCAGCACGTCGACGTCGCCGGAGGCCTCGACGGCGCGGCCCGACAGCGCGAGCACGTTGCGTCGCACGAGGCGGTCCATACCGGCGATCCCAATCGCGCTGAGCAGCGCGCCGATCGTCGTCGGGATGAGCGCGACGAGCAGGGCGATGAGCGTCGTGAGCGAGATCTCCGAGCCGGCGAACCGTGCGAACGGCAGCAGGGTCGCGACCACGACCAAGAAGACGATCGTCAGCCCCGCCAGCAGGATGTTGAGCGCGATCTCGTTGGGCGTCTTGCGCCGCTCGGCGCCCTCGACCAGGGCGATCATGCGGTCCAGAAAGGACTGCCCGGGCTCCTGGGTGATCTCGACCACGATCTGGTCGCTGAGCACCCGCGTGCCGCCCGTGACGGCCGAGCGGTCGCCGCCGGACTCGCGGATGACCGGGGCCGACTCGCCCGTGATCGCGGACTCGTCGACGGTCGCGATCCCCTCGATGACGGTGCCGTCGCCCGGGATCACGTCGCCGGCCTCGACGACGACGACGTCGCCGCGGTGCAGCTCCGACGCCGCGCGCGTCGAGCCGTCGCGCATGGTCGCGGTGGTCTCCGAGCGCATCGCGCGCAGCGCGTCGGCCTGGGCCTTGCCCCGGCCCTCCGCCAGCGCCTCGGCGAGGTTGGCGAACACGACGGTCAGCCAGAGCCAGATCGCCACGGTGAACGTGAACCAGGCGGGCTCGTTGCCGCCCCCGAGCGGCTGGCCGCCGAAGAGCTGGATGAGCCATGCGACGGTCGTGATGACCGCGCCGACCTCGACCACGAACATCACCGGGTTGTGGAGCTGCACCCGCGGGTCCAGCTTGGCGACGGACGAGAGGATGGCCGGGCGGAGGCTCTCCGTGCTGAACATCGAGGAGCGCTGGGGCTTCATCGAGCTTCCTGGTCGAGGGCGAGGTTGAGGTCGGTCACGTTGACCCCGGGCTCCCCGAAGATCCCGAGGGCGCGGCCGTCGGTGTGCTCCTTGATGAGCTCACGGACGCGGGCGAGCGGCAGCTTGCGGACCGACGCGATGCGCCGGGCCTGGATCGCGGCGTTGGCCTCGGAGATGTCGGGATCCACGCCGGAGGCGGAGAACGTCGCCGCATCGACGGGGACCTGCGACGCCTTCAGGCCGGGGGAGAACGGTCGCTCGAGCTGCAGGTAGGCCTCGAGGTGCTCGCGCGTGAGGTCACGGGTCGAGGCCTGGTTGGGACCGCGGTTGGCGAAGTACGTCGTCGAGCCGCTGTAGCCCGTCGCCGAGGGGCGCGCCTGGAAGTACTTCGGGTCGGGCTCGGTGACCGGGTTGCCGTCGGCGTCCATCTGCGGCCTGCCGTCGGCGCCGAGCACCGGCCGGGAGAAGTCGCGCGCCAGCAGATGCGAGCCGACGACCTTCCCGCTCTGTCGGATCAGCGAGCCGTCCGCGTTGCCGGGAAAGACGACCTGGGAGACCCCGGTCATGACCAGCGGGTAGGCGAGGCCGAGGAGCACCGTGAAGACGACGACGGCGATCGACGAGCGGATGAGGTCCTTGCGCATGTCAGAAGAGGTGGGTCGTGAGGGACGGGACGATCGGGCCCAGCAGGAAGGCCGGCAGGAACGTGAGCGCGCCGATCAGGACCACCACGCCGATGATCAGGACGGCGAACGTCGGCGTGTCGGTCCGCATCGTCCCGAGCCCGGCCGGGGCCACCTTCTTGCGTGCCAGCGCGCCGGCGACCGCGAGGACCGCGAGGATCGGCACGTAGCGGCCGAAGAGCATCGCGAACCCGCCCATGATGTCGGCGAACGTCACGCCGTGGGCGCCGGCGTTGCCCGGCGCGTCGGGCTGCAGGTAGCCGGCGTAGCCGGCCCACGCCGAGCCGTTGTTGTTCGCTTGGGACAGGTAGGCGTAGAAGCTCTCGCTGAAGCCTTGCGGGCCCTCGGCGAAGACCGATGGGCCGCCGTACTTCGTGCCGACCGCCAGCGCGGTGAACACCAGCACGATGAGCGCGGTGAACAGCGCACCCACCGATACGAGCTTGACCTCCCGGGGCTCGATCTTCTTGCCGAGGTACTCGGGCGTGCGTCCGACCATCAGGCCGCCGATGAAGACCGCCAGCAGGACGAACAGCAGCATCATGTACAGCCCCGTCCCGACGCCGCCGAACACCGATTCGCTGTAACCGAGGTTGGCCATCGGGACGAGGCCGCCGAGGCCGGTGAGCGACTCGAAGGCCGAGTTCACCGCGCCGCAGGAGACGACCGTGGTGATCGCTGTGAACAGCGAGGAGGAGGCGATGCCGAAGCGCTGCTCCTTGCCCTCGAGGTTGCCGCCGCCGCTGCCGCTGAACTGGTCGGTGTTGAGCCCGGCCAGGTGCTGGGCGGGCGTCCCGTGGCGCTCGGCGAGGTACACGACGACCACGCTGATGATGAACAGCGAGAACATCGCGCCGAAGATGGTCCAGCCCTGCCGCCGGCTGCCGACCATGCGCCCGTAGGTGAAGGGCAGCGCGGCCGGGATGCACAGGATGATGAACATCTCGAACAGGTTCGAGAACGCCGTCGGGTTCTCGAACGGGTACGCCGAGTTGACGTTGAAGAACCCGCCACCGTTGGTCCCGAGCAGCTTGATCGCCTCCTGCGAGGCGACCGGCCCGCGCGCCAGGCCTCCGACGGTGCCGCCGAGGGTCTGGATGACCCCCTGGGAGACGAGCACCACCGTGGCCACGATCGAGAGCGGCACCAGGATGTACAGGACGATCCGGGTGACGTCCTTGTAGAAGTTGCCCAGCGTCCCGTCGCCGTGGCGCGCGGTGATGCCGCGGATCAGCGCCACGACCACCGAGATCCCGACGGCGGCAGAGACGAAGTTCTGCACGGCCAGGCCGGCCATCTGGCTGAAGTTCGACAGCGTGGTCTCGCCGCCGTAGTACTGCCAGTTGGTGTTCGTCAAAAACGAGCTCGTGGTGTTGAACGACAGGTCCCACGTCCCCGATTTGAAGTCACCCGGGTTGAACGGGTGGATGCCCTGCGTGCGCAGGATCACGAACAGCAGGACGCCGAACAGCGTGGAGAAGACCAGCAGGGAACGCCCGTAGGCCTTCCAGTCCTGACCCTGCTCCGGGTCGACGCGGAAGACGCGGTACAGCCCGCGCTCGACCGGCGCCACGACCGGGGTGAGGAACACGCGCTCGCCCTGGAAGACGCGCGCCATGTAGGCGCCGAGCAGCGGGACGACGGCGATGAGGATCGCGCAGAAGACGGCGATCTGCAGGAAGCCCTGGGTCATCGTCTAGAGCCGCTCGCCGCGGAACAGCGCGTAGAGCAGGTAGGCGAGCACGGCGACGCACACGATCAGCCCGAAGAGATCCGAGCCCTTCATACGCGATCGAGCAGTTCCACGGTCCCCAGGAACGCCGCGAAGGCCGCGACGATGAGGAGGATGGCGATCAGGTCCATGGCGCCATCATGCGAGGCCGCTCGTCAAGGTCGCATGGGCGCACGGCACAACCGTCCAAAGATTTCATCAAGATCGCAGCTGGCCCTCGGTCCAGCGGCCCGCACGGGGTGCTCAGCTGGTGAAGCGGTAGCCGATCCCGGAGTCGGTGCGGATGAACCGCCGCTCATGCGCCGGGCCCTCGATCTTGGCGCGGAGGTTCGCGATGTGGGTCCGCAGCACGCTCGTGGCGTCCGCGTACTCCGGCCCCCAGACCCCGGTCAGCAGCGCCCGGTGCGTCAGCAGGCGCCCACGGTTGAGCATGAGGATCCGCAGCAGCGAGAACTCGATCGGCGTCAGATGGACCTCGGCCCCGGCGAGCGTCACCCGGTGGGCGGCCAGGTCGAGCAGCAGATCCTCGGCCTGCAGCAGCGGGTCGTCCGGCGCCGTGCCCGATCGCCGCAACGCCGCCTCGAGCCGGGCGATGAGCTCGTCGGGCGAGAACGGCTTGGTGACGTAGTCGTCGGCGCCCGTCCGCAGCGCCCGGACCTTCTCGGCCTCCTCGTCGACCGCCGAGAGGACGATCACCGGCATGTCGCTCCACTCGCGCAGCTGGCGGCAGACCTCGACGCCGTCGATGCCGGGGAGCATGAGGTCGAGGATGGCGGCCTGAGGCGGCCGCACGGCCGCGCGATCCAGCGCCTCCTCCCCCGTCTCGGCCGGGATCACCTCGTATCCCGCCTCGCGCAGCACGACGCGGAGGGCCCGCAGGATCTGCGGGTCGTCGTCGCACACCAGGACGCGCGGGGCGGCGTTCACGCCGGCAGCACGGTCCCGGGGGCGTCGGGCGCGGGCTGCTCGACGGCCTCGATCGGCAGCTCGATGACGAAGGTCGCCCCCTGGCCCGGAAGCGACTCGACGGCGATGCGCCCTCCGTTGGCCTCGATGAAGCCCTTGGCGATCGCGAGCCCCAGGCCCGAGCCCCCCGCCGACTGCCCCGCGCCCTCTGCCCGGTAGAACGGCGTGAAGATCCGGTCCTGCTCGTGCCGCGGGATGCCCGGCCCGCGATCGACGATGCGCACCATCAGCCGGTGGCCCACCGCGCGCGCACGCACCGAGACCGGCATGCCGCCGCCGTAGCGCGAGGCGTTCTCCAGCAGGTTGGCGAACGCGCGGTCCAGCTGCACGGCGTCGGCGCGGACCAGCGGGAGATCGGGGTCGATCGAGAACTTGAACGGGCTGTTGCCCGGAGCGAGGTGCGCGGCGGCCTCGTGGAGCACCTCGTCGACGGAGCACCACATCGGATGCGGCGGCGCCGTCCCCGCCTGCAGCCGAGCGAGGTCCAGCAGCTTGTCGATCAGCAGCGAGAGCCGCCTGGCGGCACCCGCGATGTCGGCCTCGAGCTCCTTGCGCTCCGGCTCGGTCACGGATGCGGACTGCAGCGCGACGATCCCGGCCAGGACCGACGTGACGGGCGTGCGCAGGTCATGCGACACGGAACGCAGCACCGCGGTCTTCATGTCGTCGCTGCGCCGCAGCGCCGCCGTCTCGACGACCTCGCTCTGGAGCCGCTCCCGGGCCAGCGCCGCCGCGAGGATCGACTCCAGGGCGGGCACGATGCGCTGCCGGACCCGGGCCGCCTGGTGGCCGGCGAGGTCGGCCGGCAGCAGCAGGGTGCCGATCCGCGCGTCGCCGTCCATCAGCGGGATGGAGGACCGGCGCGCGTCGTCGGGCACATCGGCGAGCTCGATCGACACCGACGCCGCCCCGAGCACCTCCGAGAGGCGCCGGGACGTCAGCGCGAGCGATTCGGCCAGCCGCGGGCCGCCGAGGATCGTGCGCGCCATCTGCGCGCCGAGATCGGCTTCGCGCCGCCGCTCGTCGGCCTCGAGCGCCCGCGCCCTCGCCGTCTCGCCCATGGTGCTGGTCACCAGTGCCACGGTCAGGAACGTGAGCAGCGCGACCCAGTTGCGGCTGTCGGACACCATGAACCGCCCGACGGGCTCCAGGAAGAACAGGTTGAACGCCATGGCGCTCGCGCCCGCGGTCGCGACACCGAGGCCGGCACCCCAGTACGTCGAGACGGCCAGGACGGCGAGCAGGTACACCACGCTGAGCGACACCACCGGCGCGATGTGCTTCAGGGCGAAGATCGCGGCCGTCGCCAG
>JAXDGY010000252.1:0-6747 GCA_034664785.1 Solirubrobacteraceae bacterium
ACCGAGCCCGACGCGGGCTCGGACGTGGCCGCGATCCGCACGCGGGCCGAGCGGGTGGACGGCGGCTGGGTCGTCAACGGCTCGAAGATGTTCATCACCAACGGCGTCCGAGCGCACGTGTACGTGACGGCCGTCAAGACGACGGCGCAGGGCGGACACCACGGCATCTCGTTCCTGCTCGTCGACCAGCAGGACGGCCTGACGGCCAGCCCGATCGAGAAGCTCGGCTGGCATGCCTCCGACACCGCGCTGATCGCGCTCGACGACGTGTGGGTGCCGGAGGGCAACCTCCTGGGTCCCGAGCACGAGGGCTTCCGGCTGATCATGGCCAACTTCCAGTGGGAGCGCCTGGTCATGGCCCTCGGCGCGGTGGCCGCGATGGAGGTCGCCTTCGAGCGCACGCTCGCCTTCACGCAGGAGCGCGTCGCCTTCGGGCGCCCGATCTCCCAGCACCAGGTCGTGCGCCACCGCCTCGCCGAGATCGGGACGACCATCGAGGTCGACCGCGCCCTGACGCTGCAGGCTCTGCGCCTGTACCTCGACGGTGGGGACGCCGTGCGCGAGGTCACGATGGCCAAGCTGGCCAGCCAGCGCGACTGCTTCGAGGTCATGGACGCCTGCCTGCAGCTCCACGGCGGCGCCGGCTACATGGAGGAGCAGGGCATCGAGCGGATGGCGCGCGACGCCCGCCTCGGCCCGATCGGCGGCGGGACCGACGAGATCATGCGCGAGATCCTCGGGCGGTCGCTCGGGCTCTGAGCAGCAGGTCCGATCAGAGCGCGACCCCGCGCCGCGGCACGGGTGAGGACTGCATGACCGACGTCGTCGTCTGCCCGTAGGCGGCGAACGCGTCGATGACCTCCTCGAGGTGCGTCACGTCGCGCACGTGCGCCGTCATCACGAAGCAGTCGTCGCCGGTGACCCGCAGGCACTCGACGATCTCGGGCGTCCCGCGCGCCAGGTCGGCGACCGCCGCGAGCTGCCGCGGGGCGGGCCGGATGCGGATCAGGACGCCGAGCCCGAGGCCCAGGCGAGCCGGGTCCACGTCGGCCCGGTAGCCGGTGATGACGCCGTCGGCCTCGAGGCGGCGCAGGCGCTCGGCGACGGCGGGCGAGGAGAGGCCGATCCGGCGCCCGAGCTCGGCGAGCGACAGCCGCCCGTCCGCCTGGAGCTCGGTGAGCAGCCGCCGGTCCGTGGGATCCAACGCGCCTTCGTCGGCAGAAGGGGCTGATCGCCTTGGTTTCGACGCCATGAGCACGACCATACCTCCGAACGGCCCTTCAACGACGGACATGCGGCGACGATCCTTCAGGAATGCGCTCCGCCGCTGCCGCCGACCGCGTCCCGCCCTCCGCCTGGTTCGTCGTCAGCGCGACCTTCCACTACCTCGGCCCGGCGTTCGCCGTGCTGCTCTTCGCCCGGATCGACGTCCTCGGGGTCGCCTGGCTGCGGATCGCCGCCGCGGCGCTGGTGCTCGCCGCCTGGCGCCGGCCGTGGCGCGCATGGGCGCGCCTGGACGGCGGCGGCCGGCGCCTCGTGGTGGGCTGGGGCGTCGTGCTGGCCGTCATGAACGCCTGCTTCTACGAGGCCATCGACCGCCTGCCGCTGGCGACCGTCGCCGCCGTCGAGTTCGTCCCCGTGATCGCGCTCGCCGCGCTCGGGGCGCGCAGCCCGCGCAACGCGCTCGCGCTGGCGCTCGCCGTCCCCGGCGTGTACGCGCTCACGGGGCTGCAGCTGTCGGCGGAGCCGCTCGGCCTCGGCTTCGCCTGGGCCAACGCCGCCCTGTTCGCCGCGTACATCGTGCTCGCCGACCGCGTGGCCAAGCGCCCGGCGCTCAGCGGGCCCGACGGCCTGGCCGCGGCCATGCTCGTCGCGGCGGTCGTCGTCACCCCGATCGGGGTCACGCAGGCCGCGGGCGCGCTCGGCGACCCGGTCGCCCTGCTCGCCGGCGTGGGCGTCGGGCTGACGTCGTCGGTCATCCCCTACCTCTCCGACCAGATGGCGCTGGCGCGCCTGCCGCGCGCGACCTACGCGCTGATGGTCGCGCTGCTCCCCGCGACCGCGACGGTCATCGGCATCGTGGTGCTCACGCAGGTCCCCGCGCCGCTCGAGGTCCTCGGCGTTGCGCTCGTGGTGGCCGGGGTGGCGCTGCACCGCCCGGCCGGCGCGCCGGCGCGAGGGGCTACTCCAGCTCGGGCAGCAGGTCCGCGACCGAGTCCACGATCCGCGACGCCCTGAACGGGTGGCGCTCGGCGTCCTCCTGCGTCGTCAGGCCCGTGAGGACCAGGATCGTCTCCAGGCCGGCCTCGAGCCCGGAGACGACGTCGGTGTCCATCCGGTCGCCGATCATCGCGGTCGTCTCGGAGTGGGCGTCGATCGCGTTGAGCGCGGAGCGCATCATCAGCGGGTTGGGCTTGCCGACGTAGTAGGGGTCGACGCCGGTGGCGCGCGAGATCAGCGCCGCGACCGAGCCTGTCGCCGGGAGCGGGCCTTCGGCGGACGGGCCGGTCGCGTCGGGATTGGTGGCGATGAACCGCGCGCCCCGGTCGATGAGCCGGATCGCCTGGGTGATCCGCTCGAAGGAGTAGGTCCGGGTCTCCCCCAGCACCACGTAGTCCGGCTCGCGCTCGGTGAGCGTGTAGCCCGCGGTGTGCAGCGCGGTGGTCAGCCCCGCCTCGCCGATGACGAAGGCCGAGCCGCCGGGCCGCTGGTCCTCCAGGAAGCGCGCCGTGGCCAGCGCTGAGGTCCAGATCGAGTCCTCGGGCACGTCCAGGCCGCTGACCCGCAGGCGCGCCGCGAGGTCCCGCCTGGTGTAGATCGAGTTGTTGGTCAGCACCAGGAACGGCGTGCCGCGTTCGCGCAGGCGCGCCAGGAAGGCGTCGGCGCCCGGGATCGCCTGCGCCTCGCGCACGAGCACGCCGTCCATGTCCATGAGCCAGGAGCGGATCTCGCGTCGCGTCATGTGCGGCGAAGGGTAACGACGGCCTGCCGCGAGATAGGGTCCAGCGCCTCTTCCCGAGCAGACAGACACAAGGAGACGCGCATGGGAGTTCTCGACGACAAGGTGGCGATCGTCACCGGTTCGGCCCGCGGCATCGGCCGCGCGACGGCGGAGCTGCTCTCCGCCCAGGGCGCCAAGGTCCTCATCAACGACCTCGACGCCGACGCCGCCAAGGAGACGGCGGGCCAGATCGGCGGCGAGACGACGGTCTACGCCGGCGACCTCACCAAGCCGAGCGCCCCCGACGAGCTCGTCCAAGCGGCGATCGACGCGTGGGGCAAGATCGACATCGTCGTCAACAACGCGGGCTACACGCTCGACGCGCCCATCCACAAGATGAGCGACGACTGGTTCCAGAAGATGCTCGACATCCACGTCGTGGCGCCGTTCCGAATCATCCGCGCCGCCGCCCCCCACCTCCGCGAGCCCGCCAAGCAGGAGCGCGAGCGCGGCGAGGAGGTCTTCCGCAAGATCGTCAACGTCTCCTCCATCTCCGGCACGATGGGCAACGCCGGCCAGGCGAACTACTCGGCGGGCAAGTCGGCCATCGTCGGCCTGACCAAGACGCTGGCCAAGGAGTGGGGCCAGTTCAAGGTCAACGTCAACGCCGTGGCCTTCGGCTACATCGAGACGCGCCTGACGGCCTCCAAGGTCGAGGACAACGTCATGGAGATCGACGGCGAGAAGGTGCAACTCGGCATCCCGGACCAGATGCGCGGGATGGCCTCGATGCTGATCCCGCTCGGGCGCCCCGGCACGCCGGAGGAGGCGGCGGGCGGCGTCTTCCTGCTCACGACCCCCTGGGCCAACTACATCCACGGCCAGGTCCTGAACATCACCGGCGGGCAGTTCACGGGGATGACGACCTGAGCGACGGCTTCGCCATCGCCGCGGTGCGGGAGGAGGACCTCGCGGACCTCCTCCCGCTCGTGCGCGCCTACCTGGACTTCTACGGGACGGCGCCGTCCGACGCGGCCGTCCTGGCGCTCTCGCGCGCCCTGCTCGCCGACCCCGAGCACGAGGGCGTCCAGCTGCTGGCGCGCGACGCCGCGGGCGTCGCGCGCGGGTTCGCGACGCTCTACTGGTCGTGGTCGACGTCACAAGCGGTGCGTGTCGCGATCATGAACGACCTGTTCGTCGCCCCGGAGGCGCGCGGCACGGGCCTCGCCGAGGCGCTCATCGCCGCCTGCCGCGAGCGTGCGCGCAAGCACGGCGCCGCGACCCTGGAGTGGCAGACCGAACCCGACAACCTGCGCGCGCAGGCGGTCTACGACCGTGTCGGCGGCGTCCGCTCGGAGTGGGTGGACTACAGCCTGCCGACGTCCACCGACGCCTGACGCTCGGCGCGGGCGGCGGCGTGGGCCAGCGCGCCGCACGTCAGGGCCAGCGCGAGCGGGACCACGAGCTGCTCGTGGCCCGCGTGGGCGCCCGCCAGCACCCAGACGACGCCCATCTCGACGGCGAGGACGAGCGCCGAGCCGCGGACGGCGAGACCGCCCATCAGCAGCAGGCCGCCCGCGAGCTCAAGCGCCCCGGCGACGACGACCGTGACGCCGGGCAGCGGGAACGCCCACGACGCGAAGTGCGCCGCGGCCGTCGCGTGCTCGAGGAGCTTGTCCGCGCCCGAGACCACGAAGACGAGCCCGACGCCGAAGGCCGCGCACGCCGCGGGCAGCCCCAGCGGGGTGCGCGACGGCACGTGCGGGCCCAGCTTCTCGGTCACGCCGCCCCGATGGGGTCCCGCGGGCGCACCGGCCCCCGCCGCTGCGGCCGCGGACCGGCGGGCGGCGCCGCGGCGCGCTGCAGGTGCGGCGGGACGCGGTCGGCGCGCTGCAGCAGCCACCCCAGCGAGCCCGGCTCGCCGCAGACCCGGTGCCAGCCGGCCAGGCGACCGGCAAGGGCCTCCTCGTCGGCGACCTCGGCGATCACGTCGACGCGCCCGCCCCCGAGCGTCCCGGCGTGCTGCATGACGTAGAGCTCGCCCGTCTCCTGCACCCAGGCCGCACGGAACGTCGGCGCGTGGTTGCCGAGCCCGCTCCACCACAGGCCCGTGTCGACCTCGCGCGAGGCGGCACGGCGCCGATCGGACGCGTAGAAGGCTTCGAGTGACAGGTAGGTCGGGGACATGCGGGACCTCCGCGCAAAGGGGAACAAGCGGACACGTGTTTCCGCTTGTCGAGCACTGTACGGAACTGGCGTTCCGTTTCAAGGGGGCTATCCCTACTTCTTGCGCGCTACCGTTCGGCCCCATGGCGACGGCCCCCCGGACCATGCGCGCCGATGCGGCGCGCAACCGCGAGCGCGTGCTCGCCGCCGCCGCGGCGGTCTTCGGGCAGCACGGCGTCGACGGGAGCCTGCCGCAGGTCGCCGAGCGCGCGGGGGTCGGCGTGGCGACGATCTACCGGAGCTTCCCGACCAAGGTCGACCTCCTCGAGGCGGTGGTCACGGAGCGCTTCCGCGCGCTGGCCGACCGGATCACCCTGGCCGTCGCGGCGCCGAGCCCGTGGGAGGCGCTGCTCGACGTCCTGCACGCGACGGCGTCCGCCCAGGTCTCCGACCGCGTCTTCGGGCAGGTCATGGGCGAGGCCTTCAACCTCCCGGCGGTGCACGCGGAGCGCGAGCGGACGCTCGACGCGCTCCAGCAGCTCGTCGAGCGCGCCCAGCAGGCGGGCGACCTGCGTCCCGACGTCGTGGCCGAGGACATCCTGGTCCTCCTCGCCGGGCTGGCGGGGTCGCCGACGGCGCTCGACCGCCGCGGCCGCTCCTGGGAGCGCCACCTGGCCGTGCTGGTCGACGGGCTGCGCGCCGAGGGCGCGCACCCGCTGCCCCGTCCGCCGCTGACCCGGCGGCGCCTGGAGCGCCTGACGGCCGAGCTCAGGGGCGCGCTGGCGAGCTGCCGCCGAGGGTGAACGCCGTCCCCGCCACGTAGTCCCCGGCCTCCGAGGCCAGGAACGCGCACAGCGCCGCCACGTCGCCCTCGTCCGTCGCGTCGCCCGGCAGCAGCGCCGAGAGCGTGACGCCGAAGCGCGCCCACTCCGTGGACAGGGTCCGCGCGAGGTTCTCGAGCGCCGCCCGCAGCGCGCCGGCATGGGGACCCGCTCCGGGCGCCGGGGCGATGAGCACCACCTTGCCGCCCGGCGCGGTGGCGGCGGCCCCGTCCGGGATCCAGCCCGCGAGCGCGACGGCACGGGCGGCGAGGAACGCCGCGTCGGCCCCTGCGCGCAGGCCCGCCTCGCCCCCACCCGCCGCGGTCCACGCCGGCCGCGCGTCGCAGACGAGGACGTCGACGCGGCCGAGGCCCTCGGCGGCGGCCAGCGCACCCTCCTCGTCGGCAGGGTCCACCGCGAGGACTCCGATCGTCGCGCCGAGCGCCGCGCACGCCGCGCCGGCAGCGTCCGCCCCGCCCGCGAGCGCGACCGTGCGGCCCTCGAGCAGGCCCGGGCGCAGCAGCGCAGTGGCGGTCGCGGCGTCGAGCACGCGCCGCAGGCTACCGGCGTGTTGCCCGCGCCCGGGTCCCCGCGCGACGGCGGGCGCCCCGCAACCTGCGGCGCTGGCCGGCGTTGGACATGCGATGCGCCCGTCCCTCCCCGCCCCGCTCGCCGTCGCCGCCCTGGCCTGCGTCCTCGCCCTGCCGGACGCCGCCGACGGGCGCTCGGTCGCCGTGGCGTCGGGCGACCCGTTCGCCACGCTCACCGACGTGACCACCAACCGGGTCGTGGCCCGGATCCCCCTGGCCGGTCGGACGC
>JAXDGY010000253.1:0-10328 GCA_034664785.1 Solirubrobacteraceae bacterium
CGGTCGCGGCCGGCGACGAGGGCTCCGTCGGCGTCGGGCCCGAGCGCCCGGCGCAGCGACCAGGCGGCGCTCCGCAGCGAGGCCCGGGCGCTCGAGTCGAGGACCTCGGGCCAGAACCGGGCGGCGACCGCCCCGCGGGCGTGCTCGCCGGGGTGCAGCGCCAGCCAGGCCAACAGGCTCCAGGCGCGGCGGCTCTGGGGTGGCGCGACCGGGCGGCCGTCGGCCTCCACCGTCAGCTCGCCCAGGAGCTGCACCGCCAGCATGCGGCAAGGCTACTCCCGCCGCGGCCCGCCGTCCGGTGCTCAGGCCCCCTCGTGCCAGGCCACGAACCGCAGCAGCTGCGCCACCGTCGCGTTGCGCGACGCGAGGACGCAGGTGTGGCCGTCGCGCTCCCACGAGACGACCACCGCGCCTGCCCTGCGCTGGACGCGAACCGGCACGCCGCCGGCCCATGCCTCCCGTGCGCCGGCCGGCTGCTCCAGCGCCCGCCCGCCGACGATCGTGTAGCCGACCCGGGCCGACCCGCGTGCGTAGACGACGGTCCGCGCCGCGCGGCCCGGCACGCCTCCCGCCGTCGTGCCGACGGCCTGCCAGGGCAGGCGGTAGGCGTAGTTCGGGAACCGCAGGCCCTCGACCGCGGCATCGACGAAGCGCGGGTCCGCGGGCAGGACCGCCGGAGCGGGCGCGGAGGGCGGCCGCAGGGCCGCTTCGGCGGCCTCGGCGACGGACGGGTTCGCCGGCGACCCGGGCGCCAGCACCAGCACGAGCAGCACGACGGCGGCGAGGGCCGCCCCGGCGGCCGCCAGCCCGGCCGTGCGGTGGCGCCGGCGGCGCGACGGCGCGGCGCGCAGGCGCTCGCTCGCGATCCGGGCGCGCAGGTGGTCGGGGGCGGCAACCTGCTCGCTCGCGGCCCGGATCGCTGCTCCGATCTGGTCTGAGGTGGCGTCGTCGCGGTCAGGCATGGCTCTCGCTCGGGGGGTCGTCGTGCAGGGTAGGCGCGCGGGTCAGCTCGGCGGCCACCCGCGCCCGCGCCCGGTGCAGCCTGGTCGTGATGGTCGCCTCGCGGACGCGCAGGGCCGCACCGGCCTCGCGGTAGGACAGGCCGGCGACGTCAACCGCCACCAGCGCGTCGCGGAAGTCCGCGGGGAGCTGCGCGATGATCTCGAAGAGGGCCCTGGCGTCCAGCGCCGCCTCCGGATCCCACCCGCCGCGGGGCGCGCCGGGCTCGGCGGTCGCGTCCAGCGCCACCTCGACGGGGCGCCGCGCGCGGGCGCGCAGCCGGCTGATGTGGGTGTTGCGCAGGACGCGCAGCAGGTAGCCGAGGTCGTCCCCCTGACGCACCCAGCGCGGCTTGGCCAGCACGCGGGCGTAGGTCTCCTGGACGAGGTCCTCGGCGTCCTCGCGGCGCCCGCTCATCGCCCACGCCGCGCGGAACAGGCGGTCGACGTGGTCGCCCGCCCGCTCCGGGTCGAGCCGATGCGGCCCTGCGGGCGGGTCCGCGGCGCTCACGTCGACGAGGTGCGGTGCGGGACGGGTCGCCACACCAGGCCTGACGCCGGGACCCACCGGATCCTTCCCGTGCGCCTCAGGTCACGGTGAGCGTGCCCTTCATCCCGCCCGCCTCGTGCCCGGGGATCGGGCAGAAGAACGTGTAGGTCCCGGGCTTCAGCTTCGCCGTGACCGTCGACGTGCCGCCGGGGTTCGCGGTCTGCCCGGTCTGGTCCACGCCGTTGCCGGTGATCGCGATCGCGTGCGGGACGCCGCTGCCCGAGGGATTCTTCATCGCCACGGTGACGCTGCCGGCCTTGGCCGAGAGCTTGGTCGTGTTGAACATCAGCGCGCCGCCCGGGTCGGCGGAGAGCATCAGCTTCGCGCCCGCGCCCGCGGCGGCCGGGGCCGACGCGGTGGTCTTCGGCTTCGAGGCGGCCCCGTAGGCCGAGCCGCCGCCGGAGCCGCCCGAGGCGGACGTGCCGGAGCTGCTCGAGCCGCCAGAGCTCCCGCAGGCGGCGAGGCCGAGGGCGGCGAGCGCCGCGACCGCCGGGGTCGCGACGCGCAGGGTGGACGTGGGCAGGTGCATGGGAAGGGCCTTCCGGTCGGGTTCGCCTGAGCAGACGCCCGAGCGCGCGCCATCCTTCCCGCCCGCGGTCCACGACCTCGAAGCGCACGATGGCGAAGCCCGGCACGGCACTCCCTTCCGGCGACCAGCGCCCGTCCACGGGGCGCGCCCGGAGGACGCTAGCACCGGGTCCCGCGACGCCTCGAGGGACGCCCGGGACCCGGTGCGGGCCGTCACGAGCCCAGCTCGTACAGCGTGCCGCTGCTCAGCGTGACCGCTGTGACCTTCGTGCCGTGCTGCTGCACCCACGAGGTGATCGCGTTCGAGCCTCCGCCCGGGCGGCCACCGGAGCCGACGATGATGTACTTGAGCTCCCCGTCGGCCACCATCGTCGCCAGCTGGGAGACCGTGGGCGTCGGGTCGTTGCCGTTGAAGCCGCCGATCGTCACGACCGGCTGCCCGGTCGCCAGGATGATGCCCGCGGTGACGTGCGAGCCGTCGGCGGCGACGAGGTACTTCGCCGAGCCCTGGTTGGCCAGCAGGTAGTCCGTCACCGCCGTCGAGAGGCTGCCGCCCGCGTCGCCGCCGCGGGGGGTCGAGCCTGCCGGGATGCCGCCGGGCGCACCCGACGAGGTCCCCGCGGCGGCGCCGGCGGGCGGCGTGGGACGCGAGCCCGTGGCCGCCTGGCCCGGACCGCCGCCCATCCTCCCGCCCGTCCCGCCCGGACCGCCGCCCATCCCGCCGATCCCGCCCGCGCCCACGCTCGCCGGGCCGGCCAGGACGTTGTCGCCGTTCAGCGACCGGCCGAGGTTGGCCACGCTGTAGGCCGTGGGGCCGGCGGTCAGCGCGAACGCTCCTGCGACCGCCGCGATGAGCAGCGCGCGCCGCCCGAGCCTGCGCGGCGCCCGCAGGCCGTGCGAGGCGACGATCGCCACCGCGGCCGCGGCGGGCACCGCGACCCGCAGACAGGGCGTGAACGTGGCCGTGCGACCGAGCAGGTCCACGCTGAGCCAGGCGGTGCCGGCCACCGTGGCGGCCAGGACGGCCCAGCCCACCCACGAGGCGCGGGCCCAACGCCACAGCACGACGACGCCGGCGCCGCTGAGCGCGGCCACCGCGGGCGCCAGCGCGCTGACGTAGTAGGGGTGGAAGATCCCCTTCTGCGACGAGAACACGGCGATGTGGACGACGGCCCACAGGCCGAACAGCACCCACGCGGCACGGGCCCTGTCGGTGCGCGGCGCGCGCCGGGTGAGCCACAGCCCGGCGACGAGCGAGACGCCGGCCAGCGGCAGCAGCCAGGCGATCTGGCCCCCGACCTCGGCGTTGAACATCCGCCACAGTCCCGCGACGCCGCCGAAGCTCGCGCCGCCGCCGACCGCGCCGCCCTCGTTGCCCGTCAGGCGACCGAAGCCGTTGTAGCCGAAGATCAGGTTCCACGCCGAGCCGTCGGTGCTCCCGCCGATGTACGGCGTGGAGCCCGGCCACAGCGTCACGGCCAGCGGCCAGGCCGCGCTCACCGCGACCATCGCGACGCCCGCCAGGGCGAGCTGGCGCACGCGGGTCCACAGCTGCGGCGGACCGGCCAGCAGGTAGGCGGCCCCGAGCGCCGGGGCGATCATCCAGCCCTGCAGCATCTTGGTCATGAAGGCCAGGCCGACGACCACGCCGGCCCACACCAGGTGCTTCGTCCGGCCCGACTCGATCGCCCGCTGCACGAAGTACGCCGAGGCGACCAGCAGGAGGACCAGCAGCGCGTCGGGGTTGTTCACGCGGCCGATCGCGATGGTGATGGGCGTCAGCGCGAGCGCCGCGGCGGCGCACAGGCCGGCGGCGGGACCGAAGGCGCGGCGGACGGTGGCGTACAGCAGGCCGACGGCGGCGATGGTGCACAGCGCCTCGGGCAGCAGCATGCTGAACGAGCTGAAGCCGAAGACCCGCGCCGAGAGGCCCATGAGCCAGAGGGCCAGCGGCGGCTTGTCGACGGTGATGAAGCTGCCGGGATCCAGCGAGCCGAAGAACCACGCCTTCCAGCTCTCGCTGCCCGACTTGACGGCCGCCGCGTAGTACTGGTTCGACATCCCGTTGCGGGACAGGTCCCAGAGGCACAGGACGGCGGCGAGCAGCAGCACCGCGCCGAGCGCCGGGCGCACCCAAGCCGCGTCGGTCTCGCGGCCGCGGACCACGCCGCGCAGCCACCCGGTCCGGTCGTCGGCGCGACGCGGCAGCCGTTGGGCCGGCGCAGGCGCGCGCAGGGCGGGCGGCGGCGGCAGCTGGATTCCTTGATCGCTCATGGCAGCAAGGTCGGCCACGCGCGTGGGCGCCGCATGGGAGGACCCTGTGAGGATCCTGGGGAGCGGACGTCAGCTGGGCGCGCCGGCGTCGCCCGCGTCGCCAGGCGCGAGCACGAAGTCGTAGCGGAGGGTGTGGAAGGGGGCCTCCGAGCGGCCGCCGTCCGGCGTCGGCCCCGGCTCGTGGCGCTCGAAGCGCGCGATGAGCGAGCGGCGCACGCCGAAGACGGCATCCGAGCCGAGGTGCTCGTCGCCTTCGGCGAAGACGTGGGTGGTCAGCGTCGCCAGGCCGGGCGCCTGCACCCGGAAGTGGATGTGGGCCGGCCGCATCGGCCCGCGGCCGCCGGCGGCGAGCAGCTCGCCGACCGGCCCGTCGTCCGGGATCGGGTAGGCGACGGGCAGCACCGTGCGAAACCAGAAGCGGCCGTCCGGGTCGGACGTGAGCCGCCCGCGCCCGCGCGGGTGGTCCAGGCCCTCGACCTGCACGTCGTAGCGGCCGTCGTCGTCGGCCTGCCAGACGTCGACGCGGGCACCTGCGACCGGCTCGCCGGCCACGGTCAGGACGCGGCCGGTGACGAAGCACGGCGCGCCCGGCGCGCCGGCACCCAGGTCATCGCCGTTGGCGAAGTGCGGCGCGCCCTCCATGAAGAACGGGCCGAAGACGGTCGACTCGGTCGCCCCCGCCGGCGTGCGGTGGTTGAGCCCGATCACCAGCATCGACACGCCGAGCACGTCGGACAGGAGCACGAACTCCTGGCGGCGCTCGTCGGTGATGTGGCCCGTGCGGGTGAGGAAGTCGATCCCGGCCGCCCACTCCTCCTCGGTGATCCGCGTCTCGGAGACGAAGGCGTGCAAGTGGCGGACGAGGCTGCGGGCCACCTCGCCCAAGCGCGGGGACGGCGCGCCCGCGAAGCTCTCGAGGACGGCGCGTGTGAGGGCCTCGTCGGCGAGGTCGAGGGTGGACGCGGCGGCGGGGTCGGGCACGCGGACATCGTCCCCGGCGCCGCACGCCGCGTCCAGGCGCCTCAGCCACCGCCCGCGGCGCCGGCCCCGCCCGCCGGCGCACCGCCGCCGCCGCCACCGCCGAAGCCGCCGCGGAACCCGCCGAAGCCTGCCGGGGTGACGCCGGCGGCCGTCGCGGTCACCGAGGAAGCCGTCACCGTCCCGCTCTTGGCGGTCGCGCCCTGCACGACGACGGTGTCGCCGGGGTGGACGTCCTTCGCGCTCGACGACGCGGTGCGCGAGACCTTCGACGCGCTCGTCGTCTTCACCTTGACCGTGGTCCCCGAGGCGTCCTTGACGTAGATGACGCTGCCGCTCGTGCTGACCACGGTGCCCGTGGTCGGCTGCGCGCCCGCGGCGCCGCCCGCCTGGCCCGCGCCGCCCGGCGCCGCGCCGCCGGCCGCCGCGCCACCTCCCGCGCCCGCCGCCCCGGCACCCCCGGGCCGGAAGCCCGCCGCCGCCGTGGGGCCGGAGCCTCCGCCCGAGGTGCCCTGGTGCTTCTGCATCTCGACGCCGCCGATGAAGCCGCCCCCGGCGATCACCACCGCGGCGAGCACGCCCGTGACGGGGGTGATCAGCCGGCGGCGCGGCCGGGCCGGCAGCTCTTCGGCCTCGCCGGGCAGGTCGTCGTAGGGGTCCTCGTCCCACAGGTCCTCGTGGGCGTGCGGCACGTCGGGGGCGCTGGGTCGGGCATCGGGCATGGCGGGGGGGATCCTCCGATCGGGGCGGGTCATTCGAAGCGCAGGGCGTCGATGGGTCGCAGCCGCGCGGCGCGCGCGGCCGGGTAGGTGCCGAAGAAGAGGCCCGACAGGACGGCGGCGCCGAAGGCGAGGGCGACCGAGTAGCCCGCCACGACGGGGGTCACCCCGGCGATCCGGACGTGGCTGATCGCGATGCCGGCGACGACGCCGACGACGCCTCCGCACACGGAGACCAGGACGGCCTCGGCCAGGAACTGGCGCAGGATGTCCGATCGGCGCGCCCCGATGGCCTTGCGGATCCCGATCTCCCGGGTCCGCTCGGTGACCGACACGAGCATGATGTTCATCACGCCGATGCCGCCGACGAGCAGCGAGATCGCGGCGACCGCCCCGAGCAGGGTGGTGAAGACGTTCGTGCTCTGGTCGCTCGCCGCCCGGACCGAGGCCTGGTTGGTGACCTGGAAGCCCGGGTTGGTCGGGTCGGTGACGTGGTGGCGCTGCTCGAGGATCGAGGTGACCTCCGCCTGGGCGGCGTTCAGCGCGCCCTCCGAGCTGGCCTGGACCGTGATCGAGCTCAGCGACCCGTAGCCGCTGATCGTGTCCTGCACCGCGGTCAGCGGCGCCATGACCACGTCGTCCTGGTCCGTCTGCCCGTTGGAGCCCTTCGCCGCCGTCACGCCGACGACGGTGAACGCGGTGCCGTTGATGCGCACGGACTGGCCGAGCGGGCTCGCACCGGCGAACAGGTTCTTGACCACGGTCGGGCCGATCACCACGGAGCGGGTGTGGTTCTTGACGTCGGCGCTGGTGAGCACCCGCCCACTGGCCGCGGTGTAGGAGTGGGCGGTCAGGTACGACGGCGTCGTACCGACGACGGAGCCGGGCGAGTAGGACACCGAGCCGGCGACGAGCGTCGCCCCGGTCGCCGTCACCACGGGGGACGCGCTCTTGACGTCGGGCGCGTTGAAGCGGTCCTGGAGCGCGGTGGCGTCGGCCTGCGTCAGCGTCAGCCCCCCGCCCCCGCCGCCACGCCGGAAGAACCCGGGGCCGCCGGGGCCGGACTGCGTGGAGACCAGCAGCACGTTGCTGCCGAGCGCGTCGATGCCGGCCTGGACGGCCTTCTTGGAGCCGGTGCCGACGGCGAGGAGCACGATGACCGACGCGACGCCGATCGTGAGGCCGAGGATGGTCAGCCCCGACCGCAGCTTGTTCGCGGCGATCCCGGCGAAGGCGACGCGCAGCGTCTCGCGGGCGTTCATGCCGCGGCCTCCCCGGCCGGCGCGCCGGCGAGACGATCCTCGAGCACGCGGCCGTCGGCCAGGCGCACGACGCGGCCGGCGCGGTCGGCGACCTCCGACTCGTGGGTGATCACGACGACGGTGCGGCCGCCTGCGTGCAGGTCGTCGAAGATTTCCAGCACATCCGCCGTCGAGCGGGAGTCCAGGGCGCCGGTCGGCTCGTCGGCGAGGATCAGCGACGGGTTGCAGACCATCGCGCGCGCCACCGCCACGCGCTGCTGCTGGCCGCCGGACAGCTCGGAGGGAAGGTGGTCGACGCGGTCGGCCATGCCCACCACGCTCAGCGCCTCGGCGGCGCGGCGGCGCCGCTCGGCGCGGCCGACGCCGGCGTACGCGAGCGGCAGCTCGACGTTCGCCAGCGCCGACGTGCGGGGAACCAGGTTGAACGCCTGGAAGATGAAGCCGATCTTGCGGTTGCGCAGGTCGGCCAGGTCGTCCTCGTCGATGCCGCGCACGTCGACCCCGTCGAGCAGGTACCGCCCGGTGGAGGGGGCGTCGAGGCAGCCGATGATGTTCATCAGCGTGCTCTTGCCGCTGCCCGAGGTCCCCATGATCGCGACGTGCTCGCCGGTCCGGATGCGCAGCGACACCCGGTCCAGCGCGCGGACGAGGATGTCGGGGCTCGGGCGGTAGGTCCGCGACACCTCGTGGATGTCGATGACCGGCGGCCGTCGCCGGCGCTGGGCGGGCATCACCCGCCTCCGGGTCGGGCGCCGGGGAACCCGCCGCCGCCGCCGGCCCCGCCGGCCCCGCCGCCGAAGCGGCCGCCGCCCGCGGCGCCGCCGGCGCCGCCGAACCCGCCGCCCGCGCCGCCGATTCCGCCGGCAGCGCCGGCCGCCCCCCCGCCGGCCGCCCCCGCGGCGGCGCCGGCCGTGGCGCTCGGGGACGTCACGACGACCTGGTCGCCGGCCTGCAGCCCGCTCGTGACGATCGTCGCCGAGCTGCCGGCCACGCCGGTCTGCACGGTCTGCGTGCTGCGCTTGCCGTTCCGCTCGACCGTGACGGTGGAGCCGCGGATGGCCGCGGTGGGCACGGACAGGCCCGAGGCCTGGGCGGTGATGACGTCCGCCGATGCGCTCATGCCGGCCTTGAGCTTGCTCGCGGTCTGGTCGAGCGTCAGGGTGACCGGGTAGCTGACGGCGCTGCCGGTGCTGCCGGCGGCCCCGGAGGTCGAGGACGTCGAGGAGGACGACAGGACCCCGACCGACGTGACGTGGGCGGAGAAGGCCTCGCCGTCGGCGGCGTTCACGGTGACGGTCGCGCGCTGGCCGACCTTCACCTTGCCGACGTCGGACTCCGAGAGGGAGACCTGCATCGTGTAGCGGCTGACCTGCACGAGCGTGACGAACCCCGTGCTGGTGGAGGACGAGCCGGAGCCGCCGGTGGCGCCCCCGGCGCCCGTGGCCGAGCCGCCCGTCGAGGACGACGACGAGGACGACGTGGACGACGAGCCCGCCGTCACCGCATCGCCGACGTGACCGGCCACCGACGCCACGGTGCCCGCCATCGGGGCCCGGAGCTTCGTGCGCGTCAGCGCGGTCTCGGCGCTCTTGACGGCGAGCTTGGCGCTGGCCACCTGGGCCTCGGCGGCGGCGACGGTCGTCGCCGAGGACGCGCCGGATGAGGACCCGGAGCCGCCGGAGGAGCCGCCGGAGGAGCCGCCGGAGGAACCGCCGGACGACCCGCCGGAGGAGGACGACCCAGAGCCGGACGACTTGCCGCCGGAGCTCGACGGGGCCGTGCTCGCCGGCGGCGCGGTGGTCGTCTTCGGGGCCGTGGTGGTCGGCTTCGGGGCCGTCGTGGTCGGGGGAGCGGTGGTGGTCGGGGTCGTGGTCGTCGCGGGCGCGGTCGTCGTCGGCGCCGGCGTCGTGGTGGTCGGGGTCGTCGTGACCTGTGCCGTGGTGGCCGCGATGGAGGCGGTCGTCGCGGTGCCCGCCGACGCGGTCGTCGCAGACGCGGTCGTCGCGGTGGCCGTCGAAGCCGTGGCCGTCGTCGTCGACGACGACGACGCCTGGGTGAGGGCGTCCTCCGCGGACTGGAGGTCCGCCTTCGCCTTGGCCAGATCCACCTCGGCCGAGCTCGGGTCGATCTCGGCCAGCACATCACCGGCGCTCACGTGCTGGCCGGCCTTCACGTCGATCTTGGTGACCGTCCCGGCGGCGCCGAAGCTCAGGGCGAGCTGGTTCGCCGGCGCGAGGTTCCCGCTGCCGGACACGGTGGTCTGCACGACGCCGTTCTTGACGGCGACGAGCTGCTCGCGTGCCGGCGTCGCCGAGGAGGAGCCCACGACGATGACCGCGACCGCGACGACCGCGGCAGCGAGGACCGCGAGCGCGTAGGTGGCCGGCGAGCGGGGCAGAAGCTTGCGACGCGACACGCGGGCGTCTACGACTGGCCGGGCGTGGTGGTGGTGCCGGACGGGGGCGTGCCCTGCGCGCCGCCGGGGCGTGCCGGCAGCTGGATGCCGCACTTCTGCAGCGCATCGCGGATCTTCTGGAACTGCCCGCCCGCTCCGCCGCCCTGGGGGCGGCCGTTCGGCGCAGTCCCCGTTCCGCCGCCGGGCGGAACCCCGCCGCCGCCCTGCCCGCCGCCGCCCTGCCCGCCGCCGGGCCGGCCGCCCCCGGTCGGGAGGGCTACGCCCGCCTTCTTCAGGCAGGCCACGACCTTGGGGTCGCTCGCGAGCGCGCTGAAGCCACCTCGCCCGGCCTGCGCGCCGCCGGCGCCCGGCGCGGTCTGCGCGCCGGCCGTACCAGCGGCGTTGGTCGATGACGGCGAGGACGAGCCGCAGGCGG
Organism: Solirubrobacteraceae bacterium; assembly: GCA_034664785.1. Lineage (GTDB taxonomy): Bacteria > Actinomycetota > Thermoleophilia > Solirubrobacterales > Solirubrobacteraceae > Paraconexibacter. The sequence continues at coordinate 10,141 of JAXDGY010000253.1, forward strand.
CGAGGGTGCCGGTGGACGCGACCAGGACGACCACGAGACAGGCGGCACGACGGGGTGACGAAAGGCTGGGCTGCATGCGGACCATGCAACGCCGCCCGCACAAGAGCGGCCGAACGAACGGCGAAGAGGTCTTGAAGAGCCCGCCGTCAGCGGCCGCGCACGCGCCCGAGCGCCTGCCGCAGCACCGC
>JAXDGY010000254.1:0-8566 GCA_034664785.1 Solirubrobacteraceae bacterium
GCGTCGGCGGCGGGGACCCACGAGGACGGCGTGACGTGGGCGCGCCGCCGGCTGGCGCTCGACCCCCTCGACGAGGCGAGCGCGCGGGACCTCATGAGCCGCCTCGCGGCGGCCGGCGACCGCGCCGGGGCCATCGTCGTCTTCGACCGCCTGTCGGACCGCCTGCGCACGGTGCTCGGCCTCGCGCCGTCAGCCGCGACGCGGCAGCTCGCCGCATCGGTACGGGCGCAGGAGCCGTCGGTCGGCGAGGACGCCGCGGCGCCCCCGGCGCGGGCCGATCGCCCGCCGCTCGTCGGCCGCGGCGACGAGTTGCGCGCGCTGCTCGCGCTCTGGGCCCACGTCCGCGAGGGCGGCGGCGCGGTCGCGCTGCTCAGCGGCGAGGCCGGCATCGGGAAGACGCGGCTGGCCGGCGAGCTCCTCGCGCTCGCCTGCGCCGACGGCGCGCGGACCGCGCGGGGCACGGCCGTCGATCTCGGGGGCGCGACGCCGTTCGGCCTGTGGATCGAGCTGCTCGGCGACCTCGTCGGCGGGCTCGACGCGCCGCCGCCCGGCGCCCGGTGGCCGGAGGAGCTGGCGCGGCTGGCGCCGTCGCTGCCGCGCCGCCTAGGGCGGGCGTCCGCGGTGCCGGCGGACCTCCCGCCCGACGTCGCTCGCGGGCGGCTCTTCGAGGCGGCGATCGAGCTGGCCGAGCACGCGAGCGACGCCGCGCCGCTCGTGCTGCTCCTGGACGACGTCCACCTCGCCGACGCCCCGAGCCTGGAGCTGGCCGCGTATGTCGCGCGCCGGATCGAGCGCCTGCCCGTCCTGCTCGTGCTGACCCGCCGGACGGTGCCGCGCCGCGACGCGGTCGACGCCCTCGCGCACGTCGCCCGTGAGCGCGGCGTCGCGGTCGCCGAGCTGGACCTCGAGCCGCTCGTGCGCCGGGACGTCGAGCAGCTCGTCGCGACGGTCGCCGCGCTCGACGCCACCCAGCGCGACCGCGTCATCGCGGCGGCCGACGGCAATCCGCTGCTGGCGCTGGAGAGCGCCCGCGCGACCGCGCGCGGCGACGTCGGCCCGCCGTCCTCGCTGCGCGGGGCGGTGCGCACGGCGATCGCGACCCTGGCGGAGCCGGCGCGCCACGCGGCCGAGCTCGCGGCCACCGCGGGCCGCGACCTCGGGCGGACGGAGCTCGCCGCGCTGGCGCCCCCGGAGGCCGTGCTCGAGGCGATGGACAGCGGGCTGTTCCGCAGCACCGACGGGCGCTTCGGGTTCCGGCACGCGCTGCTGCGCGAGGCCGTCTACGCCGACCTCGACGACGCCCGCCGCGTCATGCTGCACGAGCAGCTGGCCGGGGCGCTGGTCGGCCGGCCCTCCGAGGCCGCCCACCACCTCCGCCTGGCCGGGCGCGACGACCTCGCCGCGGGCCGGCTGGTCCGCGCCGCCGAGGACGCCGCCCGCGCGACGGCCTTCGCCGAGGCGGCGGCCTACCTGCAGGAGGCCATCGAGATCGGCCCGCCCGCGCCCGAGCCGCACCTGCGCCTGGCCGCGCACCTCGCCGCCCTCGGTCGCCGTGGCCCGGCGCTCGCGCACCTGGAGACCGGCCTGGGGCTCCTGGATCCCGCCGACGCAGCGGGCCGGGCGGCCGCGCACCTCGGCGCCGCCCGCTGGTTCCGCGGCTCGCTGTGCCATCCCGAGAGCGCGCGCGACGCGAGCCGGCGCGGGCTGCAGGTGCTCGCCGGCGCCGGCCTCGACGACCGCGAGCTCCGGGCCGAGCTGCTGCTCATCCGGGCCTGGTGCGAGGTGACGATCGCCGGGACGGCGGCGGCCGACGAGACGCTCGAGGAGCTCGCGGCGCTGGGCGTCGACCTCGAGGGCGATCCGCTGCGGCGCCACGACCTCGAGTCGGTGCAGGGCCTGATCGCGCTCGCCGACGGGCGCCTGCGCGACGCCGAGGACCTGCTCATCGCGGCCGGCAGCGCGGGCGAGCGGACGGGACGGCCCGACATGGCCTACGGCGGCTGGTCCAACGCGGCCTGCATCGCCGCGGCCGTCGGCGCCCTGCCGCGCGCGCTCCAGCACGCCGACCGCGGCGCCGCGACGACCGTGGGCTTCCCCGTCCTCGAGTTCCAGATGGCCGGATTGCGGGCGTTCCTGCTCGCCCGCCTCGGGCGCCGCGAGCAGTCGCGCGCGGCCACGGAGCTCCAGGTCGAGCTGGCCGCGCGGCTCGGGATCCCCGAGCTGTCCGCGCTGGCCGATCACGACGCCGGCCTGCTGGCCCTGCTGGCGGGCGACCACGAGCGCGCCGCGCTGCTGCTCGGCCGCGCGCTGGCGGGCGATCCGCCGGTGCAGCGCGCCGAGGCGCGGCTGCGGCGCGCGGAGGCCCTGGCGCGACTCGGCCGCGCCGACGCCGCCGATGCCGAGATCCGCGCCGCCGTCCTGGAGCCCGTCCGTCCCCTGCACCGCCCCGCGGTCCTCGTCGCGCGGATGGTCTTCGCGCAGGCCCTGAGCGCGCGGGCGCGCGGCGACGTCGCCCTCGCGGAGACGCGGCTGCGGGAGGCCGCCGCCCACTGGCGGCGGCTCGCGTCCGACGGCGAGCACTCCCGCGACCACCTCGCCTCGCTCGTCGACCTCGGGCGCCCGCCCGTCACCGGCGTGCTCGACCCGGAGCTCGAGCTCGCCCGCGTGGCCGCCGAGCTGAAGGAGCTCCAGCCCGTCCCCGGATGAGAGGACCGCCGCGATGCCCTGCTTCGACGACAGCACGACCACGCCGGCCCCCGTCGAGGAGGTCTGGAAGCTCCTCTACGACCCGTCGCGCTTCCCCGACTGGTGGGAGGGGATCGAGACGGTGCAGCCCGCCGGGCACGACGGCGCGGGCGACATCACGATCTACCCCGACGGCTACCCCGACTTCCCGATGCCGCAGGCCCTGCGGGCCGACCAGGACGGCCGGCGCGTGACGATCTCCTGCCTGGTCAGCGACCTCGAGTTCGCCTGGCGGCTGGAGCCGCTGCCCGGCGAGGGGACCCGGATCGCCGTCCACGTCGACATCCCCGAGGCCGAGGGCCACCGGCTCGAGGCCCAGCGCGGCACCGTGAGCGCGTCGCTGCGCTCACTCGCCGCGCTCGCCGCCGCGGCTACGGACGCGCCTCGAGCACCAGGTTGAACGGGGTCTCGGCGCTGCGCCGCACGCGGCTGAACCCGCCCTCGTTGAGGACCTCGGTCAGGCGCTTCTCCCCGGCCTGCGCGCCGAGCGCGAGGCCGACGTCCTGGCTGAGGGAGGCCGGCGTGCAGAGCATGGTCGAGCCCGCGTAGTAGACGCGCCCGACCGGGTTCAGGTTGTCCTGGACGCTGTCCCCGGCGTACGGCTCGACGACCATCCACGTGCCGTCGGCGGTCAGCTGCGAGCGGACGTGGCGGGCGGCGCCAACCGGGTCGCCCATGTCGTGCAGCGCGTCGAAGATGCAGACCAGGTCGTACGGGCCGCCGCCGAAGCCCTGGGCCGGGGCGACCTCGAAGCCGACGCGGTCGGCAACGCCGGCGCGCTCGGCGGCGCGGCGCGCCGCCTCGACCGACGCCTCGTGGTAGTCCGAGCCGGTGAACGCCGAGGCCGGGAAGGCCTGCGCCATCAGCACCGTCGAGGCCCCGCGGCCGCAGCCGATGTCGGCGACCCGCGCCCCAGCCTGCAGGCGCTCCACGACGCCGTCGAGTGACGGCAGCCAGGACTCGACGAGGTTCGCGAGGTACCCGGGCCTGAAGAAGCGCTCGGTCCCCTCGAAGAGGTCGTGGTCGTGCTCGTGCCAGCCGAAGCCCTCGCCGCTGCGGAACCGCTCGGTGATGTGCGGCTCGTCCTTGATCGCGGCGGCGAGCAGCTGGAAGGCCCCCGGGATGAACGCCGGGCTGTCCTCGTGGGCGAGCGCGAGCGCCTGCTCGGGCGGCAGGCGGAAGGTCTCGGTCGCGGGCTCGTACTCCACGTAGCCGCTGGCCGCCTGCTGGCACAGCCACTCGCGCAGGTACCGCTCGCGGCAGTCCGTGCGCTGTGCGAGCGTCGCCGGCGTGACGGGCTCGCCGTCGGCCATGGCCTTGTAGAGGCCGAGCTTGTCGCCGATCAGGACCAGCGGCGCCGTCATGCCGCCGCCGATGTCCTGCAGGAACCGCTCCATGAACTGCTCGAGCTTGGCCTCGTCGATCGCCGGGGTGGTCGCCATCTCCGTGCTCCAGGTCGTGGTTGACGCCGGGGACGTTGCGCCGGGGTCGTCATGCGAGCGTCAATCGCTCCGTCAAACGAACCGCCTGCCCCGGCACGGCGGTAGCGTCCGGGCGATGGACGATCGCGTCGTCGTCGCCACCGCCTTCGGTGGGCCCGAGGTGCTCGCCGTCGTCGACCAGCCCACCGGGCAGCCCGGTCCCGGCGAGGTGCTGATCGAGGTGCGCGCCGCGGGGGTCAACCCGGTGGACTGGAAGCGCTACGGCGGCACGTTCGGCACGGAGGCGTCGCAGCTGCCGATGCGCCTGGGCTCCGAGGCGGCGGGCGTGGTGGCGGCCGTGGGGGACGCAGCGGAGGGACCGGCCGGCCCCATCGCCGCCGGCGACGAGGTCATCGCCTTCCGCGCCGAGGGCGCATACGCGGCGCGCCTCGTCGTACCGGCGTCGGCGGTGGTGCCCAAGCCCGCGAACCTCGGCTGGGAGCAGGCCGGCGGCCTGCTGGCCACGGGCGCGACGGCCGTGCACGCCCTCACCGTGACCGGCGTAGGCGCCGGGGACACCGTGCTGGTGCACGCCGCGTCGGGCGGGGTCGGCCAGATGGCGGTGCAGCTCGCGCGCCTGCGCGGGGCACGGGTGATCGGGACCGCGAGCGAGCACAACCACGACCGCCTACGGGCGCTCGGCGCCGAGCCCGTCGCCTACGGGGACGGGTTGGAGGCCCGCGTCCGCTCGCTCGCCCCCGGGGGCGTGGACGCGGCGATCGACGCCGCCGGGACCGACGAGGCCGTCGACGTCTCCGTCGCGCTGGTGGCCGACCGCGGCCGGATCGCGACCCTGGTCGCCTTCCAGCGTGGCGCGCAGGCCGGCATCAGGGTCCTCGGCGGGGCTCCGGGTGCGGACCGCGGCGACGCCATCCGCGCCGCCGCCCGGCTCGAGCTGGTGGAGCTCGCCGGGGAGGGGCGGCTCGAGGTCGCCACCGAGCCCTTCGCGCTCGCCGACGTGGCCGCCGCGCACCGCGCGGGCCTGGAGGGCCGCGCGCGGGGGAAGCTCGTGCTCGTCCCGTAGGTCAGGGGCGGCGGCTCAGGACTGCGACGTCGACACGGCGGCGGGTGTGGAGGACGCCGTCCCCGACGACGACGTCACGCTCGATGACGCCGTCCCGGTCGCGGTGCTCGCCGTCCCGGTCGCCGTGCTCGCCGTCGAGCCCGACGTGCCCGTCGCCGTCCCCGTCTTGGTCGACACGAGCGCGGGGCTCCCGGCGCCGAGCACCGGGTCGCCGCCGGAGCGCATCTGGACGTACACCGCGCCCCAGAGCGCGACGAACGCGACGACGGTCCAGGCGACGACCGTGCGGCGGATCCGCCGCACGCGCTCGCGGCGGGCCCCGCCGGGGCGCGGCCGCGGCGAGCTGGGAGGGATGGGGACGGCGGTGGTGGTCATGCCTCGATCTCCTGGGTGCGGGGTTGTCTCGGCGCGGGCCGGGCGGCCGGGCGCCGGTCGTCGACGCGCCGGCGCACGCCGGCAAGGCGGGCGACCAGCAGGACGGCGGTGGGGACGATGGCCACGCCCATGAGGACGAGGAACCAGGCGGTCCCGGCGTCCGTCCCCTCGCCGAGCGAGTGGGCGATGCCCATCACCCACGCCAGCGCGGTGAAGCGGTGCGCCTTGCGCCAGCGGGCCGGGCCGATGCGCTTGCGGGCGTAGTAGGAGAGCCCGAGCGCCATCAGGCCGTAGCCGGCGAAGATGCCGACCGTGGTCCAGATCCGGTGATAGCCGAAGACGAAGGGGACGAGCACGTCGGCGATCGACGGGTGCAGGAAGGCGTCGAAGAGGAGCGAGAGCGCGTGGACGGCGATGGAGACGAGCGTCGCCAGCGCGAGGACCTCGTGCAGCGCCTGGAGGTCCCCGGCGCGCTTGCCGCGCACGAGCTTCGTGCCCATCAGCAGGCCGGCGGCGACGCCGGCGCTGGCGAGCAGCAGCGCGGTGGAGCCCGCCGCGCGGCTCGTGATCCAGAACAGGTGGTCGTTGGCGCTGGTCACGCGCGCCGGGCTCCCGGAAGCGGTCGCACGACGTGCAGCGCGCCGTCGTCGGTGACGTAGGCGCCGCCGTCGGGCAGCGAATGGGCGGCCTCGTGCGGGCCGCGCAGCAGCGCGGTCTTGGCCCGGACCTCGGCCTCCAGGCCGGTCGGGGCGATGGCCGTCACCTGGACCACGCCGGTGTCGGCGGGCAGGCCCGTACGAGGGTCGATGAGGTGATGGCCGGACGCCCACCGCCGGCGGGTCGTCCCGCTCGTCGCGACGGCGCCGTCGGCGAGGTCGAAGGCGTGGATGGTCGCCTCGTCGTCGAACGGGTCGCGCACCTCGACGGTCCGCGGGGCGCCGGCGGTCCCGCCGAGGCGCAGGTCGCCGCCGCAGTCGACGACCCAGGTCTCGCAGCCCGCCAGCGCGCGAGCCATCGCGTCGGCGGCGAGGCCCTTGGCGAGGCCGCCGCTGTCCATCCGCGTGTCGGCGGGGCGCACCACGCGGTCCCGGTCGACCAGCACCTCGCGCCAGCGGCCGGGGGAGGGAGCCGACGGCCACGCCGCCCAGCCGGGCCCGTCGCCCGGGGGCGAGCGGGTGGGGGACCAGTGCTCGCGGTAGCCCGCGGCCTCCACCGCCGGGAGGCAGGTCGCATCGACCAGCCCGCGCGAGGCCGCGCCCGCCCAGTGGACCGCCGCGGCGAAGCGGCGCAGGAGCGGGCTCGCGGGCACGGCGGTGCGAGGGTCGGCGTTGAGCAGCGACAGCTCGCTGCCCGCATCGAAGCGCGTCAGGCGCCGGTGGACGTCGGCGGCGACGCCGGCCGCGCGGTCCTGGGCCCGGCGGACCTCGTCCGGGCGCGGGCCCGAGGCGAGCACGGCGACCGTGCCGCCGAAGCAGTCGAGCCGCACGGCCGTCTCGGGGAGCAGGGTGCGCGGCATGCGCTCAGCTGGTGGCGCCGGAGGTGGCGGGCGGCGTGGCGCCGGCGGGCGGCGTGCCGCCCGAGGGCGGGCGGCCCGCCGGCATGAGGCCGCCGAGCGCGGACTTCACCTTGGCGTCCGACACGCCGAGCTGCTTGGCCAGCGACGCGACGCGGTCGGTGGACTGGGCCTGCCCCGGCGTCGGCCGGTTCGCATCGAGCGCGGCCTGGAGCTTCGCGGTCGAGACGCCGAGCGCCTTGGCCGCGGTGTCCAGGGCCGCGGTCGACGGGCCGCGGCCCTGCGGGCTCCCGGCCTGCGCGGCGGAGCCCTGGGTGGTGGCGGTGGGGGCCGAGGCCGAGGTGCTGCTCGAGGACGAGCCGCAGCCCGCGACGGCGAGCGCGGCGGCGGCCGCCACGGCCACGAGTGGGGTGCGAAGGCGTCTGTTCATGGGGCCAGCATCGGGCGGCGACCTGGGCGGATCCTGGGGACGCGCTGGGCGTCGGCGGAGAGTCGCCGCCGGCACGAGTCTCCAAGGAACACGTCTGGCCGGACCCCGACGCCCTGGGTCCCCAGGTTTCACACAGGTTGCGCCGGACGCCGCAACCCTGCCGCGGAAGCCGTGTTGGCGGCCACCGAGAACATCCATGGCCGAGCCCCACCGCCCCAGGGCGGAGGGGGCGGGGGACCCACCGGATCGGCGTGAGCCGGTCCACGGGGCGAATCGCCGCGACGTCGCGGCGTAGCGCACTGCGCGAGCCCGTCAGCTCACCTCGCAGGCCGGACCAGAGGAGCACGGAAGACCAATGACCGACGCCCGGATGCAACCACCCGGCCTGCTGCCCTTCGCAGGCCTGGAGGCCGATCGCTGGGGACTGACCACGCCGGGTCCCGGCCTGCGCGATCTCGCCAGCCACGAGCCGTGGGAACGCTCGCTGACCCGGTCACTGCGCCGCCGCGAGCTCGCGGCCGCGCGACGACCCGGGCTGCCGCAGTCGGCGACCGCCCGCCTCGCGGCGGCCGTCGTGGCGGCCACCGCGCTGGCCCCGGCGACGGAGATGGCCTCGGCCGCGACCGTGACCACCACGTCGGTCGGGACGCTGCGCAGCGGCAGCGGCGGCGCAGGCGTCCGCGCCGTGCAGGCGGCGCTCGGGATCCCCGCCGACGGCGTGTTCGGACCGGCGACCAAGAGCGCAGTCCGCGCCTTCCAGCGCGCCCATGGCCTGACCATCGACGGGATCGTCGGGCCGGCGACCCTGGCCGCGCTCGGGGTCACCTCCACGGGAACGTCGGCGTCGACCTCGACGACTGCGGCGAGCACCCGCGCCGCCACCCCGAGCGCCGCGCTGCCGACGGTCCCCAGCGCGCTGGCGAAGTCCGTCCAGCGGGCGCTGGGCATCACCGCCGACGGCGTCTTCGGCCCGTTGAGCCGCGCGGCGCTGCGCAGCT
>JAXDGY010000255.1:0-9089 GCA_034664785.1 Solirubrobacteraceae bacterium
CTCGGTCTCTTCGTCGGCCAGCTGCGGCTCGACAGCGGCCAGACGTTCTTCGCGCACGCGCCGTTCTCCGGGCTGTTCTTCACCTATCTGTGGCGCAGTCCCAGCTTCGTGCTCGGCCTGGTGCTGCTCGTCCCGCTCATCATCCTGCTCGGCGAACGCCTTCGAGCAGGCCGCGTCCGCGGCGCGAACGGGGAGTGGGCGCTTGCCGTCCTGTTCATGGTGGGCGCCTCCGACGCGAAGATCACGATCCTTCCGCTGCTGCTTGTCGGGCTTGGCCTCTACGCCGCCTCGATGGGGCTCGCACGGCGTCGCATCCCGGTCGCGGTCTGGCCGGCGGCGGGGCTGGTGCTGCTCGTCATGGCGGCTGTGTACGCGATGCAGTACCGAGGGCATTCCAGTCGGTTGGGCGTGGACCCGTTCTCGGCGTTCGACGGTATGACCGCGGTGTCACTCTTGAAGCGAGACCTGTCGGACGCATTGCCCGGCTTCCCCGGCAAGGCGTCCGTGCTCTCCACCGCCGGCGTCCTGTTCGGGTGCGTCGGGATGCTGTCCGCGCAGCTGGTTGGTCTTCTGTGGTTGCTGCGCCGCCGTGGCCGGAAGCTCGAAGACCACCACGTATGGCTGGCCTCACTCGCCGTTGCCGGGCTGCTGGTGGCCTGTGCCTTGGGCGAGCCCGGAACGCAGAACCAGCTGTACTTCCTGTTCTATGGGCTCGTGGCCGGCTTGCTGCTCGCCGGCGAGGGCCTGTGGCTCGCGTGGCTCGCCAGGCCCCGGTTCGTTGCAGGTGACGCCGCGCGCATCGCGCTTCTGGCGGGTGCTTGGGTTGCCTTCGTAGTGGTATTGATGGTGGTGCCCCGCCAGTTCGACTTCGCCGGATCGATGGCCGAGTCTCACGTGTACGTCTTCTGGTATGGCGGCATGTTCATCGGTCTTGGGGTGCTGTACTGGGCAGCGCGCGCCCTGCTGGGCCCCCGGCGGTGGGCCGCCGCGGCGCTTGCGTCCGGAGCCCTCGTGTTCGTCGGGGCGCTCGATACGCCGATCGACAGCTTGTATGGGGTCACCAGGGGACAGGCGGGATCATTGCCCGGCGCGTCGCTGAGCCCCGACCTCTACGAGGCGCTCAGCTGGATCCGCGACAAGACGCCCACCGACGCGGTCCTGGCGGTGAACAACCAGTGGTACCTGCCCGGCGAGCGCGCGCCGCTGGCGTTCAACTACGCGGCGTTCGGCGAGCGCCGCGTGTTCCTCGAGGGGTGGGCGTACTCGCAGCGCACCTACGAAACCAGCTACGCGAAGGTCGCGGGCGGGTTCAACCCATTCGCTGACCGCCTCCGGCTCAATCGGGCCGCCTTCATGCGCGGCGACGTCGATGCCATCCGGGCGATGAAGCGACACTACGGCGTCCGGTTCCTGCTGATCGATCGGGCTATCGGGTATCACGCCGACCTGCCGGCGTTGGTGCGCGTGGCTCGCATCGTGTACCGCAATCCGGCCGCCGTCGTGCTCGAACTGCGCTGAGGATCACGAGCCCGCGGCACGTCGCGCCTGCGTGCTCAGGAGCTCCACCCGGGCGCCTCGATCAGCGCCCCGTCGTGATCACCATCCGGAAGCGCGCGGCCCCGGACATCATCCGCGCGTAGGCCTCGGCCGCCTGCTCCAGCGGCATGGTCTCGACGTGCGGGCGGACACCCGCGAGCTGACTGAAGGCCAGCGTGTCCTCGGAGTCCTTCGACGTGCCGGACGCGTGGCCGACGACGGAGCGGTTGCCGCCGATGAGCTGGGCGGGGGAGACCTCGATGGGCTCGGGCGACGCGCCGACGACGACGAGCTTGCCGCGGACCCCGAGCCCGCCGATCGCCTCGGTCATAGCCGCCGAGGCGGTGACCGTGGCGAGGACGACCTTCGCGCCGCCGAGGGCCTGCAGCTCGGCGGCCACGTCCTGCGAGGTCGAGTCGATGTAGTGCTGGGCGCCGAGGTCGTGCGCGAGCGCCTCCTTGTCCTTGCCGCGCGCGATGGCGACGGTGCGGTAGCCGAGCCGGGCGGCGAACTGCACGCCGAGGTGGCCCAGGCCGCCGACGCCGAGGACGGCGACGACGTCGCCGCCGTACGCGCCGGCATGCCGCAGCGCGTTGTAGGTCGTGATGCCCGCGCAGAGCAGCGGCGCCGCGTCCACGGCGCCGAGGTCGTCGGGGATGCGGGCCAGCGCCTCCTCGGGGACGACCACCGCGTCGGCGTAGCCGCCGTCGTAGGAGATGCCGGGGATCCGCAGCGCGACGCAGTCGATGAAGTCGCCGCGGCGGCACGGGTCGCAGCGCCGGCAGATCCCGCCGAACCAGCCGACGCCCGCGCGGTCGCCTGGCGCCCAGCGCTCGACGCCCTCCCCGACGAGGTCGACGACGCCCGCGATCTCGTGGCCGGGGACGCGCGGGTACTCGATCCCGGGCCAGTGGCCCTCCTTGGTCAGCGAGTCGCTGTGGCAGATGCCGCACGCCTGCACGGTCAGGCGCACCTCGCCGCGGGCGGGCTCGGGCGCCTCGCGCTCGACGAGCTCGAAGTCGGCTCCGGGCTGGGGGACCTGGACGGCACGGATCTTGGGCATGGGGCGGCAGCTCCTCGGGGGTGGGCAGTGGAAGCCTGTCCCCCGAGCCTGGCAGACAGACGCGAGGGGGTGATAGGACCTGAGGCATGGACTACGTGAACTTGGGCGCGACCGGCCTGCGGGTGTCGCGCCTCTGCCTGGGGATGATGAGCTACGGCAACGACTCCGACCGGCCGTGGGTGCTCGACGAGGCCGCGGCGGAGCCGATCGTCCGGGCGGCCTGGGAGGGCGGGATCACCTTCTACGACACCGCCGACACCTACTCCCAGGGCGCCAGCGAGGTCGCCACCGGGCGGCTGCTGCGCAAGCTGGCGACGCGCGACGAGCTGGTGGTGGCGACGAAGGTGTTCATGCCGATGACGCCCGGGGAGAACGGGGCCGGCCTGTCGCGCAAGCACGTGCTCGCCGCGATCGACGCGTCGCTGGAGCGGCTGGGCATGGACTACGTCGACCTCTACCAGATCCACCGCTGGGATCCGCGGACGCCGATCGAGGAGACGATGGAGGCGCTGCACGACGTCGTCCGCGCCGGCAAGGCGCGCTACCTCGGCGCCAGCTCGATGTTCGCCTGGCAGTTCGCGAAGGCCCAGGCCGTGGCCGAGCGCCACGGCTGGACCCGCTTCGTCTCGATGCAGCCGCACTACAACCTCATCTACCGGGAGGAGGAGCGCGAGATGCTGCCGCTCTGCGTCGACCAGGGCGTCGGCGTGATCCCGTGGAGCCCGCTGGCTCGGGGTGTGCTGGCCGGCAACCGCGGCGGCCGCGGCGAGGAGCGCCGGACCACCCGCTCGGAGACCGACGGCTTCACCGACGCGCTGTACGCGGAGGCCGGCGACGCGGACGTGATCGCGCGGGTGGCCGAGGTCGCCCGCGAGAAGGGGGTCAGCCCGGCCCAGGTCGCCCTGGCCTGGCTGCTGCGCCGCCCGGCGGTCACGGCGCCGATCATCGGCGCCACGAAGCCCGACCACCTCCACGACGCGCTCGCCGCCGTCGAGCTCGAGCTGACCGACGACGAGATGCGCCGCCTGGAGGAGCCCTACGTCCCGCACCCGGTCTTGGGCCACGGCTAGGGGACGCCGGAGGCCAGACGAAGACGGCGCAGCCGGATTCGTCCCAGCGAACCGTGATGGCCAGTCCGGCGCAGCCGGACCAGCCGTCACGGTTTGACCAAGACCTTGATCGATTCGCGCTCGTCCATCGCCTTGTAGCCCTCCGGCACGGCGTCCAGGCCGATCGCGGTGTCGAAGACGCGCCCCGGCTCCAGGCGGCCCTCGAGCACGTCGGGGAGCAGCTCCTCGATGTAGGCGCGGGCGGGGGCGATGCCCCCGCTCAGCGTGATGTTGCGCAGGAAGCTCACCCCGGCGGCCGGGAGGGCATCGAACTGCGAGACGCCCACGCGGCCGACGGCGCCGCCCGGGCGGGCGATGCGGACGGCGGTGCCGAAGGCGTCCTCCAGGCCGACGCACTCCAGCACGCTGTGGGCGCCCTGGCCGCCGGTGAGCTCGCGTACGCGCTCGACGGCCTCCTTGCCGCGCTCGGCCACGACGTCGGTGGCGCCGAACTCGAGCGCGAGGTCCGTCCGGTCGGCGTGGCGGCCCAGGATGATGATCTGCTCGGCACCCAGGCGCTTGGCGGCGAGCACGCCGCAGAGCCCGACGGCACCGTCGCCGACCACGGCCACGGTGCGTCCCGGCGCGACCCGGGCGCTGACGGCCGCGTGGTGGCCGGTGGCGAAGACGTCGGAGAGCGTCAGCAGCGAGGGCATGAGCGCGTCGTCCTCGCTCACGGGCAGCCGCACGAGCGTGCCGTCGGCCTGCGGCACGCGGCTCGCCTCGCCCTGCCCGCCGTCCACGCCGTCCGAGCCCCAGAAGCCGCCGTGCAGGCAGGAGGTGTGCAGCCCCTCGGCGCAGAAGTCGCAGGTGCCGTCGGAGAAGACGAACGGGGCCACGACGACGTCGCCGCGCGACACCGATGTCACGTCGCCGCCGACGTCCTCGACCACGCCGATGAACTCGTGGCCCATCCGGCGGCCCTCCTCCTCGGGCGCCATCGTCTTGTAGGGCCACAGGTCGCTGCCGCAGATGCAGGAGCGCGTGATGCGCACCAGGGCATCCGTCGGCTCCGCGATCGCCGCGTCCGGGACGTCCTGGACCCGGACGTCGCCTGCTCCGTACATCACCGTTGCGCGCATGCCCTCCAGGCTATGGGACGGGAGGACCGCGGCCGCGCTACGGTCGGCAACCCGGCACCGACGAGAGGAGATCCGGATGCTGTTCGGGCAGGAGCACGTGCAGAAGTACCGCGAGACCGACGGCGAGGTCGGTCACGACTGGCAGGGGACGACGGTCCTCATCCTCACGACCAAGGGCCGCCGGTCGGGCGAGCAGCGCCCGACCCCGCTGATCTACCAGCCCTTCGGGGACGCCTACCTCGTCGTCGCCTCCAAGGGCGGTGCCGACGAGCCGCCGGCGTGGTTGAACAACCTCGAGGCCGAGCCGGAGGTCGACGTGCAGGTGCAGGGCGACCGCTTCCGCGCCCGCGCCCGGACCGCCACGCCGCAGGAGAAGCCGGACATGTGGCGCACGATGACGGCCACGTGGCCGGCCTACGACGAGTACCAGGCCAAGACGGACCGGGAGATCCCGGTCGTCGTGCTCGAGCGGGTCTAGCGCCGGCGGTCGGGCTCAGAGCTCGACCGCGAGCGCGCTGCCAGGCGCGGTGGGCACGCGGTCGGGGTGCAGCACGTGGGCGAGGAGCTCGAGGCCGTCGATGAGCCGGGGGCCCGGGCGCGAGAACGTCGCGGCGGCGTCGACCGCCACGACCGCGCGGGCCCCGAGCCGCCGCAGCTCGTGGGAGAACATCGTCGCCTCCAGGTGGGCGCGCGGCGCGTCGTAGCCGCACGGCATGCAGACGACGACCTCGGGCCGGGCTGCGACCACCGCCTCCCAGGTCGTCTGCTCGGAGTGCTCCCCCGCGAAGCCGAGGACGTCCTCGCCGCCGGCGAGCTCGATGAGCTGCGGCGTCCAGTGCCCGGCGACGAAGACCGGGTCGAACCACTCGATGGCGGCCACGCGCGGACGGTGGCGGGCGCCCTTCACGGCCGCCTTGACCGCGTCGACGCGGGCGCGCTGGCGCGCGACGAGCCCGACCGCCGCCTGCTGGGCGCCCGTCGCGCGTGCGACCGTCCGGATGTCGGCCATCGTCTCGCCGAGCGTCGTCGGGTCCAGCGCGAGGACCTCAGGCACGGGGTCCATCTCCTTGGCGATCTGCTCGACGTCGTCGTAGGAGACGGCGCAGACCGGGCACAGCGCCTGGGTCACGATCAGGTCGGGCGCGAGCTCGTGCAGGCGCTCGACGTCGAGCTCGTAGATCGCCTCGCCGGCCTGCGTGCGCTCGCGGACCGCGGCATCGATCTCGCCGGGCCCGAGCCCCGCGGGCAGCTTGTCCCGCGTCACGTGGGGCAGCTCCAGGACGGCGGTGGGATGATCGCACTCGTGCGTCACCGCGACGACGTCCGAGCCGAGCCCGAGGGCGAACAGCAGCTCGGTCGCGTGGGGGACGAGGGAGACGATCCGCATGGGAGAGGACACGATATGACACCCGCCGAGGGCGGCTGGCGCGAGGAGGACGGCGTGCTGGTCCGCGACCTGACGTTCCCCGACTGGGCGGCCGCGCTGGCCTGGGTCAACCGCGCCGGCGAGGTGGCCGAGGCGCGCGGGCACCACCCCGATCTGCTCATCCACGGCTACCGCAACGTGCGGGTGATGCTGTCCACGCACTCGGAGGGGCGGGTCACCGACGCCGACCACGGCCTGGCCGAGGCGCTCGACGCGCTCTGAGCGACGGCGCCCGGGGCACGCCGGGCGCCCCTGCTACCGTTGGCGCCGTCGGATCCATGGAGAACGACCCCTCTCGAAGTCAGGGCCCACAGCCCGGCACGCCTGACCGCCAGGGGCGCCGATGACGGCCCTCCTGCTCATCGCCGTCGTGGTGCTCGTGCTCGTCAACGGGTTCTTCGTGGCGGGCGAGTTCGCGCTCGTGCGCTCCCGGCGCTCGCGCCTGGAGGAGCTGCGCGACGAGGGGCGGCGCGGCGCCGCGGCGGCGCTCGACCTGCTCGACGACCTCAACCAGTACCTCTCGGCCTGCCAGTTCGGGATCACGCTCGCCTCGCTGGGCATCGGCTTCCTGGGCGAGCCGGCGATCGCCACGCTCCTGGAGCCCGCCTTCGGAGGGCTGTCGCACGGCATCGCGGTGGCGATCGCCGTGGCGATCTCCTACATCCTCGTCACGGCGCTGCACGTGACCGTCGGCGAGCAGGTCCCGAAGATCTACTCGATCGTCAACGCCGAGCGCACGGCGATCCACGTCGCGCGCCCGCTCAAGGCCTTCACGCGGGTCATGCGCCCGTTCATCTCGGCGCTGAACGGCGCGGCGAACGGACTGCTGCGCGCCGCGCGGGTCAACCCGGACGCGGCGATGGAGGAGGGCGCGACCCCCGAGGAGCTGCGCATGCTCATCGGGCAGGCCCGCGCGGGCGGCCACCTCGACCCGGGCGAGTCCGGGATGCTCGAGGGGGTCTTCCACCTCCACGAGCAGGAGGCGCGTCAGGTCATGACGCCGATCCCGGCGGTCGTGACCGTGGACACCGGGGAGGACGTCGAGACCGCGCTGCGCCGCTGCATCTCCTCGGGCCACACGCGCCTGGTCGTCACCGAGGACGAGAACCAGGACCGCGTCCGGGGCATCGTGCACTCCAACTCGCTGGCCCGCGCCTTCATGGCCGAGGGTCCCGGCGCCTCGATCGAGCCGCTCATCAAGGACGCCCCGATCGTCCCCGAGACCAAGCCGCTGGACGACCTGCTCGCCGACCTGCAGCGGCGGCGCTCCTCGATGGCGGTCGTCATCGACGAGTACGGCCGGGTCGCCGGCATCGTCACCGTCGAGGACATCGTCGAGGAGGTCGTCGGCGAGATCGACGACGAGACCGACCCGGCGGGCGGCGAGATCCGCCAGCTCGCCAACGGGGACTGGTTCGTCCGCGGGCACGTCGCGGTCACGGACCTGTCGGACTACGGGATGGAGCTGCCCGTCGACACCGACGCGTACAACTCCGTGGGCGGCTTCGTCTTCGCCGAGCTGGGCCGGCTGCCGCGCCGCGGGGACACGATCAACGCCAACGGCTTCTCGATCCGCGTCGAGTCGGTGCGCGAGAACCGCATCGAGGCGGTCCGCATCAGGGAGCGCCGGGCGCCGCAGACGGCCCCGGCCGCCGGCTGAGCCGGACCGGCCCCGGAAACGCGACGAGCCCGGCGTCTGGTCCGGGCCCGTCGTGCTTCTGGGAGGAGGTGCACATTGCGAGGTACGTTCGCAAGGGGCATCTTGCGCCCCCATCCTCAAGGCGCCTTAAAAGTCCTGGGCCGTCAGGCCCGGGGGAGCGCGTCGACCCGGGCGATCCAGTCGCGCAGGCGGGGGTGGCGGGGCTCGGCGGGGTCGATGGCCAGGTGCTCCATGAGGATCCGGTGGAAGCGCTCGTCGTCCCCGGGCGGGTGGTGGACGGCGAACCTCAGAAACGGACCGGCGCAGACGTCGGCGACCCCGGGCGCGTCGCCGAGCAGGAACGGGCCGCCCGCGAGCAGCCCCTCGAAGACGTCGAGCGACCCGCGCAGCTCGCGCGCCCACGCGTCCAGGCGGCCCTGGTCCGGCTCGGGCGCGCCCAGCTCGGCGTCCATGGCGTTCGGCGCGACCTTCCAGACGCGGTCGAACCAGGCCACGAAGACCGCGGCGCGGGCCCGGCCGAGCGGGTCGGCGGGCAGCAGCGGTGGCTCCGGGTGGGCGGCTTCGAGCCAGTCGACGATCGCCATGGAGTCCACCACGACGCCGTCGGGCGTCTCGGCCACCGGGACGAGCTCCTGGCCGGACAGCGCGACGATCGCGGAGCGGTCGGCCGGGTCGTGGTCGACCCAGGTGACCTCGACGCCCTTGTGGGCCGCCGCGAGCGCGACGCGCTCGACGTTCGTGGAGAAGGGGATGCGGTGGACGCGCAGCACGGGCGGCAGCGTGCCAGCGCCGCGTCGCGCCGTCCAACGACCGTTGCTGATCGGCGCCATGAGCAGCGTTGATGGGCCGCCGTCCGGCGGCCCCGCGCGGCGCTACGCCGCGTAGTCGTAGAAGCCGCGCCCGGACTTCTTGCCCAGCGCGCCTTCGGCGATGAGGTCGCGCACGCGCTGCGGGACGTCCGCGCCGATCGCCTCGCCGATCGCGGCGCTCACGTCGAGGCCGACGAAGTCGAGCAGCGCCAGCGGGCCCATCGGGTGCCCGGCGCCGAGCGTCATGCACGTGTCGATCGCCTCGGGCTCGAGGCCGCTCTCCTGGGCGAACGCGACGGCGCTGAACAGGTAGGGGAACAGCAGCCGGTTGACGACGAAGCCCGGCGTGTCCGGGACCTCGACGACCGTCTTGCCCAGCCCCTCGCACAGCGCGCGGGCGCGCA
>JAXDGY010000256.1:0-7943 GCA_034664785.1 Solirubrobacteraceae bacterium
CGGCATCCTCGCCGCGATCGCCCTGCCGACCTTCATCGGCCAGCAGGACAAGGGCAAGGACGCGGCTGCCAAGTCCGACGCCCGCAACGCCGTGACGCAGATCGAGTCGTGCTTCGTGGACGAGCAGACCTACGCGAACTGCGGACAGACCGCAGCGCCGATGTCGACCGCCAACACGGGCCTGACGTGGGGCACGACCGGCGGCACCGTGAGCATCTCGAACAACACGGCCACCGGCTACACGATCTCGGCTCACTCGAAGTCGAAGAGCAGCACGAACTTCATCATCACGAAGACCTCCGCGGGTCTCACCCGCACGTGCGACCAGGCCGGCCAGGGCTCCTGCCCGCAGAACGGAAGCTGGTAGGGCGCGAGAGCACCCGACGTCGGACCGAGAGGCGGGCCCCCGGGCCCGCCTCTCGCCGTCCGGAGCCCATGTCCCGCGCCCTCCGCGACCGGCACGACGCCGTCGCCAAGGCGGACGTCCGCAACGCGATGAGCGTCATCGAGGCCTGCCGCGTCGACCAGGACGACTACGACGCGTGCGCCTCACTCGGCGGCCTCCTGGCCGGGGTCGACGTCACGACGTCGGGCGCCGCCTACACCGCGGTCGCCCACTCGTCCACGGGCACCGACTTCACGCTGGCCAAGCGCGCCGACGGCACGGTGCGGCGGACCTGCGCGCCGAGCGGCGGGGCCTGCCCGTCGGGCGGGAGCTGGTGATCAAGGGCCGCACGCCCGCGCCGATCACCTGGAGCGACCATGGTCCCCGCGCTCGTCCTCACCGCCGTCATGGGCGCCGTCCTCGGCTCCTTCCTCAACGTCGTCGCCTGGCGCCTGCCGCGCGGCGAGTCGCTCGTGAGCCCGGGCTCGCAGTGCCCGTCGTGCGCCGTGGCGATCAAGCCGTACGACAACGTCCCCGTCTTCGGCTGGCTGTGGCTGCGCGGCCACTGCCGCGCCTGCGACGCGCCGATCAGCGCCCGCTACCCCGTCGTGGAGGCGGTGACCGCCGTCCTCTACGCCGCCGTCGTGGCCGCCCGCTGGGACGACGTCGCCCAGATCGCGCTCGGGCTCGCGCTGGTGACGCTGCTGGTCCCGATGGTCCTCATCGACCTCGAGCACCGGCTGATCCCGAACCGCCTCACGCTGCCCTTCGCCGTCCTGGCGCTCGCGCTCGGCGTCGTGCTCGACCCGGGCCTGGTCGGAGAGCAGCTCATCGCGGGTGCCGCCGCCGGCGGCTTCTTCCTCGTCGCCGCGCTGGCCTACCCGCGCGGCATGGGCATGGGGGACGTCAAGCTCGCCGCCGTCCTCGGGCTCTACCTCGGCCGGGCCGTGGCGCCCGCCATCTTCATCGGGCTCGTCGCCGGCGTGCTCGCGGGCGCGGTCATCATCGCCCGCAAGGGCGCCGCCGACGGCCGCAAGACGGCGGTCCCCTTCGGCCCGTTCCTCGCGCTGGGCGCGCTGGTCGCCGTGTTCTGCGGCCAGGCCATCGTCGACGCCTACCTCGAGCGCTTCTGATCCCACGCCCGCGGCGCTCAGGAATGCCGCCGGCCGTCCGATGATCGGGACGAGCGGGCCGGCCCACGGCGCGCCACCGGACTCCCTCCCGCCTCCCAGGAACCCCTCTCCATGGCCAAGCGTCCCAGCACCCTCGTCGGGCTCGAGATCGAGCCGAGCGCCGTGCATGCGGCTGCCGTCTCGGTCAACGGCCGCCTCGTCCTCGAGCACGCGGCGTCCGCGCCGCTCGAGGCCGGCGTCGTCCGCGACGGCGAGGTCCTCGACCCCGAGGCGCTGACCGAGGCGCTGCGCGCCCTGTTCCGGGACAACAAGGACCTCGGCAAGCGCGTCCGCATCGGCATCGCCAACCAGAAGATCGTGGTGCGCGTCATCGAGCTGCCGCCGATCTCCGACGCCAAGGAGCTCGAGGCGGCGGTCCGCTTCCAAGCGCAGGACGAGATCCCGATGCCGCTGGACTCCGCCGTCCTCGACTTCCAGTCGCTCGGCGTCGTCGAGACGCCCGAGGGGCCGCGCCAGCGCGTCGTCCTGGTCGCCGCCCGCCGCGACATGGTCGAGAAGGTCGTCCGCGCCGCCCAGGCCGCCGGCCTGCGGCCCGAGGGCATCGACCTCGCCGCCTTCGCCATGGTCCGCGCGCTGCACCGCATGGGCGCCAGCGGCGAGACCGTCCTCTTCCTCGCCATCGGCGGCGTCACCAACCTCGCGGTCGCGCAGGGCACCGAGTGCCTGTTCACCCGTGTCGTCGGCGGCGGCCTCGAGGCCCTCGCCATCGAGCTCGCCGAGCGCCGCGCCCTGACCCTCGAGCACGCCCGCGGGTGGCTCGACCACGTCGGCCTGCAGCTCCCCACCGAGGAGGTGGAGGGCTACGAGAAGGACGGCCCCATCATCGAGGACGCCCGTGTGGTCCTCGTCGACGGCGTCCGCCGGATCGCCGGCGACGTCCGCAACTCGGTTGACTTCCACCACGCCCAGGGCGGCGGCGCCGGCATCGCGCGCTGCATCGTCACGGGCCCCGCGGCCTCGCTGCCCGGGTTCACGGCCTCGCTGAGCGCCGAGCTCGGGCTCCCGGTCGAGGCCGGCATCGTCGAAGGGGGCGGGAGCGACATCGACGCCGCCCGCTTCACGGTCGCGGCCGGGCTGGCCGTCGCGGAGGGCGTGGCATGAAGGCCGTCAACCTGATCCCGGTCGAGGACCGCAAGGGCCCCGGCGGCGCGAGCAAGTCCGGCGGTGCGGTCTACATCCTGCTCGGAGGGCTCGCCCTGCTGGTCCTCCTCGCCGGCACCTGGGCCCTGGCCGGCAAGTCCGTCACCGACAAGCGCGCCGCGCTGGCGCGCGTCGAGCACGACGCGACGACGGCCGAGACGCAGAGCGCCGGGCTGTCGGGCTACTCCACCTTCGCCTCGATGCGCGAGCGCCGCGTGCAGACGGTCAGCTCGATCGCCGCCAGCCGCTTCGACTGGTCGCACGCCATGCACGAGCTCGGCCGCGTCCTGCCGTCCTCGGTCTGGCTGAGCTCGATGACCGGCACCGTGACCTCGACCACCGCGGTCGAAGGGGGCACCCAGACCGGCCTGCGCAGCGCGCTGCCCGGCCCCGCCATCGACCTCATCGGGTGCACCACCAGCCAGGACGAGGTCGCGCGCGTCGTGACGCGCCTGCGCCTGATCGACGGCGTCGTCCGCGTCGCCCTCGCCTCCACCGTGAAGTCCGACACCACCGGCAGCTCGACGTCGGGCAACAGCGGCGGCGACTGCCGCAGCGGGTCGACGAAGTTCCCGCAGTTCGAGGTCGTCGTCTTCTTCAAGACGCCGCCCGCGGCCGCCGCGACGACGGCCCCCGGCGCCACGGACCCGTCCACCGTCCAGACCGCCAGCAGCACGGGAGCCGCGCGATGACCGCCCGGGACCGCACCATCATCTTCGTCCTCGCGCTCGTCGTGATCGCGGGGGCCGCCTGGTTCACCGCGATCAAGCCGCGGCGCGCCGAGGCGACCGCCCTCACGGGCCAGGTCGCCGCCGCCCAGCAGCGCCTCGACGCCGCGCAGGTCGCCCTGCAGGCGGCCCGTCAGGCCCAGAAGACCTACGCCGGCGACTACGCCGCGATCGCCCGTCTGGGCAAGGCGGTCCCCGTCGACGACGACGTGCCGTCGCTGCTCGTGCAGCTGCAGAGCGCGGCGAAGAGCTCGAACATCGACTTCCGCTCGATGACGCTCGACGCCTCCGCCGCGGCCGCCTCGGCGGCCAAGGCGCCGGCGGTCACGACGCCCGCCGCCACCGGCGCCGCGGGGACGGGCAGCGGCTCGTCGCCGTCCGGCACGTCGACGACGGCCACGACGGCCACGACCCCGGCGACGCCGCCGACCGGCACGACGCCGTCGAGCTCCGGCACGCCGGCCGCCGCGACCGGCGCCGCCGCGGCCGCCGCGACGGCGGCGGACGCCACGCAGGCCGCCGCCGCAGGGCTGCCGCCCGGCGCCGCTGTCGGTGCCGCCGGCTTCCCGACCATGCCGTTCAACTTCGCCTTCAACGGCAGCTTCTTCAAGCTCGAGGACTTCCTGCGCGCCGTCGATCGCTTCACCACCGTCGACGGCAAGCAGGTCACCGTCCGCGGCCGCCTGCTGACGATCGACGGCATCTCGCTGACCGCGTCGCCGGACGGCTTCCCCAAGATGACGGCGAAGGTCAAGGCGACCGCCTACCTGCTGCCGGCCGACGAGGGCCTGACGCTCGGCGGCACCCCGGCCGCGCCGGCGACCGCGTCGTCACCGGCGACACCCGCGTCCGATCCGTCCTCGTCCACCTCGACGCCCGCGCCCGCCGCGGTCATCACCGGAGCCGCGCGATGAGCCTCCTGCGCAACCTGCTGACCGACCTCGTCGAGAAGCGCCTGTGGCCCGTGGCCGTCGCGCTCGTCGCGGCGCTCGTGGCCGTGCCGGTGCTGCTCGGCGGCGGTGGCGGCGCCACTCCCGGCTCCACGCCGGTGGCCGGCCTGGCCACCCCCGCGACCGGCGGGGCGCCGAGCGTGCCGCGCGCCCAGGTCGCCCTCGAGACCGATCCGTCCGCCGCCGACCACGGCGGCACGAGCCGCGACCCCTTCGTCCAGCGCAAGATCGCCAAGGCCGCCGACCAGGCCGCCGCCGACCTGTCGAAGGCCGCCACGGGCGACGTCCCGCCGCTGAGCAGCTCACCGCCCGCCACCGGCACGGGCGGCGCCGGCGACGGCTCCTCCGGCTCGGGCGACCCCAAGACGCCGGCCAAGCCGGCCCCGAAGGCCGACCCGACCCTCTACCGGGTGGACCTCTCGTTCGGCGAGACCGGCAAGCAGAAGTCCTACAAGGACCTCGAGCGCCTGGCGCCGATGCCCGACGCCGACAACCCCTTCCTCGTCTTCCTCGGGGTCCTCGACGACGGCAAGACCGCGGTCTTCCTCGTCTCCTCCGACGCGACGGCCACCGGCGACGGCGTCTGCAAGCCCGATCCGACGAGCTGCGAGACGATCGAGATGAAGGCCGGCTCCACCGAGTTCTTCGACCTCGCGCCGCAGGACGGCGACGCGTCGGCGACCACGACGGACGCCACGACGAGCACGCCCGGGGTCCAGTACCAGCTCGACCTGACCAAGGTCGCGAAGTTCACCGCCGCCTCGACGGCCACCGCGGCCGCCGCCCGCTCGCAGGAGTCGCAGCTCGGGCGCGGGGTGCTGCGCACCGCGATCGACGAGGGCGCCGACCTGGCCGTGAGCAGCTACGCCTACTCGGCGCAGACCGGCACGCTGGCCCGCCGCACCGTGACCGCCGACCAGGGCAAGAGCGTCGACGCCTCCTCCGACCACTTGGACCCCACCCTCGCGCACTACGGCGCCGAGCTCCACGTCGGCCCGCAGGGCGCCGCCCAGCCGCGGACGGACAACGCCCGCCTGCAGCCGCTCCCGAGCGCCGACGATCCCCTGCTCGTCTTCCTCGGCATCCTGGACGACAGGCAGACCGCCGTCTTCCTCAACGCCACGGCGACCCCGGCCGCCGGCGCGGGCACCTGCGCCCCGTCGCCCCAGCAGTGCCTCACGGTGGAGCTGAAGGCCGGCCAGCAGCAGCTGTTCGACCGCTCCGCGACCGCCCAGGGCACCACGGAGCTCGACGTGGATCGCGTGGTCGGCACCGCCTCCCGCACCGAGGACCTGGCCCGCGAGGCCCGCGGGAGCGAGTCCGGCATCGGCCGCGAGGCGCTGCGCACGGCGATCCGCGCGGGCGCCGCCCTGGCGCTGGGCCAGTACGGCTACGACGCGAAGACCGGGCTGCTGCACCGGGCCCCGGCCGCCCCGGCCGCCCCCGTGGTGCCGCCGGCGCAGCCCGCGCCGTAGGGCAGGCCCGCCGCCTCCTATGCTTCGGTGCCCCATGGCACTGAGGCTCATCACCGCCGGCGAGTCGCACGGCCCCGGCCTGACCTGCGTGGTCGAGGGCCTCCCGGCCGGGCTGGAGCTCGACCGCGACGCGATCAACGCGGACATGGCGCGCCGTCAGCTCGGCCACGGCCGCGGCGGGCGCATGAAGATCGAGCGCGACGCCGCCGAGGTCACCAGCGGGGTGCGCCACGGGCGGACGCTGGGCTCCCCGGTGGCCCTCCTGGTCGCCAACCGCGACTACGCCAACTGGGAGGAGCGGATGAACCCCTGGCCGGTGGACGCGGAGGTGCCCGAGGTGCACCTCCCGCGGCCCGGTCACGCCGACCTCGTCGGCCTCTGGAAGTACGGCCACACCGACGTCCGCAACGTCCTGGAGCGGGCCAGCGCCCGGGAGACCGCGGCACGCGTGGCGGGCGGGGCGCTGTGCAAGGCGTTCCTCGGCGCCCTCGGCGTCGAGATCCGCTCCCACGTGGTGCAGATCGGCTCCGTCCACGCCCCCGAGCGCGACGGCGCGCTCGGCCTGGAGGACTTCGAGGGCGTCGACGACGATCCGGTCCGCTGCCTGGATCCGGAGGCGGGCCGGGCGATGGTCCAGCACATCAACGCCCAGCGGAAGGCCAACGAGTCGATCGGCGGCGTCTTCGAGGTCGTCGCCTTCGGGCTGGTCCCCGGCCTCGGCTCGCATGTCTCCTGGGAGGAGCGCCTGGACGGCCGGCTGGCCATGGCGATCTGCTCGATCCAAGCCGTCAAGGGCGTGGCGATCGGCGACGCGTGGGACGTCGCGGGGCGCCCGGGCTCGCAGGCCCACGACGAGATCTTCTTCGACGAGGACGACGGCTACCACCGCCACACCAACCGCTCCGGCGGCCTGGAGGGCGGCATGACCACGGGCGACCCCCTGCTGACCCGCGGCGCGATGAAGCCGCTGCCGACGCTCACCAAGCCCCTGCAGTCCGTCGACGTCGACACCCGCGAGCCCGCGCAGGCGCTGCGGGAGCGCACCGACTCGTGCACCGTCCCGGCGGCCGGCGTGGTGGGGGAGGCGATGATCGCGCTCGTCCTCGCCGACGCCTACCGCCGCAAGTTCGGCGGCGACCACATCGACGACGTGCGCGCGGCGGTCGACGCCTACAGCGACCGCATCGGATGGCAGCGGGCGCACCAGAGCTGAGCCCGGCGCTCGTCTTCATCGGCTTCATGGGCGCGGGGAAGTCGACCGCCGCCCGCCGGGCCGCCGCGGCGCTCGGGGTGGAGGCCGTCGACTGCGACCGGATGCTGGAGGCGCAGCTCGGCGGGTCGATCGAGGCGTTCTTCGACCGCGAGGGTGAGGCCGCCTTCCGCGAGCGCGAGGCGGAGCTCACCGCCCGCACGCTCGCCGAGGCCGACGGCGGCGTGATCGCCCTCGGCGGCGGCGCGCTCGGCTCCGAGCGCATCCGTGACGCCCTCGCGCGCCACACGGCCGTCCTGATGGACGTCCCCGTCGCGACGGCGTGGGAGCGAGCGCACGGCCGCGGCCGGCCGCTGGCCCGCGACCGCGCCGCCTTCGAGGCGCGATACGCCGAGCGCCAGGCGCTCTACACCCGCGCGGCGCGGGCCGTCCTGCCGGGCGCCGACGCCCTGCCCGCCGCGCTCGGCGCGCTGCAGGCCCTCGCGGATGCCCCGGCGGGGACGCGGCTGCTCTGGGCCACCACGGCGGGCGGCGACTACCCGGTGTGGGTGGGGCGCGGGCTGCTCGGGCGGCTGCCGTGGCCGGTCGACGGGCGGCGCTTCTGCGTCAGCGACGAGCACGTGGCCGAGCACTACGCCGGGCGCATCGGGGACCTCGCCGGCCTGGTGGAGATCCCGCCCGGGGAGGGCGCCAAGACGCTGGCCACCGCCGAGCGGGTCTGGCGCGCCCTGGCCGCCATGGGCGTCACGCGCGCCGACCACGTCGTCGCGCTCGGCGGCGGGGTCGTCGGGGACCTCGCGGGGTTCTGCGCCGCGGGCTACCAGCGCGGGATCCCGGTCGTGCAGGTCCCGACGACCGTCGT
>JAXDGY010000257.1:0-5603 GCA_034664785.1 Solirubrobacteraceae bacterium
TTCGTGCCCGACGACGTCACCGGGCCGGAGCGCACGATGGCCGAGCTGACGCCGGACGAGAAGGCGGCGATCTCACACCGCGGCCGCGCCGCCCGCCTCCTGCTCGCGCACCTCACCACCGACCCGAGCCGGACCTGACACGGCGCCGGACGAAGACGGCCCAGCCGGATTCGTCCCAAGCGGATGAGCCGCCAGGCGAATCTACCCGCTCCCGACCCGGATCTGACGCGGCGCCGGACGAAGACGGCGCAGCCGGATTCGTCCCAAGCAGATGAGCCGCCAGGCGAATCTGCCTAGGCCAGGTTGATCGCCGCCGACGCGCCGACGGCGACGGCGATCGCCGCATACCCCTGGTACCCCGACAGCAGCAGGATGAGGGCGGTGAGCACGCAGGCCGCGACGGTGGCCAGCCAGGCGATCCGGTTCAGGGGCATCGCGCCGTATCGTTCCGCATCGCGATGACGACCCTCGCGCCGGAGCTCGCGGCGGCCTACGTCGAGACCCTCACCGCGGAGCTCCGCGCCGTCGCCGTGCTCGGCCCCGACTGGAGCACCCTGGCGGGCGACGCGGCCCTCGGCGCCCGCGCGGAGGCGGCGCTGCGCGAGGTCCCCGCCGGCGAGGGCGTCCGGCTGGCCGACGGCGACGGCGCCGTCCACGCCGCGCGGTCGGCGACGCACGCCGTGGCGGCCGCCGTCGGACCGGGCGCGCCGGGCGCGCTGGTCGCCCACGACCTGCGCGCCGTGCTGTGCGGTCTGGCGCCGTACTGACCCGGTCGCCGGCGCCTTGGTAGCGTCGCCCCCCTGAGCTCACGGCAAGGAGAGAAGCCAGTGACGAAGTCCGAGTTCGTCGAACACGTGGCCAGCCGGACCGGGCTGGCCCGCAAGGAGGCCGGGGACGCGGTGGACGCGGCACTGAGGGTGATCGAGGAGGCGCTTGCCGAAGGCGGCGAGGTGACGCTCACCGGGTTCGGGAAGTTCCACGTCGCCGAGCGCGGTGCGCGCCAGGGCGTGAACCCGCGCACGGGCGAGGCGATCGAGATCGGGGCCACGCGCATCCCGCGCTTCACCTCCGGCTCGACGCTCAAGAAGGCCGTCCGGGGCTAGCCCGGACGCCGGCGACCCCATGGTTCCCTCGCCCTTCGGCGACCGTCTCACCGAGCGCGTCGCCGCGCGGGAGAGCCAGGTCGTCCTGGGCCTGGACCCCGACCCCGCCCGGCTGTGGCCCGGGTCCGACGCGCCGTCGCCCGAGGTGGCGACGGACCTCGACCGCGCCGCCGCCGCCGTGCTCGCCCACTGCCGCTCCGTCGTCGACGCCGTGGCGCCCGCCGTCGTCGCCGTCAAGCCGCAGCTCGCGTGCTTCGAGCGGCTCGGCGCGCCGGGGCGCGCCGCGCTCCAGCTCGTCTGCGACCACGCCCGCGCGGCAGGCCTGCTCGTCCTCGCCGACGCCAAGCGCGGCGACATCGACGTGAGCGCCACGGCGTATGCGCAGGCGCTGCTCGGCAGCACCCCGAGCCCGTTCGGCGCGCTCGAAGGCCTCGGCGCCGACGCGCTGACCATCTCGGCGTACATGGGCGCCGACACCGTCGCCTCCTTCCGCGCCGTGGCCGCCGCCGCCGGCGCCGGCCTGTTCGCCCTGGTCCGCACCTCCAACCCCGGGGCGGCGGACGTGGAGGACCTCGAGCTCGCCGGCGGCGGCCGCGTCTGGGAGGCCGTCGCCGCCCTGGTCGCGGGCGCCGGCGAGCCCGGCCCCGCGTCAGGGCTGACCGACGTCGGCGCGGTGGTCGGCGCGACCGCACCGCAGCACCTGGCCCGCGCCCGCGAGCTCATGCCCGCCACGCCGTTCCTGCTGCCCGGGATCGGCGCCCAGGGGGGCCGCGTGGAGGACCTCGCGCCCGCCTTCGCGCCAGGGCGCGCGGCCGGGCTGGTCACCGCCTCGCGGAGCATCGTGCTCGCCCACGAGGCGCCCGGCGCGCACGCGGATCCCGCCGCCGCCGCCCGTGCGGAGGCCGAGCGCCTGCGCACGCAAGCCTGGCGCCTGGCCGACGGCTAGCGACGGGTCGGCGCCGTATCCTCCGGTCACCCATGCGCTCAAGCCGTTCCGCGCGCCTGCTGGCGCCGCTCGCCCTCGTCGCGGCGGCGCTCGCCGTCCTGCTGGTCGTGCAGTCCGGGGGCAGCACATCGACCAGCGGCTCCAACCCCGACGCCCGCCCGACGACGCAGACCTCGACGCGGACGTCCACGACGACGACCACGGCATCGCAGCCACGCACCTACACCGTCAAGGCCGGGGACACGCTGTCCGGGATCGCCGCGAGCACCGGCATCAGCCTGTCCCGGATCCAGAGCCTCAACCCGAACGTCGACGCCGGCGCGCTGCGGACCGGCCAGAAGCTCAAGCTCGCCCCGTGACCCGACCGCCCCGCATGCTCCCGCGACCTCCGGTGGCCGGGCTGCTCGTGGTCCTCGCGGCGGTCGTCGGGCTGCCCGCGGCCGCGCCCGCCGGCGCGGCCGCCCCGCGCCCACCGTCGATCCGTGCGCCCGCCGCGATCCTGGTCGAGCCGGCCACGGGGGACATCGTCTACTCGCGCAACGCGGACGAGCGTCGCCCGATCGCATCGACGACGAAGCTCATGACCGCCCTGCTGGCGCTCGAGCGCCTTCCGCTCGACGACGTCCTGACCGCGGTCCCCTACGCCGCCGCGCCTGCGGAGTCCATCGCGGGGATCCGGGCGGGCGAGCGGCTGACCGTGCGCGAGTACGTGCGCGCGCTGCTCGTCCAGAGCGCGAACGACGCGGCGCAGACGCTCGCGGTCCGCGTGGCGGGCTCGCGCAAGGCGTTCGTGGCGCTCATGAACGAGCGGGCCCGCAAGCTGGGGCTCCACGACACGCACTTCACCACCCCGGTCGGGCTCGACGTGCCCGGGAACTACTCCACGGCATCCGATCTCGTGAAGCTCGCCCTGCTGCTGCGCGCCAACCGCTTCGCACGCGAGACGGTCGACCTGCGCAGCGTCACGATCGGCAAGGGCTCCCGCACGCGGACGTTCCCCAACCAGAACGGCCTCGTGCGCAGCGTCCCCTGGGTCAACGGGGTGAAGACCGGCCACACGCGCGGCGCCGGCTACGTCCTGGTCGGCTCCGGCAGCCGCCACGGCGTCACCGTCCTGAGCGCCGTGCTCGGCGACCCGTCGGACGCTGCCCGCGAGCAGGACACCCTGGCGCTGCTGCGCTACGGCACCGCGCGCTACCACGTCGTGCACCCGGTCACCGAGGGCCGCCGCTACGCGGCGGCGCCCCTGGCCTACCGTGACGAGGAGGTCCGGCTCGTCGCGTCGCGGACGATCGGGCGCGTCGCGCGCCGCGGCGAGAAGCTGTCGGTGACGGTGACCGGGACGCCGTCGGAGGTCGAGGGTCCGGTGCCCCAGGGGACCCGCCTCGGCACGCTGGTGGTGCGCCAGCGGGGCAAGGTGGTCGACCGGGTCGCGCTCGTCACCGCGTCGGCGGTGTCCGCGGCCTCGGCCGTGCAGCGACTCGAGCACCTTGCGGGTAGCCCGGTCGTCCTCCTGCTCCTGGCCGTGTTCGCGGTCGGTAGCCTGGGACTCGTGCTGCTCCGTCGCCGCGCCGTCCGGCGCCGGCGGGGGCCGGTGGGAGAGACCGAGACTGCATGATCATCACCGTCACGCTCAACGCGGCCATCGACAAGTCCTTGTCCGTGCCGAGCTTCCGGCTGGGCCGGCGTCACCGCACGGTCGAGCAGACGACCATGGCGGGCGGCAAGGGCGTCAACGTCGCGCGCACGCTCAAGACGCTGGGCCAGCCCGTCATCGCCACGGGCTTCGCCGGCGGCCCGACGGGGACGCGCATCGTCGAGCAGTTGACCGACGAGTCGATCCTCAACGACTTCGTGCGCATCCGCGAGGAGTCCCGCACGAACACCGCCGTCTACGACCCCACGAACGGCGAGCAGACCGAGATCAACGAGCGCGGCCCGGCCGTCAGCCCGAAGGAGATCGAGCTCTTCCGGGACAAGCTGCTGTACCTCGCCCGCGGTGCGGACATCGTGGTGTTCGCCGGCTCGCTGCCGCGCGGCCTGGATCCCGACGTCTACGCCGGGCTGATCCGCGACCTGCGCCGGATGGACGTGACCACGGTCATCGACACCGACGGGGAGCCGCTGCGCCACGCGGTCCGCGCCGAGCCGGACGTCATCTCCCCGAACGTGCTCGAGGCCGAGGAGCTCGTCGGGCACGAGTTCAACGACGAGGAGGACCGGGTCATCGCGGTCCGCGAGATGGTGCAGCTCGGCGCGCGCGAGTCGATCATGACCGTCCCCGACGGCTGCCTGGCCTGCGTGCAGGACGGCGGCGAGCGGCAGATCGCTCGCGTGTGGATCGCGCCGCGGGAGGCGGTCGCGGCGGTCGGGTCCGGCGACGCCTTCCTGGCCGGCTTCGTGGCCTCGCGCTATACGGGCCAGGCCCTCGGGGACTGCCTGCGCTTCGGGGTCGCGTGCGGCGCGGAGTCCACCCAGCGACTCGGCGCGGGGCTCATCGATCCGCGTGAGGTCGAGCGCACCGTCGCGGAGACGGCGCTCGAGTGGCTCTCGGTCCCGGCCGAGGTCTCCTGAGCGGCGCCCCGTCGACGGGCCCGTCGGACCCCGCTGCTACCCTGCCGTGGACCTTGGGTTGCCGCCTCACAGGTCCTTGGAATCGCCGTCCCCAGAGCCCGCCAGCGCGGGCTCTTCTCGTCCGCCCACGTCCTTAGGATCACACCATGGAGATCGAGATCGGTCGCGGGAAGAAGGCCCGCCGCGCCTACGGATTCGACGACATCGCCATCGTCCCGAGCCGCCGCACGCGGGACCCCGATGACGTCGACGTGACCTGGAAGCTCGGTCCCTACCGCTTCGAGCTGCCGCTGCTCGCCTCCGCGATGGACGGCGTCGTGTCGCCGCGCACCGCCGGCATCGTCGGCAAGCTCGGCGGCCTCGCCGTCCTGAACCTCGAGGGGATCTTCACCCGCTACGAGGACGCCGAGGAGCAGCTCGCCCGCATCGCGCAGCTGCCCAAGGACGTGGCGACGCGCGAGATGCAGCGCATCTACCAGGAGCCCGTCAAGCCGGAGCTCATCGCCCAGCGGGTGCGCGAGATCAAGGCGCAGGGCGTCGTCACCGCCGCGTCGCTCACGCCCCAGCGCGTCGAGAAGTACTACGAGCTCGCGCTCGAGGCCGGGCTGGACATCCTGGTCATCCAGGGCACGGTCGTCTCGGCCGAGCACGTCTCGCTGCACTCCCACGCCCTGAACCTCAAGGAGTTCATCCGCGAGGTCGGCGTCCCGGTCATCGTCGGCGGCTGCGCGAGCTACCACACCGGCCTGCACCTGATGCGCACCGGCGCGGCCGGCGTGCTCGTCGGCGTCGGTCCCGGCGCGGCGTGCACCACGCGCGGCGTCCTGGGCGTCGGCGTGCCGCAGGCGACGGCCATCGCGGACGTCGCCGGGGCGCGGTCCACCCACATGCTCGAGACGGGCGAGTACGTGCAGGTCATCGCCGACGGCGGCATGCGCACGGGCGGTGACGTCTCCAAGGCGATCGCCTGCGGCGCCGAC
>JAXDGY010000258.1:0-15351 GCA_034664785.1 Solirubrobacteraceae bacterium
TGTAGCCGAAGATCGGCTTGCGGGCGAACACGGGCAGGACCTCGGAGATGATGCCGAAGCCCGGCAGCACCATGATGTAGACCTCGGGGTGCCCGAAGAACCAGAAGAGGTGCTGCCACAGCAGCGGGCTGCCGCCGCTGGACGGGTCGTAGAAGTGCGTCCCGAAGTGGCGGTCGGTGAGCAGCAGCGTCACCGCGCCGCCGATGACCGGCAGGGCGAGGATGAGCAGGACCGCGTAGGTCAGGATCGTCCACACGAACAGCGGCAGGCGCCCCCAGCCCATGCCGGGCGCGCGCATGTTCGCGATCGTGGCGTAGAAGTTGATCGCGCCGATGAGCGAGGAGAGCCCGGTGAGGTGGATGAGGAAGATCCACGCGTCGACGCCGCCCGACGGCAGGTAGGACGAGTTCGACAGCGGCGAGTAGCACGTCCAGCCGCACTCGGGCGGGGAGAAGAAGATCGACCCGTAGAACACGAGGCCGCCCGCGGCCAGCAGCCAGAAGGAGAGCGCGTTGAGCTTCGGGAACGCCATGTCCCGGGCCCCGATCATCAGCGGCACCAGGTAGTTGCCGAAGCCGGCCATGATCGGCACGACGAACAGGAAGATCATCGTCGTCCCGTGCATCGTGAACAGCTCGTTGTACGTCTGCGGCGTCAGCAGCGTGTTGTCCGCCTGGCTGAGCTGCAGCCGGATCATGAGCGCCTCGACGCCGCCCATGATGAAGAAGACGAACGTCAGGACCAGGTACATGATCCCGATCCGCTTGTGGTCCGTCGTGGTCACCCACGAGGTCCATCCCGTGGGCTCGCGACCGACGTCGTGCGCGGCGATCTGGGGGACCGCGGCGGGCGCGGTGGGGCGGGCGATCTCAGTGGTGGCCATGAAGTTCAGGTGGGTCGCGGCGGCGCGGGGGCGGCCTATTGTCCGTTGAGCTGGGCGTCGAGCTTCTTGCGCTCGGCGGCGGCGGCGTCGTCCGCCTGCTTGACCTCGGTCTTGCGCGCGGCGAGCCACTGCTCGAACTGCGCGGGGGTGACCGCCCGGACCTGGGCGGTCATGTTCGCGTGGTTGCGCCCGCACAGCTCGGCGCACTGGCCCCGGAAGAGCGTGCCCTGGGCGAACGTCCGGCCGGCGAACTTGGCGGGGATCTTGAACCAGGTGTGGTTGGTGTAGCCCGGCACGGCGTCGAACTTCCCGCCGAGCTTCGGGATCCACCAGGAGTGGGCGACGTCCTGGGCGCGGATGTTGAGCGTGACCGTCGTGTCGACGGGGACCACCATCTCCTCGTAGGAGAAGGGGTTGTTCAACGTGTTGTTGTCGCCGTCGGGGTAGGTGTAGCGCCAGATGTACTGCTGGCCGTTGACGTCGATGTCCAGGGACTTCCCGTTCGGCGGCTTGCGCGCGTCGACCTGCGCGGTGAGGATCCCGGTGTCGGCCGTCTGGAGGCCTCCGGGCCCCGAGTTCTCGGGGTTGCGGATGCCGGGGAGCTTGATGAACGTGACCACCGCGAGGATCACGAGGATCACGGCCGCGCCCACGGTCCAGCCGATCTCCAGGCGGGTGTTGCCGCGGATCTGCGCGGCGACGGCGCCCTTGCGCGCCCGGAACTTGAAGAGGGAGTAGAACAGCGCGCCCTCGACGCCGATGAAGACCACCGCGGCGACGACCAGCACCAGCTTGTAGAGCGTGTCGATGCGGTCCGCGTTCGGCGATCCACCGGACTCCGGGGTCCAGAAGTCGGCGAAGGCGGGACCGGCGACGGCAAGGGACACGACGGTCACGGCGGCCAGTGCCAGCGCGAGGCGGCGGCGCCTGGAGGTGGGGGTGGAGCTGTTCGGGCGCAAGGCGGCCGGGATATTAGTCACGACGGGGTCAGAAGGCTTCGAACGCGGCACCCTCAACTCCCCCCGAAGGCAGCCTGGCGCTTGTGCACGAACGCGCTGACGCCCTCGACGAAGTCGTCCGAGCCCGCCATCTCCCGCTGGATGGTCGCCTCGAGCTCCAGCTGGTCCTCCAGGCCCCGCTGCGTCCAGGCGTTGAGCTGGCGCTTGGCGCCCGCGTAGGCGCGCGTCGGCCCGGCGGCGAGGCGCTGGACGAGCGCGTCGACCTCCCCGCGGAACCCCGCGTCGGGGTGCACGCGGTTGATCAGCCCCCAGTCGAGCGCCTGGGCCGCGGGGATGCGCTCCCCGAGCATCGACATCTCCATGGCGCGGGTCATGCCCACGCGCGCGGGAACCAAGCCCGACGAGCCGCCGTCGGGCACGAGGCCGATGTTCACGAACGCGAGCAGGAAGTAGGCCGACTCGGCCGCGACCACCAGGTCGGCCGCCAGCGCGAGGGACAGGCCGATGCCCACGGCGGGCCCATGGACGGCGGCCACCACGGGCTTCGGCATGGCGCGCAGCCCGAGGATGATCGGGTGGTAGCGCTCCGTCAGCACGCGGTAGACGTCCGGTCGTCCACCGGCGTCGAGGTCCTCGGCCGAGCCCATCTCCTTCAGGTCCGCCCCCGAGGAGAACGCGCGCCCCGCGCCCGCGAGGCAGACGCAGCGCACGGCCGGGTCGCCGGCGACCGCCTCGACGGCGGCGCGCAGGTCCAGCCCGAGCTGCCGGTTCCACGCGTTCATCGTCTCGGGACGCGACAGCTCGATGCGGGCCGCGCCACCGTCGCGCAGCACCGTCACCGTCTCGAACGCGCGGTCGACCTCATAGGAGCTCATGGCGCCGCATCCTATGGCGGCGCGTGGGAGAGGCGGCGACCAGCGGCCGGTGGCGCCCGGGCGGGCCGGCGGCCTCGCTACGGTGCAGGGATGGCCCGTCCGCTGATCGGCATCTGCACCGCGCTCGAGCCCGCCGCCTGGGGCGCCTGGTCGCAGCCGGCGCACCTGCTCCCGCACGACTACGCGGACGCGGTCACCCGCGCAGGCGGGCGCCCGCTGCTGATCCCGCCCCCGCCCGAGGGCGAGGACGTCGACGCGGACGGGCTGCTCGACGTCCTCGACGGGCTCGTGCTGGCCGGCGGCGCCGACATGGAGCCCTCGAGCTACGGCGCCGAGGCGCACGAGCTCACGCTCGGCACGTGCCCGCCGCGGGACACGTGGGAGCTCGAGCTCGCGCGCCGCGCGGTCGAGCGCGACCTGCCCGTCCTGGCCATCTGCCGCGGCCTGCAGGTCCTCAACGTCGCTGCCGGCGGCACCCTGCACCAGCACTTGCCCGACGTGGTCGGCCACGACGAGCACCGCAGGACCGTGGGGTCCTTCCTGAACTCGGAGCACGACGTGGACCTGGCCGAGGGATCGCTGGCCCGCGAGGCCGCCGGCGAGGCGGTCCACGAGACCAAGTCGCACCACCACCAGGGCGTCGACCGCGTGGGCGAGGGCCTCGTGGTCTCGGGTCGCTCAGCGATCGACGAGCTGCCCGAGGCGCTCGAGATGCCGGACCGGCGCTTCGTCCTGGGCGTGCAATGGCATCCCGAGGTGGACGACGCCAACCCGGTCATCCGGAGCTTCGTCCGCGCCGCAGCAGGCCTCCCGGCCGCCGCGCCGGCGGCAGCTCCTCCCGCGTGAGCGCCACCTCCGGGACCCCCGGCGGGGCCGTCGTGGCCCGGTAGCGCTCCATCTCCCGGGGCCCGAGGCGCGCGAAGCCGCGCTCGACCAGCCCGCAGTACTCATGCGCGACCACCGCGCTGCCCGCGTCCCGGCCCGCCTGCGCGCGGGCGCGGCCGCCGTCGGACCCGACGTAGGCCCACACGGTCGCCGCTGCGTGCCCCACCAGCGGGCTGACGTCGACGCGCCGGTAGTTGCGCTCGCGCCGGTCCAGCGCGGCGAGCGCCCGGCGGCTGACCGGCGTGCACACGCCGTTGACGGCGGGCGCCGATCGCGGGCCGTCCGCCAGGGGGCGCAGGTCGAGGAAGCAGACGAACACCGGCGGGGCGTCGCCGTCGGCGTCCAGGTAGCGCTTGTAGCCCGGGATGGCCTGGCGGTTGTCCATCGCCACGCCCCACCACCGCTCGTGGCCGCGCAGCTCGGTGACGTAGCCCCGTGGGTCCCCGTCGCGCGCCGGCGCCTGGCGGGCGGCCGCCGCCGCCACCGCGGCGAGGGAGCCGTAGCCGAAGACGTAGGCCGCCGGGCGCGCCACGGCGGCAGGGTAGCCCCCTGGGCGACGCGGTCGTCAGGCCACCTCGCGCAGGTGCGCGAGACCCGAGCGGGCGCGGGAGACCAGGGCCTTGCTCGCCCCGACGGACACGCCGAGCCCGGCGGCCATCTCCTCGTGGGAGCGGCCTTCCAGCTCGTGCATGACCAGGGCGGCGCGCTGGCGCTCGGGGAGTCCCTGCAGGCCCCCGACGAGGACCTTGAGCTGCTCGCGCCGCGCCAGGCGGGCGTGCGGGTCGTCGCCCCGGTCGCGCAGCACGGGCTCCAGCGGCGCGAGGGCGACCGTCCGCACCGGCCGGCGCAGGCGGTCCAGGCAGGCGTTGCGGGTGATCGCGAACAGCCACGGCTTCAGGGCGATCGGCCGCCCCGCGTCGCGCCGCAGCGCCCCGAGGCCGCGCACGAACGCGTCCTGCACGGCCTCCTCGGCGTCGTGGTGGGCGCCGCCGAGCAGCTGGCGGGCGAACGCCAGCAGCTGGGCCTGGTAGCGGGCGACGATGGCGTCGAAGGCGGCGGCGTCCCCCGAGCGGACGAGGGCGACGAGCTCGTCGTCGGTGCGCCGGCGGGCGGAGGGACGGGGCGCGGAGACGGGGGCGGTGGGCATGGACGCAAGCCTCCCGCCGCGGGGGAGCCGCGCCCAGGACCCCCGGGTGGCCGGCATCCCCACCCCGGGGGGCCGACTGTCCCACCTAGGGTGGCTTGACCGGCCGATGTGGCATCTTGGGAGCCAATGGAAGGGTCACCCATCGCCGCGCACGCCGCCTCCCCGGAAGAGCTGCGCGACCGCATCGAGGCCGAGCGCGTCGGCCGGCCGTTCCTCGTCCTGCGCGAGGGCGACGGCGGGCAGCGCATCGTGGAGCTGGACCCGTCGGTCGGGCGGCTGAGCATCGGTCGTGCCGCTCAGAACGACGTGGACCTGCAATGGGATACGGAGGTCTCCCGCGTCCACGCCGAGCTCGAGTGCACCGCCGGCGAGTGGACGGTGAGCGACGACGGGCTGTCGCGCAACGGGACCTACCTCAACGGCACCCGGATCTCCGGCCGCCAGCGGCTGCGCGACGGCGACGTCGTGCGCGTCGGGCGGACGATGCTGGCCTACCGCCGTCCCGAGACCGAGGACTCACGGCCGACGCAGGTCGCCGGGCGCCAGGTCGCGCTGAGCGACCTGCCGGCCACCCAGCGACAGGTCCTGATCGCCCTCGCGCGTCCCTACAAGCACGACGAGTTCGCGGTGCCGGCCACCAACCAGGACATCGCCAACGAGCTGTTCCTGTCGGTGGATGCCGTCAAGAGCCACCTGCGCTCGCTGTTCGCGCGCTTCGGGATCGAGCATCTGCCGCAGAACCAGAAGCGCTCGCGCCTGGTGGCCGAGGCGCTGCAGTCGGGGATGATCTCCGTCCGCGACCTGTAGCTACCGGAAGTCCACGCGGGCGACGGCGTTGTCGCCGAGCAGCGTGAACCACGCGGTCCTGCCGTGCACGGCGACCGCGAACGGGTTCGTGCCGATCTCGAGTGGCCCGCCCACGACCTTGCCGGTCTTCGCGTCGATCCGGGTCGCGGTCCCGTCGAGGTTGTTGGCCACCCAGACCGCCCCGCCGCCCACGGCGATGCCCTGCGGGCTGCGGCCGACGGGAATCCGCCTGAGCCGCCGCAGCGTTCCCGCGGAGTACTCGGTGACGGTGGCCTCGTCCTGGTTGGTCACCCACACGCGGCCGCCGGCCACCGCGACCGCGTAGGCCCCGCGGCCCGTCGGGGCGGTGCGCGTGGCGCCCGTCGCGATGTCCAGACGCGTCAGGTTGCGCCGGTTGCGGTTGACGATCCAGACGTAGGACCCGCCGACCGCGATGTTCTGGACGCCGTTGGCCACGGGGACCACGCGCTGCGGGGCCGTGGCGCCGGGCGCGACGCGGGTGACGGTCTGCGGGATGGCCCGGTTGGCGCCGCTGCGGCTGCCGACCCAGACCCCGCCGGCGTCCACGTCGACGGCGACGGCCTGCCCCGAGGGCAGGGCGACCGGCGGGCCCTGGCGCACCCCCGAGCGCAGGCCGTAGCGCAGGAGGGTCTGGGTGTTGCCCTTGACCACCCAGAGCGAGCCGAAGCCCGCGGCGAGCGACGCGGCGCCCGCGCCGACGCGTGGGGCCTGGCGGACCGGCTTGTTGCGCGCGGTGGAGATCGCGGCGATGCGCGAGCTGCCGGGTGAGGTGACGTAGACGCGGTCGGCGGTGGCCACGACGGCGTTGGGGCGGAAGCCCGCGGGCACCGTCGCGATCAGCTGCCCCGCGGCGGCCGGCGCCGCCGGGCGGCGCGGCGCCGTGGTGGTCGCCGCGCGCCTTCCCGGCGCGTCTCCGCCCGCGTTCAACAGCAGCGCCACCACGCCGCCGACCGTCAGCAGGCTGATCGCCATGACCAGCAGCAGCACGCCGCTCGGGCGGCTGCGGCGCGCCGTGGCGGCGGGCCCCGGGTCCGCGCGGACGGTCGGCGAGCGGCTGGGGGAGACGACCGTCTCGTCGTCCACGGGCGGGGCCGCTGCGCCCGTGGCGACCACGCGCTCGGGCGGCTGGTGATCCGGCGAGGCGAGCCCCCCGGCGGCGAGCGCCGCGCGACCCAGGTCGCCGGCGGACGGGAAGCGCTCGGCCGGGTCCTTGGCGAGGGCCCGGCCGATGACGTCCTCGAAGCCCCCGGGCACGTCCGGCATCCGCGCGGTGATCGGCGGCGGCGGGTCGTTGAGGTGGGCCCACAGCGTCGCCTCGTCGGAGTCTCGCTGGTAGGGCGT
The DNA here is from genome assembly GCA_034664785.1 of Solirubrobacteraceae bacterium. Classification (GTDB taxonomy): domain Bacteria; phylum Actinomycetota; class Thermoleophilia; order Solirubrobacterales; family Solirubrobacteraceae; genus Paraconexibacter. The sequence continues at coordinate 6,919 of JAXDGY010000258.1, forward strand.
CGCGCCGGTCAGCGCGTAGTAGAGGACGCAGCCCAACGCGTAGACGTCCGTGCGCGCGTCGACGGGCTCGCCGCGGATCTGCTCGGGCGCGACGTAGCCGAGCGTCCCGACCCACCCGCCCGCGCGCGTGGCCCCCGACATGGACTGGAGGCTCTTGGTCAGCCCGAAGTCGGTGAGGTAGGCGTGGTCGCGCGGGCCGAGCAGGACGTTGGCCGGCTTGACGTCGCGGTGGACCATCCCCGCGGCGTGGGCGGCGTCGAGCGCGGCGGCGACCTGGGAGACGATCCGCGCCGCGCGCTGGGCGGGGAGCGGGCCCTCGCGGCGGACGAGCGTGCGCAGGTCGTCGCCGCCGACGTAGCGCATGGCGATGTAGAGGCGCCCGTCGTGGCTGGCCCCCGAGTAGTACACCGGGATGACGTTCGGGTGGTCGATGGACGCGGCCACGCGCGACTCGCGGATGAAGCGGTCGCGGAAGCCGTCGTCCTCCGCCATGGCCCCCGCGATGAGCTTCAGCGCGACCGCGCGGTCGAGATCCAGCTGCCTGGCGCGGTAGACCACGCCCATCCCGCCGCGGCCGGCCACGCCCTCGATCCGGTGGCCTGCGAACTCGTCGCCCGGCTGCAGCTCGGGTGGTGGCACTGTCCCTGTTCTACCTGAGGTGGCCCGCCGGGCGCAGCCAGGCCCCGGTCCTGGCGATGCCGTGCGCGCCCGGGACGCGCCGGCCCACGAGGCCCCACGCGCCCGTGTTCCGCCCGTCCGCCCGCCCTGCCGGCCGCCTTGGCAGGCGGGGCACGGACGCTCCGGACGCGGCCGGCGGCATCCCGCCGGGGAAGGGACCGTCCATGTCCCTACCTATACTCGGCGCCCCGTGCCCCTGTCGAGCCGAGCGTTCCGGGTCGCCGCTTGGGGGGTGGTCGCCGCGGGTGTGGTGGCCCCGCTGGCTCGCCGCCGGGCGCGGCTCCCGCCTCCGGTGGTGACCCTCGCCACCGTCGCCGCTCCCTTCGCGCTCTGCGTGGCGCTGCCGCGCACGCGCGCCCGGGACGTGGGGACCTGCGCCCTGCAGATGTGGGGCTACCTCGCGCACTACGAGATGCCGAACGACGACCCGGAGGCGCTCGAGGCCCGCGTCCGGGTGGACTACCCCGTCCGGATCGACCGGCTGCTCGGGCTTGGCGAGCTGCCCGGCGCCCGGCTGCAGCGGGCGCTGGGGAGCCCCGGCCGCCTCCGGCGCCCCGAGCAGGTGCTCGTCTGGGCGCACTGGCTGTGGTTCCTGATCCCGCACGGCACGGCGGCCTACCTGCTCGTCTTCCACCGGGACCGCTTCGAGGCCGGGGCGCTGCGCACCTACGCCGTCTTCGACGTCGGGGTGATCGCCTACTGGGTCGTCCCGACGGCGCCGCCCTGGTACGCGGCCCGCGTCGGCGGGGCCCCGGAGCTGCGGCGCATGATGGTGGAGCACGGCGAGGCGTTCTGGGAGGACCGGTGGGCGCCGCTCTACTCTTTCCTGGGAGGCAACCCGCTGGCAGCCATGCCCTCGCTGCATTTCGCCACATCCGTGATGGCCGCGCACTTGCTCGCCGAGACGGGTCCCGTGGCGGGCGCGGTGGGCTGGACGTACGCGGGGACGCTGGGCTTCGCACTCGTCTACCTCGGCGAGCACTACGTCATCGACCTGGTGGCCGGGCTCGCGCTGACGGAGACCGTCCGCCGGCAGGGGCCGCGGTTCGCGCCGCTGCTGCGCGCGGTGGGTCGCGGCGTCCAGCGCCTCGAGGCTCGGGCCCGCACGTGAGCTCGGACCGCGCACAGGTCGACGCCGTCAACCCGGAGGCCGGGGGGACCGACGACGACGAGGAGATGCCGCGGATCCAGATCTCGCGGCGCAGCGCGCTCGTGACGCTGCTGTTCGTCGCCTCCGTCCTGGCCTTCCTGATCGTGGTGCTGCCGGAGCTCGGCGGGGTCAAGGACACGTGGAACCGCCTCGACGAAGGCGATCCGTGGTGGATCGCCGCCGCGCTGCTCTTCCAGATCCTGTCCTTCGGCAGCTACGTGCTGATCTTCCAGGGCATCCACGTGCCCCCGGGCTCGCCGATCACCTATCGCGAGAGCTACCTGATCACGATGGCCGGGCTGGCGGCGACGCGGCTGTTCGCGGCCGGCGGGGCGGGAGGCGTGGCGCTGACGGCGTGGGCCCTGCGACGCTCGGGGATGCCGCGGCGGGAGGTCGCCGAGCGGATGATCGCCTTCCTGGTCCTGATCTACGGCGTGTACATGGCGGCGATGCTGGTCTGCGGCATCGGCCTGCGCGTCGGCCTGTTCCCGGGCGAGTCGCCCTTCGCCCTGACCGTCATCCCGGCGATCTTCGCCGGCGTCGCCATCGCGGTGTTCCTCGCGATCGCCTTCGTCCCGGGCGACCTCGAGCGCCGCCTCGGGCGGATGAACCCCGCGCACCCGGGCCTGCTGCGCTGGGTCAAGCGGCTGGCCGCGGGGCCCGCCTCGCTGTCGGGCGGGGTGCGCTTCGCGATCGAGAAGGCGCGCCACCCGGATGCCGCGATGATCGGGGCGATCACGTGGTGGGCGTTCAACATCCTGGTGCTGTGGGCGGCCTTCAAGGCCTTCGGCGACGCCCCGCCCGTCGCCGTGCTCGTCATGGGCTTCTTCGTCGGGATGCTCGGCAACCTGCTGCCGCTGCCGGGCGGTGTGGGCGGCGTGGACGCGGGCATGGTAGGGACGTTCGTCGCCTTCGGCGTGCCCTACGGGCTCGCGCTCATCGCCGTGCTGACCTATCGCCTCCTGGCCTTCTGGCTGCCCACCATCCCCGGGGCGATCGCCTACCTCCAGCTGCGACACACCGTCGCCGGCTGGCGGCAGGATCCCGCGCGGGCACGCGGAGAGCTGTCCGGACGCGGTACTATACAAAGTGAAGTGACTCCCCGAACGCACGTAGGAAGCGAGTGAGCATGGGCAAGGTCGAGAACGTGATCATCGTCGGATCCGGCCCCGCGGGCTACACCGCGGCGCTCTACACCTCGCGGGCCAACCTCGAGCCGCTGGTGGTCGAGGGCTTCCTGTGGGGTGGCCTGCTCCAGCAGACCACCGAGGTCGAGAACTACCCCGGCTTCCCGCAGGGGATCCAGGGGCCCGAGCTCATGCAGGCCATGCGCGACCAGGCGGAGCGGTTCGGGACGCGCTTCGTGACCGACGTCGCCACGCGCGTCGAGCTGTCCGACCACCCCGGCGGGATCCACAAGGTGTTCGTCGGCGACGAGGAGCTCCAGGCCCGCACCGTCGTCCTGTCGATGGGGGCGGAGCACAAGAAGCTCGGCGTCCCGGGCGAGGACGAGCTGGGCGGCCGCGGCGTCTCCTACTGCGCCACGTGCGACGCGGCCTTCTTCAAGGACCGCCACATCGTCGTCGTCGGCGGCGGGGACAGCGCGATGGAGGAGGCGATCTTCCTCGCCAAGTTCGGCTCCAAGGTCAGCATCGTGCACCGGCGCGGCGAGTTCCGCGCGTCGAAGATCATGTTCGACCGCGCCAAGGGCTCCGCGAACATCGAGTTCGTCACCCCGTACGTCGTCGACCGCTTCGAGGCCGACGCGGACGGCGGCCTGCCGCGCGTGCACCTGCGCAACGTCGAGACGGGCGAGGACCGCGTCATCGCGGGCGCCGGCTCGTTCATCGCGATCGGCCATGAGCCGCAGTCAGACCTGGTCGCCGGGCAGATCGACACGGATGACGAGGGCTACGTCATCACGCAGGGGCGCTCCACGCGGACCAACCGGCCCGGCGTCTTCGCCGCCGGCGACCTCGTGGACCACACCTACCGCCAGGCCGTCACCGCCGCGGGCTCGGGCTGTCAGGCGGCCCTCGACGCGGAGTGGTACCTGCGCGACACCCCCGAGGTCCCCACGCCCGCGGGGATGCCGGAGGGCGACCTCGCCGAGGCGCAGTGGGTGCCGTTCGGCGAGACCGAGACCTCGGCGCGGGCCGGCCGCGAGTCCTCGGACGCGCGCTAGACCGCGGCTGACAGCTCGACCGTCGCGCCCGCGGCGTGCGCGGTCACGGTCGCGCCGTCGGCGGTGCGGCGGATCCGGTGCGCCGCGCCGATGCCGTGGACGGTCAGCAGGCCGTCGGTGACCACGAGCGCCGTGCCCTCGTCGACCGCCCAGCCCTCGGCGCGGTCGCCGATCGCCAGCGCGTGCAGCAGACGCGGAAGCGTGCCCCATTGGGCAGCGTGCACGTCGACGCAGAAGGGGACGAGGCCGAGCCCGTCGCGGACGGTGATGCCCTCGAGGTCCTCGCCCGCCTCCTCGGGGCAGACCGCGACCTCGCGACCGTCCACCGTCGCGCGCCAGCCACCGACGATCGCGCGCTCGGCGGCCAGCGCCGCGCCGGCGCTGAAGCCCGCGTAGGGGAGCCGGCGGCGGCGGACGACGTCGAGCCATGCCATGCCGGCGGCCATGAGCGCGTCGCGGTAGCCCGGGGTCCAGCCCCCCGCGACGTAGACGCCGCCGGCGCCCTCGAGGTCCTCGGCGCGCGGCCCGCGGGTGGCGGAGATCGGGACGGCCACGACCTCACGCGCGCCGGCGTCGCGCAGCGTGGACGTCCAGCGCTCGAGGTCGGTCGCGGGGCCGTCGTCGAGCACGTAGGCGACGACGGGACCGTCGCCGGCGGCCATCGCGTCGTCGACGAAGGGGCCGTGGGAGGCGAGGACGGCGTCGCGGTCGCGACCGCCGCCGATGAGGTGCACGCGCATGGGGAGGCGAACCGTAGCGGCCGCTCCCGACGCGCGGTCAGGCCGGCCGGCGGGGGCCTTCGGCGGGCGGGGCCGCCGGCGCTGGGGTGCCGGCGGGCCGGGAGACGGGGGTGACGGTCGGGTAGGTGAACTGGTGGCTCATAGGGCTCTCGTGGGAGGAACTCCGGGCGGCAGCGTGGGTTACCGGCGGGGCCGGCGTCTGTGTGGTTCCTCACACGGGCGCGGTCTCCTGCGATCGGGTACCCACCGCCCCATGGCTGACACCCGACTGCTGGCCACCCACCTGAACGACCACCTCGCGCCGGCGACCGCGGACGGCTGACGTCGCGCTCGCCGCTCAGCGACGTCGTCGAGCTCGAGGGCCTGGCCATGCTGCTCCTCGCGCTGCGCGGCTTCTGGCGTGGGCCGGCCCACGCCTGGGACGGCGATGCCCGCCTGGGCACCGTCGACCCGGCCGCGCACGCCGAGGGCGCGGGGGCGTGCCTGGACCGCGCCGAGGCGGCGCGCGACCGGGCGGCCCTCAGCGCGCCGGACTAGTCCGCCAGCAGCACGCCCTCGAGCGCGAGCAGCCGGACCTTGCGCTCGAGGCCGCCGGTGTAGCCGCCCAGGGCGCCGCCGGTCCGGAGCACGCGATGGCAGGGGACGACGATCGGCAGCGGGTTGCTTCCCAGCGCGTTGCCCGCCGCCCGCACGGCGCGCTCGTTGCCGGCGCCCGCGGCCACCCCGCGGTAGGTCGACGTTGCGCCGAAGGGGATGTCGGCCGTCGCCTGCAGGATCCGCCGGCCGAAGCCCTTGGTCAGCCCCCAGTCCAGCGGGACGTCGAAGGCGGTCCGGCGGCCCTCGAAGTACTCCTCGAGCTCCCGGGCGACCGTCGCCAGGCGGGCGCGGTCCTCCAGGATCCGCGGGGACAGCGTCTCGGCGAGCTCGTCGAGCACGGCGTCGACGCCGCCGTGGAAGTCGGCGTAGGCCACGCGCGCCAGGCCGCGCCGCGTGCCCGCGACGACGAGCGGCCCGACGGGGGAGTCCAGCTCGGCGTAGCCGACGTCGGCCTGCGCGCCGAAGCGCGCGGCGAAGCGGGCTGCGGCCGCCGCGGCGGCGTCGGGGTCGGCGGGCGGAAGGGTCGGGTCGTGCTGGGTCATGCGTCGAGCTCCAGTCGCAGCTTGCGGAGGCCTTCGTGGGCGCTGCGGCGCGCCGCGTCCTCGCTGCACCCGAGGGCGACAGCGACCTGCGCGTGGCTTAGGTCGCCGGCGTAGCGCAGGGTGATGGCGGCCCGCTGCTTGGGCGGCAGGGCGCGGACCCGCGCCCAGACCGGGTCCTCGCCCGGCGGCGGGTCGTGGTGGGGCACCTCGGGGACGGCGTCCACCGGGACGGCGCGGCGCCCCCGGGCGCGATGGTGGTCCAGCGCCTTGCGCTGGGCGATCGTCAGGACCCAGGCGCGCAGGTTCGAGCCCTCGGGCAGGCGCCCGTAGGCGCGCAACGCCGACAGGAAGGTCTCCTGGAAGCAGTCGTCGGCGTCCGTCTGCCCGACGGACGCCGCGAGGTAGCGCCACACCAGGTCGCGGTGCTCGTCGAGGAAGCGCTGGAACGGGGGCAGGGGCACGGGCTCGTCTGCTCGAACGCTGCTCACGCCCGGAACGTGAGGTCAGCCGTCGGGCTCGGGGTGGAAGCGCCCGGCCTCGGCGAACGTCCGCCGCAGCAGCGGCGCCGCGCGGTAGCGCTCCTCGCCGAGCTCGGCGCGCAGGCCGTCGAGCACCATGAGCACGTGGTCGAGGCCGATCTCGTCGCCCCAGGCCAGCGGGCCGAAGGGGTGGTTGAGCCCGAGCACCATGCCGTCGTCGACGTCGGATGCCTCGCGGGTGACGCCCTCCTGCAGCGCGAAGGCCGCCTCGTTGACGAGCTGCGCCGCGATGCGGCCGAGGACGAGGCCGGGCGCGTCCCCGACCCAGGCCGTCGCGAGGCCGATGGCGTGGAAGAGCGCCTCGGTCCGCTCGGCCGCGGCGGCGGTGGTGCCCGAGCCGCGCGTGAGCTCGACGACCGAGGTGTCCGGCAGCGGCGGCAGCGCATGGAAGCCCGCCGAGCCGCCACCCGGGTCGAGCTGCGAGAGCGAGCTGTCGGCGACCAGCAGCGCCTGCGGCGCGCCCTGCAGCGGCAGCTCGCCGGCCGCGTGCCCGCAGTCGACGATGAGCCACGGGACCTCGTCGCCCGGCTCGTCGGCGACGTCGAAGCCTGCTTCGAGCGCACGGCCCCGCAGCAGCTCGGCGAGCCACAGCTCGCCCACGACGACGACGAGCCGGCCGTCCCCGCCGCCGCCCGGCGGCGGGAGCGGGTCATCCGCGCGGTGCGGCGCGCCCGCGTCGTAGCGGTACCAGCCGCGGCCCGTCTTGCGCCCGAGCCGGCCGGCGGCGACCATCCGCGCGCTCAGCGGCGACGGGCGCCAGCGGGGCTCGCCGAAGCTCAGCTCGTGGAACGATTGCGACACGGCGAAGCCGACGTCGATGCCGACGAGGTCCTGCAGCTCGAACGGACCCATCCGATAGCCGGCGCCGCGGACGATGCGGTCGACGGTCTCCACGTCCGCGATGCCGTCCTGCACCACCCGCAGGGCCTCCAGCCCGAACGGCCTGCTGCAGCGGTTCACGAGGAAGCCGGGCCCGTCGGCGGCGTCGATCACGCGCTTGCCCATCGCCTCGCCGACCGCTCGCGCGACCGCCAGCGCCGCCTCGGACGACTGCGCCGCGGCGATCACCTCGACCAGGCGCATGAGCGGCGGCGGGTTGAAGAAGTGCATGCCCACGACCCGCGACGGGTCGGGCGCCGCGCCGGCGATCGCGGTGATCGGGATCGAGGAGGTGTTCGACGCCAGGACCGCCTCCGGAGCGATCGCGCCCAGCCGCGCGAAGAGCTCACGCTTGAGCTCCAGGCGCTCGGGCGCCGCCTCGATGATCAGCCCGCACCCCGCCAGCTCCTCCAGCGTGGCCGCAGGCTGCACCCGCTCGCCCGCGCCGGAGTCGGCCCGGCCCTTGGCGACCCACTTCGCGACGCCCGCGCGCGCCTCCTCGACGCCGCGCTCGAGCGCCTCGGGAACGGGGTCGTGCAGGACCGCGCGCAACCCGGCCGCGGCCGCGAGCTGGGCGATGCCGGCGCCCATCGTGCCGGCGCCGGCCACCCCGACGGCCGTCACGCCCGCCACGGGCGGCACTAGGCCGCGGCGCTCGGGACGAGCGCGTTGATGCCCGTCTCGGCGCGCCCGATGATGAGCTTCTGGATCTGCGAGGTCCCCTCGTAGAGCGTGGTGACGCGCACGTCGCGGAAGTAGCGCTCGACCGGATGGTCGTCGACGTAGCCGGCGCCGCCGTGGACCTGGATCGCCTCGTTCGCGCACCAGACCGCGGCCTCGGTGGCGAAGTACTTCGCGATCGACGTCTCGGTGGTGTTCGGCCGGCCCGTGTCCTTGAGGTACGCGGCACGCCACGTCAGCATGCGCGCGGCCTCGGTCTTGACGACCATCTCGGCGAGCATCGCCTGCACGAGCTGGAAGCTCGCGATCGGCTTGCCGAACTGGTTGCGCTCCTTCGCGTAGGCCACCGAGTGGTCGACGCAGCCCTGGCAGATCCCGACGCAGCCGGCCGCGACCGAGTAGCGGCCCGAGTCGAGCGAGCTCATCGCGATCTTGAAGCCCT
>JAXDGY010000259.1:0-13463 GCA_034664785.1 Solirubrobacteraceae bacterium
GATGTCCACGAGGCGCCCGAGCGCGTGGCCCTTCTGCTCCAGGCCGGCCTGGTAGCGGCCCATCAGGTAGAAGGTCGAGCGGGCGAGCTTGCGCGACGCGCGCTCGACGTAGCGCATGTGGCCGGCCACCGGCCCGAACTCGCCGTAGGCGCGGGGCTTCTGGCCCTCGCCGGTCACGAGCGTCGGGAACCACTTGGCGTAGAAGCCCGCGGCCTTCACGGCGTCGCGCGCCTTCGCCGTGATCGCGGTCTCCGGGTCCAGCACGCCGCCCGCCGCCTGCAGGTGCTGGTCGACGGCCTCGCGCGCGATGAGCAGGTGCATGATCTCCGTGGAGCCCTCGAAGATCCTGTTGATGCGCATGTCGCGCAGCAGCTGCTCGGCGGGGATGGGCTTCTCGCCGCGGTTCTTCAGCGACTCCGCCGTCTCATAGCCGCGCCCGCCGCGCACCTGGATCATGGCGTCGACGGCCTGCCAGGCCATCTCGGAGCAGTAGAGCTTCGCGATGGCCGCCTCGATGCGGAAGTCGTTGCGCTTGTCGTCGGCCAGGCGGCTCGAGACGTCCACGACCGCCTCCAGGCCGAACGCGGTGCCCGCGATGAACGCGAGGTTCTGGGCGACGGGGTCGTGCTTGCCGACGGGCTGGCCCCACTGGCGCCGCTCGCCCGCCCACTCGCGGGCGATCTTCAGCGAGTACTTCGACGAGGCTGCGCAGATCGCGGGCAGCGACAGGCGGCCGGTGTTCAGGGTCGCCAGCGCGACCCGCAGGCCCTTGCCCACCCCGCCGACGACGGCGTCGTTGGGGACGAACACGTCCTCGAAGCGCGTGAGCGAGTTCTCGATGCCGCGCAGGCCCATGAACGCGTTGCGCGTCAGGACCTCGACGCCGTCGGCGTCGTAGGGGCAGATGAACGCGGTGATGCCGCCCTTGCTCGTCTCCGTCTTCGGGACGACGGCCATGACGATCACGACGTCGGCGATCGCGCCGTTGGTGGCCCAGAGCTTCGTGCCGGTGATGCGGTAGCCCGTGCCGTCCTGCGTCGGCGTGGCCGTCGCGCTCATCCGCGCGGGGTCCGAGCCGACGTCGGGCTCCGTGAGCAGGAAGGCGGAGATGTGGGTCCGGGCGACCTTGGGCAGCCACTCCCGCTTCTGCTCCTCGGAGCCGAACATCCGCAACGGCTCGGGCAGCCCGATGGACTGGTGGGCGGACAGCAGGGTGGCCAGCGCGGAGTGCCAGGTGCTCGCGAGCGCCAGCGCGCGGTTGTAGTAGACCTGCGAGAGGCCGAGGCCGCCGTACTCCTCCGGGATCTTGATGCCGAGCGCTCCGAGCTCCTTGAGCCCCTCGATCACGTCCGCCGGGATCTTGGCGTCGCGCTCGATCTGCAGCGGGTCGACGCGCTCGCTCAGGAACGTGCGCAGGCGCGCCAGGAAGGCGTCGCCCTTCGCCACCATCTCTGGCGGCGAGGTCGGCTGGGGATGGATGAGGTCGGGGCGAAAGCTCCCGAGGAACAGCTCCCTGCCGAAGGAGGGCTGCGTCCACTCGGCTTCACGACTGGCTTCCGCGACCTGCTTGGACTGCTCGTAGGAGGGGTTCGTGGCCATCCCGGGGTTCTACCCGACGAAGGGGCCCGGCAGGCGTGCCGGGCCCAGTGGGTGCCTGTCCGGGCGTCAGGCGGTCGCGACGCGGGCGACCGCGTGCCGGGCCGGCGCGGGCGCCAGCGACGACAGGGCGAAGGCGGCCAGGACGACCAGCGAGCCCTCGACGAAGAGGGAGGCGAGGCCGAGGGGCTCCATCCAGTTGCCGATGTCGCCGGTGGCCTGCGGCAGCCCGACCGTGCGGGTGAGGATGAAGCCGGCGGCGGCGCTCGCGGGGAGCACGAGCGTCGCGAGCCAGGCCTCGCGGACGTGGGCGGTCAGCATCGCGCCGGCCGTGAGCAGGCAGGCGGCCATCAGGCCGAGGTACATCCAGCCCATGTACGGCGTCTCGGCGAACTTCGACTGGACGTCCAGGAGGTGGATCAGGGCGACGCCGGCCAGGCCGACGGCCGCGGTGGTGCGGGCGACGACCTCGGTGGCGAGTCGGCGCAGGGCGTGGTCGGGGGGAGGAGCGCTGGTCATGTCGTCCAAGATGCCGGGCGGCCGGTCAACCGCGGCCCTCGCGAACGCAAAGCTTCGGTCAAGGTCCCACCTCTACGATCCGCGCCGTGGCCTGCCTGTTGCTGGTCGAGGACGACGAGGACATCGCCGGTCCCCTGGCGCGTGCGCTGCGCCGGGAGGGACACGAGGTCCGGACCGCGGCGGAGGGCGGCGCGGCCCTGCGGTCGGCGATCGACGGCGAGGTGGACCTGATCCTGCTCGACGTCGGGCTGCCCGGGATGAGCGGCCTGGAGGTCTGCCGGGCGGTGCGTGACGTCCGCCCGCAGGTGCCGATCCTGATGCTCACCGCCCGCGACGGGGAGCTCGATGCGGTCGCAGGCCTCGACGCAGGCGCCGACGACTACGTCACCAAGCCGTTCCGTCTGGCCGAGCTCATGGCCCGTGTCAGGGCGATGCTGCGACGGGCGACCCCCGACTCCGTCGAGGCGGGCGGGGTGCGCCTGGACGCGAGCGCCCGGCGGGCGTGGCGCGAGGACCGCGAGCTCGAGCTCTCGCCGAAGGAGTTCGACCTGCTCGCCCTGCTGGTGTCCGAGGCCGGCCGCGTGGTCACGCGCGAGCGGATCATGGACGAGGTCTGGGACCCGAACTGGTTCGGCACGACCAAGACGCTGGACATGCACGTCTCCTGGCTGCGCCGCAAGCTCGGGGAGCCCGGCCGCGTCACGACCGTCCGTGGCGTGGGCTTCCGCTTCGATCCCTGATGCGCCGGCGCCTGATCGCCTCCACCGTCGCGATCGCGCTGGCGGCCGTCCTGGTCCTCGGCGTCCCGCTCGGGATCGTCGAGAGCCGCCGTTCCCGCAGCGAGCAGATCAGCCGCCTCGAGCGCGAGGCCGACGGCGTGGCTGCGGCGGCGGACGAGCGCCTCCGGGTCGGGCGTCCGCTGGATCCCGGGGCGCTCTCACCGACCGTGCCCAAGGGCCACCGCGTGACCGTGCGCGCCCGGGGCGGGATCGTGCGCTTCGGGCGCGTTGCGTCCGGGGCGGTGCTGACCGTCCGCTCGGGCGCGGGACAGGGCGCACAGGTCGTCGTCGAGGCTCCGGCCGCCGACGTGGCCCGCCGCGAGCGCCGCGTGTGGCTGCTCGTGGCTGCCCTGGGGCTGGCCGGCACGGCGGCGGCCGCCGTCCTGGCCACGGCGCAGGCCCGGCGCCTGACCCGCCCGCTCGACCGCCTCACGGCGACCTCCGCGCGCCTCGGCACCGGGGACTTCTCCGCGCGCACCGGCCCGCTGCCCGTGCCCGAGTTCGACCGCGTCGGCGCGGCCCTCGATGCCGCGGCCGTGCAGATCGCGCAGCTCGTGGGGCGCCAGCGCGAGTTCGCCGGCAACGTCTCCCACCAGCTGCGCAGCCCGCTGACCGCGCTGCGGCTGCGCCTGGAGGAGCTCGCCGGCCTGCCGGACCAGGACGCCCGGCGCGAGGCCGAGGCGGCGCTCGCGCTCACCGACCGGCTGGAGGCGACGGTCACCGATCTCCTGGTGCTCGCGCGCGCCGGCCACGCCGGCGCGGTGGTCACGCTCGACCTCGCCGTCATGGCCCGTCTGCACGGCGAGGGCTGGGCGCCGCTGTTCGCGCGCGCCGGCCGTCGCCTGCGCGTCGACGTCGACGTCGACGCCGCCACCGGCCGCGGCGGGCTGTGGGCGCAGGCGACGCCGGGGGGCGTGGCGCAGGCGCTCGACGTCCTCCTCGACAACGCGCTGCAGCACGGGGCGGGCGCGACGCGCCTCGCGGCCCGCCAGGAGGACGGCCGCGCGGTGCTGGAGGTCAGCGACCAGGGGGCCGGCATTCCGGACGAGATGCGCGAGCGCGTCTTCGAGCGCAACGTCTCGACGGTCGGCTCGACCGGCCTGGGCCTGTCCCTCGCCCGCGCGCTGGTGGAGGCGGACGGCGGGCGCCTGGTCCTGGCGGACCCGCGGCCCGCGCGATTCGAGATCCGCATGCCGCGGCCCGGCGGACGCTGAGGCCGCGCTCAGCCCGCGTTCGTCAGGTCGATCCCGCGGCGGATCTCGGCGGCCAGCGCGTACGGGTCCCCGGTCTTGAGCATGTGCGAGAAGTACAGCTGCGGCCGCTCGCCGGTCTCCTGGTTGTAGAGGCAGCCGACGTGCCAGCCCTGATCGCGCATGACCTTGACGACAGGTTGGACCTCGGGGCCGGTCATCGAGAAGTCCGGCGCGAGGGCAGCAGAGGAGCCGCCGGCGTCGAGGGGACGGATCTCGACCACCGTGGAGATGTTGGCCTCCGGCGCCACGTGGACCCCGTTGATGACCACCTTGCCCTTGCGGGCCACCTCGACCGACACGACGCCCTCGTCGCCGACCGTCGCGTCGCCCCCGAGGATGCTGCCCAGGCGGCGGGCGTCCAGGGGGGTCTTCGGGTGTGACGGCATCGTCTGCGGCAGCCGGATGGACGTCGCGCCCAGGACGTTCCGCACCGCCTTGGCCAGCTCCAGCGCGTCGCCGGTCCCGCGCCAGTGGATGAACCAGATCTGCGGGCTCATCTGGTCGTAGTGCTGATGGAAGGCCTGGAACACGAGGCCGTTGGCGATGATCGCGTCGATGAACGGGTCGGTCTCCGCGCCCTTGAGCGCGAGGTCCCCGTTGAAGAACGCGCGGGCGCCGCCCAACGGCTGGAAGGTGAGGGTGCCGTCGACCTCGAAGGCGGGGGTGAAGGTCACGCCGAGCGGCCCGTGCACGTCGCCGATGTCGTCGCGCGAGAGGTCGATGCTCAGCACGCCGCTGGTGACGGTGCCCTCGGCCTGGACGATCTTCTGGATCTGGTCCGCGGGCAGCTTGCCCGTCTTGGACTCGTGGGCGCCCGTGGCGGTGGCGAGGCCCACGAACGGGGCGCGGGTGGCGAGCAGCCCGCCGGCCACGCCGCCTCCGACGGCGAGCGCTTGGCGACGGCTCAGACGGGCGGCGGGATCGGTCATCGTCGGTCCTCTCGTCGGGCGGTGGTCGCGGCGACGGCTACCCGGATGGATGCGGCGGCCCCGGTGGTGAGAGAAGTCTCAGCGCGCGGTGGTCGCCCTCGCGCCAGGACCCGGGCCGGCGGATCGGGTGGCCGCCCTTGCGGGTACCGGCGCCGCCATGTCTCGACTTCTGCAGCCCGAGAGGCCGTCCCCGGCGGCCTACGCGCTCCTCGTCCTGGCGGCCGTGGCGGTCGCGGTCGGTGGCTTCGAGCACGCCCGGCTGTTCCACCGCGGCTATGCCGAGGTCGACGTCGTCGGGCCGCTGTTCCTGCTGAACGGCGTCGCCTCCGCCGTCGTCATCGCCCTGCTCGTGCTCGATCGCGTGGCGCTGTTCGTGGCCGGAGCCCTGCTGATCTCCGTCGCCTCGCTCGCGTCGATCCTCGTGTCGCACTCCTCGAGCTTCTTCGGGTTCGCCGAGGGCGGCTACGACGCCGGCGCGAAGCTGATCGTGATCGCCGAGGTCGCGGCGGTCGTCCTCACCCTCGCCGGCGCCGCGGCGGCCGGACTCCGACCGGGCCCCACGCGGCCCGAGGCGACAGCATGACCGCGCTGCGCGGCATCCTCGTCCTGGCGGTCGTCGCCATCCTCGTGGCCGTGGCCGGCGTCGCGATGGGCGACGCCCCCAGGTCCCCGGACCCCGCCCCGTCCGCCGCGGACGTCGCCGCCGCCAGGCAGCGCATCGCGGCAGGGGGCCCGGTCGTCCAGGAGGGCAAGCGGGAGTTCGACGCCGAGGGCTGCGCCGGGTGCCACGCGATCGCGGCCACCGGGGCGGCCGGCAAGCTCGGGCCGCGGCTGGACACGCTCGCCGACGACAGCGTGCAGGACGACATCGACAACATCGTCAAGCCGCGCGCGGACGTCGTCGAGGGCTACGAGGCGGATCTCATGCCGACCGACTACGCCAAGCGCATTCCCGTCGACGAGATCAAGGCGATCGCCACGTTCATCAAGGCCGCATCGGGAGGCAAGGGCGCGGGCGGCGGGAGCTAGCGCATCCGCCGTACGGCCGGCGGCACCCAGGCGCCCGATGCCGCGCGCGGCTCGGGCTCGTAGAGGCGAAGGTAGAGCGAGAACGGCCCGCTCGGCGCGGGCAGCCAGTTCGAGCGCTGGGCCGCGGGCGGCGTCGCGTGGGAGACCCGGATGGTCAGGCCTCCGTCGGGATCGCGCTTGAGGCCCGGGGAGCGATCGCCCAATGCGTAGCGCTGGAGCGGGTTGGCGTAGAGGAGGATGCGCGCGTCGTAGAGGGTCAGCGACCAGAACGCGCGCACCGGCGGTGACTGGCCGGGCTTGAAGCGCAGCACGTACGTGTGGCGCCCGTCGAGCCCGCGGCCCCGGTCGTCCGTCGTCGTGCTCGGGTAGATCGCCTTCTCCGCCGTGTTGGCTCCGAGTCCGACGGTGGCGACCAGCGCGCGCGTCGCGTAGTCCGCGCCGAAGCGCGCGATGTTCTTCGGGAAGGCCGTCCAGCCGTGCCCGGCGCGGCGGCCCGCCGCGAGGCGCTGGCGCACGATGCGCGACAGCAACCGGGCGCCGTCGGTGGCGGCGGCGTCCACCGCGCGGCGGCGCGCCCCGGTGAGCTGCGTGCTCGGGGTACGGCCCGCGCCGACGCCCGCCGCGGCGAAGGTCCGCAGCGCGCAGGCGTCGCGTGCGGGCGCGGGATCCTTGGCCAGGTCCGTGCCGAGCTGATCGAAGAACGCGATCCCCTTCGGGGCGATGACGCGCTTGAGGTTCTTCGGGAAGGCGTCGAGCACCAGCGCGTTCCGGCGCGTGCCGGCGAGGGCGTCGGCGAGCGGGGTCAGCGAGTAGCGCCCGAGCAGCGCCTTCGCCGTGGCCTGGTCGGCCGCGCCTCGCGAGAGCGTGCGCCCGAGCAGCCAGAGCGTGCGGGTCGGTGCCCGGATGAGCCGGACGCCGGCCGGCAGCGTCCCCGTCCAGCCGGGCGGGACGATCGCCGCGCGCTCGCCGCGCGCCCCGGCGGCTCCGTCGCCGACGTAGGCGAAGGCGTTCGTGAAGGCGTCGAGGAGCTGCACGACCGCGTAGCGCCCCGCGGTCGGCGGGGTCTCGAGGAGAAGCGGCCCGTCGCTCAGGTCGACCTGGGAGACGGAGTACAGCGTGTCGTGGTTCGGCGCCACGACCTGGACCGTGCTCGGGTCCGCCAGCTGGCCGATGCCGACGATCTGGTTGCGCGGGTAGTTCAGGACCGTGGCGTGGAGCTGGACCGTGGGGAAGCCGTAGAGGTAGGCGGCCAGCCCTGCGGCGTAGGCGAGGCGGCTCGCCGGGCCGGGGGACTCGCGGCGCACATAGGCCCGGACCTGGGCGTCGACCTCTCGGCGCAGCGTCGTGTTGTCGGCCGCCGTGCCGCTGCCCAGGGCGCAGGCGGGCAGCACCGGCGCGGCGGCGGGCGCCGGCGACGGCGCTCCGGCCAGCGCGACGGCGGTGGCGGCGAGCGCGGCGAGGACGGCGGGACGTCGGCGGGACACTGGGACTCCTGGCTCGGGGGGACGACGCGGCACCCTACCGGCGCGCGTCGGCGGCGCGACCCCGCGCGGCGGCCGTCACGCGGGCAGCGGCGCGCCCACCAGCGCGGCGACGATCCCCGCGGCGCCGGCCGCCAGCAGCACGGGCACGATGCCGCGCCGCGCGAGCAGCAGCGCCGCGCCGGCGAGGACCAGGATCGCGACCTGCCACGCCTCCTGCAGCGCGAGGGCGAGCGGGATCGCCGACCCGAGGATCGCGCCGACGGCGGCGGGCCCGGCGCCGTCGAGGAACGCCTGGACGGCGGGCTCGGCGCGCAACCGCCCGAAGTGCCGGGCGCCGAGCAGGACGTACGCGAAGGACGGGGCGAAGGCGACACCCGCCGCCAGCAGCGCGCCGCCGAGGCCGGCGGCGGCGTAGCCGACCACCGCGACGGTGTGCGTGACGGGCCCCGGCGTGACCTGGCCGAGCGCGACCGCGTCGAGGAACCGCGGGGCCGACATCCAGTGGTAGTGGTCCACCGCGTCGGCCTGCATGAGCGGGATGATCACGAAGCCGCCGCCGTAGGACAGGGCGCCGACCTTCAGCGCCACCCAGGCGAGCGCGCCGATGCCGCCGGACACCGCCGGTACGGCGGCGAGCAGGACGGGCCAGCCCATCGCGGCGAGGCGGCCGGGGTGCGGCCGGCGGCGCAGCGCCACCTCGAGGCTGCCCGCGGCGAGGAGCACGAGGACCACCCAAGGCCCCGCGGTGGCCGCCGCCGCACCGCCCGCGAGCAGGTAGAGCGCCCAGCGGGCCCGCGAGCCGGCGGCGGCGCGCGCCCAGCTCGCCGGCACGAGCCCGGAGCCGGCCTGCAGGGCGACGGCCGCGACGGCGGCCCCGGCGCCCGACCCGGCGCCGCGGACCCAGGCGGGCGGCGAGCCAGACAGGAACAGCGCGGCCAGCGCGACGATGAGGACCAGCCCGGGCAGGATGAAGGCCAGGCCGCCGACCGCGGCGCCCGCCGCGCCGCGGACCCGCCACGCGCAGAAGATCGCCAGCTGGGTCGACGCGGGGCCGGGCAGCAGGCCGGTCGCCGCGACGGCGTCCTCGAACTCCCGGGGATCCAGCCAGCGCCGGCGCTCCACGCACAGCTCGCGCAGCAGCGCGACGTGGGCGGGCGGGCCGCCGAACCCCAGGCACCCGATCCGCCCCCAGGCCCGTCCGACGGTCGTGAGGCCCGGCGCAGCCCGCGGGGGCCCCGGCGCGGGAGGGCTCGCGGGGGGGTCGGCCACGCCGGGAACCGTAGGGGGAGCCCCGGCGGCGGGGGCCGGGCGGTTTGGCGCGCGCGCCCGGCTGGGAAGGCACTGGGCTTGCGCGACGAACCCGAAGCGATCACCGACGCCGCCTTCGGCCGCGGGACGCCGTTCTCCCTCGGCGTCGAGGAGGAGCTCTTCCTCGTCGATCCGCTCACGGGCGCGCAGGCCAACGCGTCGGCGGCGGTCCAGGAGCGCCTCGGCCCCGTGGACGGCAAGGTGGAGCGCGAGCTGCACGCCTGTCAGGTCGAGCTGATCACCGACGTCTGCGCCCGCGCGGGCGAGGCCGTGGGGACGCTCGGGGGCCTGCGCCGCGCGGTCGTGGCCACGGGCGCCGGCCTCCTCGGGTCCGGGACCCACCCGGCCGCCGACGAGGGCGACGCCGAGATCACCGACAAGGACCGCTATGAGCGCATCCGCGATCTGCTCGGCGACGCCGTGGCCACCCCGGTCGGCGGCCTGCACGTGCACGTCGGCATGCCGGACGCCGAGACGGCGATCCGCGCGTTCAACGGGCTGCGCCGCCACCTCCCGCTCCTGCAGGCGCTGAGCGCCAACTCCCCGTTCCGGCACGGCCGCGACACGGGCCTGGCCTCCGCGCGCGAGGTGACGGTCAGGGGCTGGCCGCGCTCCGGCGTCCCGCGGGCGATGCGGGACTTCGACGACTTCTGCGCCGCGAGCGCGCTGCTGGCGCGCGCGGCCGACGTGCCGGACTACACGTGGTTCTGGTGGAAGCTGCGCCCGCACCCGCGGCTCGGCACAGTCGAGATCCGCGCCCTGGACGCGCAGAGCAGCCTGGACGACCTCGCGGGCGTCGTCGCGCTGGCGCACTGCCTCGCGCGCCACGAGGCGACCTCCGACCCGGGCCCGGACTCGCCCGCGGAGGTCCTGGAGGAAGGCGCCTTCCGCGCGGCGCGCTGGGGGGTCGCCGCCCGGCTGCCCGCTCCCGACGGCGCGCTGCGACCCGTCCCGGAGCTGCTCGAGGAGGCGCTCGGCCTGGCGCGGCCGCACGCGCGCGAGCTCGGGTGCGAGGCCGAGCTCGAAGGGGTGCGCGCGCTGCTGGAGTCGGGCGGCGGCGCCGGGCGGCAGCGCGATGCCTACGCGATCGGGGGCATGGCCAAACTGCTGCGCGAGGTCACGGCCATCACCACCGCCGGGACCGAGGCCGCAGCGGGCGTCCAGGTCGGCGCCGCCGCTCCCGCGCCCTGAGATCGGCTCGGCTCGGGACGGACCGGCTTTCTGGTAATGCTTCCGGTCCGAAATCGGACAGCGACCGAAGGAGCCGAAGGTGACCGATCGGGAGATCAGCCGACGCCGGTTCGTGGGAGCGGCGGCGGTGAGCGCGGCGGGGCTGACCGTCCCCGCCACCGCCCACGCGACGAGCCGCCGGCGCAAGCAGAGCAGCCGCAAGGCGGACGTCGTCGTGATCGGCGCCGGCTTCGCCGGGCTGACGGCCGCGCGGGCCATCGCCGCGAAGGGGCATTCGGTCGTCGTGCTCGAGGCGCGCGATCGCGTGGGCGGGCGGGCCTGGAACCGGCCGATCGGCGACGGCGAGGTCTCCGAGCGCGGCGCGACCTTCGTCGGCCCGACCCAGAACCACATCCTCGCGCTGGCCAAGGCCCTCGGGGTCAAGACCTTCCCCACCTACGACACGGGCGATCTGCTCTACATCGCCACGGACGGCCACCGCCTGCGCTTCCCCGACACCGGCCCCACCGGCAACGCGCCGCCCGACCCCGCGGTCCTCCCCGACCTCGCCCGCGCGGTCGTCATGCTGGACACGCTCTCCAAGGACGTGCCGGTCGACAAGCCGTGGACGGCGGCCAAGGCCGCGGAGTACGACGCGCAGAGCATCCAGAGCTGGGCGGTGGCCCAGGGCTTCGGCCAGGCCTTCCAGCAGCTGCTGCCCGTCCTGACCCGGCCGACGTGGGGCGCGGAGCCCCGCGAGCTCTCGCTGCTGTTCGGGCTGACCGTCACCGCCGGCTCGGGTGACGAGCAGCACCCAGGGACGTTCGAGCGCAACTCGCAGACCCGGGACGGCGGCCAGCAGGACCGCTTCGTGGGCGGCTCGCAGGTCATCGCGGAGAAGGTGGCCCAGCAACTCGACGGCCGCGTCGTGCTCTCCTCGCCCGTGCGCCGGATCTCGCAGGAGAGCGGCGGCGTCCGCGTCGAGGGCGATGGGCCGACCGTCCGCGCGAAGCGCGTGGTCGTCGCGATCCCGCCCGCGCTGGCGGGCCGCATCGACTACGCGCCGCTCCTGCCGCCGGATCGCGACCAGCTCACCCAGCGCTGGGGCCAGGGGGCCCTGACCAAGGTGACCGCGGTCTATCCGAAGCCGTTCTGGCGCGACAAGGGCTTCGCGGGCCAGCTGCTGTCCGAGACCGGGCTCATCTCCGTCACGTTCGACGACTCGCCCCCGGGCGGCACTCCCGGGGTCATCTTCGGCTTCGTCGGCGGCGACCAGTCGCGCGCCTACGGCAAGCTCGCGCCGGACGAGCGGCGCAAGCGCATCCTGGCCGAGCTCGCCGACGCCTTCGGCCAGGAGGCGCTGCACCCGGACCTGTTCTTCGACACGCCGTGGGCCGAGGAGCCCTGGAGCCGTGGCTGCCCCGTCGCGATCCCGGCGCCCGGCAGCCTGGTGGGCTACGGGCCCGCGCTCCGCGCGCCCGTCGGCCGCATCCACTGGGCCGGGACGGAGACCGCGGGCTATTGGAACGGCTACCTGGACGGCGCCGTCAGCTCGGGCGAGCGGGCGGCGGGCGAGGTGCTGGCCGCGCTGTGAGGTGGCGCGGCGGGTCGCGGCGCCGACCCGCGTCAGGGCTGCGCGGGCGGCGCCGCGGTGAGCGGGGCCGGGCCGCTCGTGGCCGAGCCGCGCCCGCCGTTCACGGTCGGCCATCCGTCGCGGCCCCAGCGCAGCTGGTCGAGCAGGAGCTTGCGGGGCGCTGCGTCGGACTCGTCTGACGTGGCGATCGCGTGGTGCAGCATCCACCACTGACCGGCCGCGTCCTGCGTGACCGTGGTGTGGCCCGGGCATCGCCACGCCGAGTTGCTCGCGAGGATCGGGTTGCGCGGGGCCTTCACGTAGGGGCCGAGCAGGTTCCGGGATCGCGCGACCCCGACCGCGTAGCGGCAGGAGCGCCCGCCGAAGCCGTTGCCGGAGTAGAACAGGTAGAACCAGCCGCGCCGCACGACGACCTGCGGGGCCTCGACCACCGCGCCCTCCCACGGGGCGTTGTTCCGCAGCAGGACGGTGCCCCGGCCGACGGTGTGCAGGCCGTCCGCGGTCAGCCGCCGCGCCCAGAGCCGCGTCTTGCGCCCGACGGAGTTCCCGTCCTGCTTGGTCAGCAGGTACGGCGTGCCGTCGCGCTCCAAGGCCACCTCGGGGTCGATCGCGCCCTGCGTGCTGCACGTGACGGTGCCGCGATCGGTGTACGGGCCGCCGACCGCGGGCGCGGTCGCCACGGCGATGCAGAACGGCCGGCCTCGCGGGCGCACGCTGTAGTAGACGAAGAAGGTCGAGCCGATCCGGACGAGGCTCGGCGCCCATTGCGCGCGGGGGTCGGCCCACGCCGGCGGGGTGGGCAGCACCGTGCCCGCGGCGTTCCAGTGGACCAGGTCGGCGGAGGCGAGCAGGGGCATCCCGGCGCCGGTCGTGGCCGTGGTGGCGGCCCACCACAGCCCGCCGGCGCGCACGACGGAGGGATCGGGCAGGTCGTCGGCATCGACCGGGTTGGCGTAGCGCGCGGCGGGGCTCGTGGCCGCGGTCGCGCGCGGCGCGTCCGGCGAGCGCGGCACGCCCGTCGAACGCGATACGTCGAGGCCGAGCAGGACCACGACGGCGAGCAGGACCGCGGCCGAGGCGCGGCGGGCGTGGTGCATGGGCCGCGGCAGGGGCGGCCTCGGGGTGTGGCGAGGCGACAAGCGAGGGTGGCGGCGTCCGTGCTGCGGGACGTGCAGGGTACTGCCCCGAGCGGCTGCTCCGCCGCACGCGGCGAGCCGGCCCTCGTCGCTGGTTTCCAACCGCGCCGCGGATGCGGAGCGACGCGCGACCTACCGTCGGCGCCATGCCGCGTCCCGGCTCCCGCCCCGCGGGCTTCGAGCGCCTCCGCAGCCTGCCCGGCGTCGGGCGTGCGCTCGACTGGGGCATGGGGCCCACGGCGGCCTCGAAGGCGACGCTCGAGGCCGGCGCGCGGGTCGCCGGGCTCAAGGTCACCGAGTCGATCTGCCCGTACTGCGCCGTGGGCTGCGGGCAGCTGGTCTACACCCGCAAGGGCGAGCTCGTGGACATCGAGGGCAACCCGCGGTCGCCGATCAGCCAGGGCACGCTGTGCCCCAAGGGCGCCGCGTCGCGGCAGCTCGTCCAGCAGCCCGGCCGCCTGACCAAGGTCCGCTACCGCCCGCCGGGCGGCACGGAATGGCAGGAGCTCGGGCTCGATCAGGCGATGGACATGATCGCGGAGCGTGTCATCGCCGCGCGCGAGGCCGGGTGGCAGGACCACGACAGCGAGGGGCGGCGCGTCAACCGGACGCTGGGCTTCGCCCACCTCGGGGGAGCGACCCTCGACAACGAGGAGAACTACCTGA
>JAXDGY010000260.1:0-3910 GCA_034664785.1 Solirubrobacteraceae bacterium
GCCACCGCCTCGCCGAAGACCGCGGTGTGCCGGTCGACGTCCTGCTCGGTCGTCGCCGGGCACATGAGCGCCATGTTGTGGAACGGCGTGATCAGCACGCCGCGGTTGAGCAGGAAGAGGTGGAGCACGTCCTCGAGCAGGGCGTCGTGCAGCGCGGCGCTCGGGCCGCCTGCGCGCGGCGGCTCGGGGGCGAAGGCCAGCTCCGCGCGGGCGCCGAGCTGCACGATCGACCACGGGACCCCGTGCCGCGCGAGCACGTCGCGCACCCCGGCGACGAAGCGGTCGCAGAGCGCCGTCATCGCGTCGAAGGCCTCCGGGGTCAGGACCTCGGCGAGCGTCGCGCGCGCCGCCGCGAGCGACAGCGCGTTGCCCGCGAGCGTCCCGCCGATCCCGCCCACGTCGACGAGGTCGGCGTCCTGGAGCGCGGCGATGCGCGCGGCGATCTCCTCGGTGACGCCGTAGGCGCCGATCGGGATGCCGCCGGCGATCGCCTTGCCGAGCGTGACGAGGTCGGGCCGCAGCCCCCAGGCGCCGGTGCACCCGCCCGGGCCGGCGCTGATGGTGTGCGTCTCGTCGATGATCAGCAGCGTCCCCGTCCGGTCGCATGCGGCGCGCAGGCCCTCCAGGAACCCGGGCTCCGGCAGGACGATCCCGATGTTCGTCAGCGCGGGCTCGGTCAGGACGCACGCGACCTGCCCGTCGGCCAGCAGGGCCTCCACGGCCGCGAGGTCGTTGAACTCGCAGACCCGGGTCGTCGTCGTGGGGTCCACGGCCGGGCCGACGTTGCCCGCGCGCGAGCGCGGCCGCCCAGCGCCGTCGACGGTGACGAGCGTCTCGTCGACCGAGCCGTGGTAGCAGTGGCTGAAGACCAGGACCGCCGGCCGGCCCGTGATCGAGCGGCACAGGCGCAGCGCCCAGCGGTTCGCATCGGTCGCGGTGAGGGCGAAGCTCCAGCGCGGCACGCCGAAGCGGCGCGTGAGCTCCTCCCCGACCCAGGCCGCGTCCTCGGTGGGCAGCATCAGCGTCGCGCCGCCCTGCTCGCCCAGCCGCCGCTGCACGGCGGCGACCGTCGCGGGCGGCGAGTGCCCGGCCATCGCGCCCGTGTCGCCGAGCGCGAAGTCGACGTAGCGGTGGCCGTCGACGTCCTCGATCCACGCCCCGCGGGCCGACTCCGCGTACACCGGGTGGCCGCCCGTCCACCTGGCCATCCACGTCATCGGCACGCCGCCGAGCAGGGAGGCCTCCGCGCGCTCGAACAACGCCCGCGACCGCGGGTGCGCGTCGGCGAAGCGCCCCTGCTCGGCGGCGAGGACCCCCTCGAGTCGTGTCCGGTCCAGTCCAGTGATCGTCATCCCGTCATGTTCCAGGTTCGGAGGGCGCGGACCTCCCGCTCGGCCCCGAGGACGCTGATCGCGGCGGTCCCCAGCATGAGGCGCGCCCCGACCTGCGGCGGCTGCTCGAGCCACCGCGCCCCCAGCACGCGCAGCACGTGGCCGTGGGCGAACAGCGCGACGTCGCCGTCGGCCTGCAGCGCCTCGGCGATCACCCGGTCCACGCGGCGGGCGACGTCCTCGGCGGTCTCACCGCCGGGGCAGCCGTCGCGCCACAGCAACCACCCGGGCCGCCGCTCACGGATCTCCGCGGTGGTGAGGCCCTCGTACTCGCCGTAGTCCCACTCCATCAGCTCGTCGCGCGGCTGGGCCTGGTCGCCGTAGCCCGCGAGCTCGCAGGTCTCCCGGGCCCGGCTCAGCGGGCTCGTGAGCACGAGGGCGAAGCGGTGGCCGCCAAGGCGCCCGCGCAGCTCACGGGCCTTCCCGCGGCCCGTCTCGGTCAGCGGGATGTCCGTGCGCCCCGTGTGCCTGCCGAGCTCGCTCCACTCGGTCTGGGCATGGCGCACGAGCCACACCTCGGGCGTGCTCATCCGACCGCAGCGGCATCCGCGAGGACGAGCAGCCGGTCGCGGGCGAGCAGCGTCGCCGGGACGTGGCGGTCCGCTCGTCCGTCGGGGTCGATGACGCGGCGCAGCGCCTCGCGCTTGGCCTCGCCGGTGACCAGCAGGACGATGCGGCGGCTCTCGTTGAGCTTGCCCAGCGTCAGCGAGATCCGCTCGGGCGGCGGCTTGGGCGCGTCGTGGATGCCGACGGTACTGCCGCCGGCCGCCAGCGCCGCGTGGTCGGGGAACAGCGACGCCACGTGGCCATCCGGTCCCATGCCGAGCAGGGTGACGTCGAGGGTCGTCCCGGCGATCTCCGCGCCGTAGCGGGCGGCGCCCCGGTCGGGGCCGAGCTCCCCGGGCATCGGGTGCCACAGCGCTCCCGGCGCGCGGAGGTGCGCGGACGCGGCGCGGTGGTTGCACTCCGGATGGTCGGGCGGGACGCAGCGCTCGTCGCCGTACCACAGCGACACGCCCTCCCACGAGGCGACCATGGGCCCGAGCAGCTCGTAGGCCCGCGTCGGGGTCGTCCCGCCGGTCAGCGCCACGTCCCGCGCGCCCGCGCCGATCTCCGCCGCGAGCACCGCGGCGCACCGCTGAGCGGCCTCCTCGGCGTCCTTGAGCTCCTCGACCTCCATGCTGCCTCCTGTGCCGGTCTCAGTCCCCGGTGGGGGACGCGTTGGGCTCGCGCGTGGGGACGGGCGGGACGAGCCGGGGCCCCGGCGCCTCGCGGCGGGCGGCGTCGAGGAGCTGGTTGTCCTGCATGATCTCGTGGTCGGCGCGGATGACGTGCATGACCGCATTGACGAGCGCGAGGTGGGTGAACGCCTGCGGGAAGTTGCCCAGGTGCCGGCCCGAGCGCGGGTCGATCTCCTCCGCGTAGAGCAGCAGCGAGGAGGCGTAGCCGAGCAGCTTCTCGCACAGGGCGCGCCCCTGCGCGATCGCCCCCGTCTCCACGAGCGCGCTCACGAGCCAGAAGGAGCAGATCGCGAAGGACCCCTCCTCGCCCGACAGCCCGTCGTCGGTCTCCTCGACGCGGTAGCGCAGCACGAGGCCGTCGACGGTCAGCTCGTCGGCGATCGCGCTGACCGTCGCGATGACCCGCGGGTCGTCGGCGGGCAGGAAGCGCACGAGCGGGATGAGCAGGGAGGAGGCGTCGAGCGCGTCGGTGTCGTAGTGCTGGCAGAAGACCCCGCGCTCGTCC
Organism: Solirubrobacteraceae bacterium; assembly: GCA_034664785.1. Classification (GTDB taxonomy): domain Bacteria; phylum Actinomycetota; class Thermoleophilia; order Solirubrobacterales; family Solirubrobacteraceae; genus Paraconexibacter. Next base: position 3,138 of record JAXDGY010000260.1, read on the forward strand.
AGCGCGTTGGCGCAGACGTCGGCGTGGATCTCGTCGGCGGCGGCCTGCCAGCGCTCGGCCTCCTCCATCGCGTCGCGCATGCGCGCCAGGCGGGCGCCGCGGTCGCACGCCACCCAGCACATGACCTTCGAGCTCGTGAAGTGCTGCGGCTCGCCGCGCACCTCCCAGATGCCGCGGTCGGGCTCGCGCCAGTGGTCGATCGCCTGCTCGACCTGCCGCGAGATGATCGGCCACATCGACTCGGGCAGCTGGTCGCGGCTCTTGGTGTGCAGGTAGACCGAGTCCAGGTAGCTGCCCCAGACGTCGTGTTGCTTCTGGTCGAACGCGCCGTTGCCGACGCGGACGGGCCGGGCGCCGTCGTAGCCCGAGAGGTGCTCGAGCACGTGCTCCTCGAGGTTCCGCTCCCCGCCGATGCCGTACATGATCTGCAGGTCGGCCTCGCCCGCCGCCACGTCGGCGATGAAGTAGAAGAAGTCGTTGGCCTCCCAGTCGAAGCCGAGCGTGTACAGGCCCCACAGCATGAACGTGGAGTCGCGGATCCACGAGTAGCGGTAGTCCCAGTTGCGCTGGCCGTGGGGCGACTCGGGAAGCGAGGTGGTCGCCGCCGCGACCAGCGCCCCGGTGGGGGCGTAGGACAGGCCCTTGAGCGTCAGGGCGCTGCGCTGCAGATACTGCCGCCATGGGTGGTCGGGGAACTCGCCGCGCGACAGCCACTCGTGCCAGTAGTCCGCGGTGTGGACGAGGCGCTCGTAGGCGGCGTCGTAGCTCTCCGG
>JAXDGY010000261.1:0-9962 GCA_034664785.1 Solirubrobacteraceae bacterium
AGGTGGCCTTGTGCCGGGCCTTAAGGGGGCAGGCCCGGCTCCTCGCATCGTCCAGCCGGACCCGGCCCGCATGGATCGGACCTCGCGGGCCGGGCTCCGCTGGTACGCGCTCAGCTGAGGCTGGCCATCACGTGCTTGATGTGCGTGTAGTCCTCCAGCGAGTAGGCCGAGAGGTCCTTGCCGTAGCCCGACTGGCCGAAGCCGCCGTGCGGCATCTCGGAGAGGAACGGGAGGTGGTCGTTGACCCAGACGCAGCCGAAGTCGAGCTGCTTGGCCGCCCGCATCGCCGCGCCGACGCCCGTGGTCCAGACGGACGCGGCCAGGCCGTACGGGCTGTCGTTCGCCCAGGCCAGCGCCTGCTCGGCGTCGGCCGCGCGCTGTACGGAGACGACCGGGCCGAAGACCTCCTGCTGGACGATCTCGCTGTCCTGCGCAGCGCCGGCGACCACGGTGGGCTCCACGAAGAAGCCGCGCTCACCCGCGGCGGCGCCGCCGGTGACGATCTCGGCGCCGGCCTCCGCGGCGCGCTCCACGAACCCGAGCACCCGCTCGCGCTGGGCGGCCGAGATGACGGGCCCGAGCTCGACGTCGTCCACGCCGCACGGATCCCCCATGCGCAGCGACGCCGCGGCGGGCGCGAGCGCCGCGACGAGCGCGTCGTGCACGCCGGGCGTGGCGATCACGCGGCAGCCCGCGGTGCAGTCCTGGCCTGCGTTGAAGAAGGCGGAGACGCGCAGATTGGCGACGACGGCCTCGACGTCGGCGTCGTCGAGGACGACGACCGGCGCCTTGCCGCCCAGCTCGAGGTGCACGCGGGCCAGCGTGTCGGCCGCGGCGCGGGCGATCGCCTTGCCGGTGCGGACGGAGCCCGTCAGCGAGACCATGCGGATCGCCGGGTCCCGGACGATCCCGGTCCCCACGGGATCGCCCTGGCCCGTGATCACGTTGAGCACCCCGGCCGGCAGCACCTCCAGTGCCAGCTCGGCCAGGCGGATCGTGCTCAACGGGGTCAGCTCGGACGGCTTGAGGACGATCGCGTTGCCCGCGGCCAGCGCGGGGGCGATCTTCCAGACGGCCATCATCAGCGGGTAGTTCCACGGCGTGATCTGGCCCACGACGCCGACGGGCTCGCGGCGGACCATCGACGTGTAGCCCGTGAGGTACTCCCCCGCCGCCTTGCCCTCCAGGACGCGCGCGGCGCCGGCGAAGAATCGCAGGTGGTCCGAGCAGAGCGGCAGCTCCTCGGCCGCCGCGGCGCGCGGCTTGCCAGCGTTGCGCGCCTCGAGCTCCGCCAGCTCGGCCGCGTTGGCGTCCACCAGGTCGGCCAGGCCGAGCAGCGCCTCGGCGCGTGCGGCGGGCGTGGTCTCCCCCCACCCCGGCGCGGCGGCCGACGCCGCCGCGACCGCGCGCGAGACGTCCGCCCGGGTGCCGCTCGGGACCCGGGCGATCACTTCCTCGGTGGCCGGGTTCAGGACGTCGTCGAGCGCCCCGTCGACCCCGTCGACGACCGCGCCGGCGACGACGTTGCGGTAGGTCGTCGCGTCCTCGACCGTGCTCATGCCGGCCCCGTCTGCGCGGACCGCAGGCCCATGTGGTCGCCCGCGTCCTGCAGCACCGTCCCGAGCAGGTCGACGATCTCGTCGAGCACGCCCGCGTCGCTGATGAGCGGCGGCGCGATCTGCAGCACGCTGTCCCCGCGGTCGTCGCAGCGCGCGATCAGCCCGGCGTCGCGCATCCGCTTCGGCAGGAAGCCCCGGATCAGCCGGTCGCGCTCGGCCTGGTCGAAGCGGGTCCCCTCCGCGTCGCGCACCATCTCCACGGCCCAGAAGAAGCCGCGGCCGCGGACGTCGCCCACGATCGGCAGCGCCCGCAGCTCCTGCAGGCGGCCGGCGAGGTAGCCCTCCAGCGAGCGGACGTTGTCCAGCACGCCGTCGCGCTCGAAGACCTCGATGCTGCGCAGCGCGATGGCCGCGCAGAGCGGGTGACCGGCGAAGGTCAGGCCGTGGCGAAGGACGCCGCTGCGCGGGTCGAGCAGCGGCTCGGCGACGCGGTCGGAGACCATCACGGCGCCCATCGGCGCATAGGCGGACGTCAGGCCCTTCGCCGTCGTGGCCATGTCGGGGACGACGCCCTCGCGCTCGACCCCGAGCCACTCCCCCAGGCGCCCGAACCCGCAGATGACCTCGTCGGCCACGAGCAGCGCGCCGCAGTCGTCGGCGATCGCCCGCAGGCCGGCCCAGTAGCCCGGCGGCGGCACCAGGCAGCCGCCCGCGTTCTGGACGGGCTCGGCGATGATCATCGCCACTTCGTCGGGGCCCGCCGCGTCGACCGCCGCCCGCACCTCGGCGAGCAGCCGCGCGCAGAACGCCTCGGGGTCGTCGCCGTCCGGCGCGCGGAAGGCGTTGGTGTTCGACACGTGCGCGACGTCGATCGGCGGCGGCCCGAAGCCCGCCTTGTAGCCCGCGACGCCCGTGAAGGCGAGCGCCCCGAGCGTGACGCCGTGGTAGGCGACGTCGCGCGCGATCGCCTTGCGGCGGCCGGGCTGGCCGAGGGCGCGGAAGTGCTCCAGCGCGATCTTCCACGCCGACTCCACGGACTCAGACCCGCCCGAGGTGAAGAACGCGCGGTTCAGGTCGCCCGGCATGATCTCGGCGAGCTTGGCCGACAGCTCGATCGCGGCGGGGTGGGCGGTCCCCCACAGCGTGTTGAACGCCAGGCGGCTGAGCTGCGTGGCGGCCGCGTCGGCCATCTCCTCGCCGTAGGAGTAGCCGAGCTGGGCGCAGTAGAGGCTCGAGAGGCCGTCGACGTAGCGGCGCCCCGCCGTGTCGAACACGTGCGCGCCCTCGCCGCGGTCGAGGATCTGCAGGTCCGCGTCGTCGGCGAGCGCGGCGCCGTTGGCGGTGAACTGCAGCAGAAGGTGCTCGCGGGCGGACTGCGCCAGCGCGGCTGGGCTCAGGGTCTCGGTCATGGATCTCCGGTTCGGGTTCGCCCGGCGGATCATGCGCGCGCCGCGCCCGGCGGGCAACGTGCGATGTGGCGACGATCCTCGCGCGGATCTGGACGATCCGGTGAACGCCGCCCGAAGCGGCCTTCGCAACGTCTTCACGAAGTCTTCGCAAAGCCCGTCCTTTCGTCTAAGCGTCGGTCTGGCAGGATGCACGCCGCGAGCCGAATGGATTCGGCGCGTCGCTCGACCGGGGCCCCGCCCGCTCCCCCCGAGGCGGGGCCCCTGAGCGGGCCCTGGTGGTGGACGGTGCGGACGTCGGGTAGAACCGCGTCATGCGCGAGATCTTCCCCGGCGTTCAGCACTGGACGGCCTTCCACCCCGCGATCCAGGCCCACGTCAGCTCCTACTACGTCGAGTCGTCCGGCGTCCTGATCGACCCGATGGTCCCCGAGGAGGGGCTGGAGGCCGTGGTCGGCGACGGCCCGCTGCCGCAGCAGGTCGTCCTGACCAGCGGCAACCACGCGCGGGACGCCGACCGCTTCGCCGAGGCCTTCGGGATCCCGATCCGCGTCTCGGTCGAGGGCAAGGAGCGCCTCGGCGACGCCCTCGAGGTCGAGATCTACGACAGCCACGAGGAGGTGGCGCCGGGCGTGCAGGCGATCCACGTCGGGATCCTGTCCCCCGACGAGTACGCGCTGCACCTGACGGCGACGGAGGGCGCGATCGCCCTCGCCGACGGCGCCAACCACTACGCCCCCACCCTCGCCTTCTTCCCCGACGAGCTGCTGGGGGACGAGCCGGAGGAGATCAAGGAGGGCCTCAAGCGGCGCATGCTGACGCTGCTGGAGCGCGACTTCGACCACCTCCTGTTCGCCCACGGCGACCCGATCATCGGGCGCGGCAAGAAGGCGCTCCGCGACTTCGCGACGAGCCCGGCCGGCTATGCCGAGTGGGGGCAGGCCGGCTGAGCCGGCGTCCGAACGGCGCGGGCGGGGCGCCAGGACCTGAGAGGGTCCGTCCATGGCTCGCTACGACCTGAACGGGAAGACCGCCCTGGTGACCGGCGCGGCACGGGGCATCGGCTTTGCCACCGCGCGTGCGCTCGTCGCGCGAGGGGCGTCGGTGGTCCTCGTCGACCTCGACCAGGCGGCGGCCGCGCGGGCGGCGGCGCAGGTCCACGACACGCGCGCGCTGGGCGTGGCGGCCGACGTCACCGACCGCGGTGCGATGCAGCGCGCGGTGGGCGCGGCGGTGGAGCGCTTCGGCGGCCTCGACGTCGTGGTCGCCAACGCGGGCATCGCCTCCCCGCCGGCGACGATGCGCGCGATGTCCAGCGAGACCTTCGAGCGCGTGCTGGACGTCAACCTGATGGGGGTCTACCGCACGGTCGACGCCGCCCTGCCCGAGATCGCGCGGCGTGCCGGGCACGTCGTCGTGGTCTCGTCGATCTACGCGTTCTCGAACGGCGCCGGGGAGATGCCGTACGCGATGGCAAAGGCGGGCGTCGAGCAGATGGGGCGGGCGCTGCGCCTCGAGCTCGTGCCGCACGGGGCCAGCGCGAGCGTCGCCTACTTCGGGTTCGTCGACACCGAGATGGTGCACCGGAGCCTCGACGCCGACCCGCTCGCCGGCCGCCTCATGGCGAGCATCCCCAAGCCGCTGCGCAAGCGCCTGGCGCCGCGGGCCGCCGGCGAGGCCATCGTCCGCGGGATCGAGCGCCGGCAGCCGCGCATCATCCGCCCGCGGCGCTGGACCCCGTTCTCCGTGCTGCGCGGGATCCTCAACCCGCTCGGCGACGCGCAGATGGAGCGCGACGCCACCATGCGGGCCATCGTGCGCGAGCTGGACGCCCGCGGAGACCAGGAGCAGCCGACCACGGCATGAGGGCGACGAGCGCGAAGGCCGCGCCGGCCATCGCCCATCCCGCCAGGATGTCCGTGACGAAGTGCTCGCCGCCGTAGACCAGCGCGAACCCCATCGCCAGCGCGTAGAGCGCCAGGCCCGCGCGCGCCGGCCAGCCGGCCGACCAGAAGAAGAGCAGGAGCATCACGGGGTAGGCGCCGTGCAGCGACGGCATCGCCGCGACCGTGTTCACGAGGTCCGCGTTGCCGTACACCGAGGCCACCGTGTGGACCCCGAGGTGCCCCCAGACGTCGGGGACGATCCGGTCGACGGCGCCGAGCTCGGCCACCATCCACGGCGGCTGGGCGGGGTAGGCCCAGTAGGTCAGGAACGCGCCGAGCGTGAGGAGGACCGTCAGGACGGCGTAGCGGCGGAAGCGGTGGCGGGCGAAGCGCCACACGAGCGCGGCGACGATCCACACGGCGAAGAAGTGCGTCATGTAGACGCCCCAGGCGGCGTAGTCGTACCAGTGCAGGTGCTCCGGGCGCCACAGGTGCTCCTGCAGCCACACCGTCGGCACGCCGCCGCCGCCGAGCGCCCTGTCGAGGTCGAGCTGTGCGGTGACGTGCGCCTGCGCGGGCGTGACCGAGACGGCGCCGCGCAGGAAGTCGTAGGCCACCAGGAGCCCGAAGAACGGGAGCCACTCGAGGACCATCCGGCCCCAGCCGCGCCACCCCGCCACGCTGAAGGCCGCGAGCCCCAGGCCCATCCACAGGAACAGCTGGTCGCGCGCGAGGGGCAGGCCCCAGCTCACGATCACCAGCGACAGCGCGACGACGTAGGCGACGGGTGCGCCGATCCTCAGCACGCGGAGCGCGAGGGGCCGCGTGGCTCCGCCCGGGACCACGGGCGCGGGCAGATCGGGTGGGCGGGCGGCCGCGCGCTCGGTGCTCACGCCCCGCCCGCTCAGTCGCGCAGCGGCGGCAGCGCCGGCAGGCCGTCGAGGCTGGCGGCGCCGCGGGTGCGCTGGGCCTGCTCGTAGCCGTCGCCGAGCTGCCGCACCCGCTTGGCGGAGGACAGGGAGTGGTGCTCGCGGTGGCCCTCGAGGGCCATCAGCGGCACGCCGTAGCCGCACGAGTCGCTGACGCGGGTGACGTCCACCACGACGATCGAGCGGCGCGCCTCGGGGATCGACGCGTCGGCGAAGTCGGCGCGGGCCGCGAGCGCGGCGAAGCGCGGATCGTCGTTGAGGATCGCCTCGCCGCTGCCGTGCAGGCGCACGATCCGCGGTGGGCCCTCGAAGGCGCAGAGCATCACGCAGATGCGGCCGTTCTCGCCCAGGTGCGCGATGGTCTCCGCCCCCGAGCCGTGCACGTCCAGGTAGGCCACGGTGTGCCCGTCCAGGACGGCCAGGGCGCCGATCGGCCCCTTGGGCGAGACGTTGACGTGGCCGTCGGCGGCCAGCGGGGCGCTCGCCACGAAGAACAGCGCCTGGCGCCCGATCCAGTCGCGCAGGTGCGGGGTGATCTCGTCGAAGACCTTGGCCACGCATCGGGACACTAGGCGACGGCCGCGCCGCGGACCAGCAGCACGTCGCACGGTGCATGACGGGCCACGGCGTACGGCTCGTCGCCCGCCAGCAGCCGGGCCGGCCCGTGGCGGTCGGTCGCCGCCACGACGATCAGCCGGGCGTGCTGCTCGGCCGCGACGTCGACCAGCGACGCGACGGGATCCCCGCGCCGCAGGTGCGCCCCGACCTCCAGGCCGCGCGCGAGCAGCTGCTGCGAGGTCGCCTGCAGCGCGGACAGGAGCTCCGAGCCGCCCTCGAAGGCGGGCGCTCGCACCCCCACGAGCTCGATCCCCGCCCCGAGGGCGCGGGCGAGCTCGGCCGCGGCGGCGACGGCCGCCCCGGGCGGGGTCCCGGCGTCGTAGGCCGCGACGATCACGTTGCGCTGCGGGCCGCCGAGCTCGGTGCGCGGCGCGCGCCAGGTCAGCCGGTGGAGCATCGCCAGGCCGGGCTGCGTGCCGCTGGCGAGCGCGCGCAGCATGCTGCGCAGGCGCCCCGCGGCCTCCTGCACGGGCCGCAGGTCGATCTCGAGCTCGACCTCCCGCCCGTCGGCGCGGCGGGAGACGTCGCCCAGCCGCGTGAGCAGCCGGATCGCCTCGGGGTTCTCGGCCAGCACCGATGCGCGGAAGACCTCGATCCCCTCCTCGCGGGCGCGGTCGGCCAGCGCGTCGATCAGGACCGTCCCCAGCCCGCAGCCCTGCCAGTCGTCGGCGACGACGATGGCGGGCTCGGCCTCCGCGGGCCCCGTCCGGACGAAGCGGGCCACTCCGACCAGGTCGCCGCCGTCGCCGGCGAGGGCGACGAGCGCCTCGTGGTCGTGATGGTCGACGTCGGTGAGGTAGCGCACGTCGCCCTCGGCGAGCTCCGACACCGAGGTGAAGAAGCGCCGGTACCGCGACTCGGGGCTCAGGCGCTCGAACGCCGCCTGCAGCGCGGCGCTGTCCTCGGGGCCGATCGGCCGCAGGACCACCTCGCGGTCGCCCGGCAGGCTGACGCGCCGGCCCGCCACCTCAGCTCGGCGGCTCGATCTCCCGCTTCAGGATCTTGCCCGTGGGCCCCTTGGGGAGCTCGTCGACGAGCCACACCAGGCGCGGGTACTTGTAGGCCGCGACGCGCTGCTTGACGAAGTCGCGCAGGTCCTCGACGGTCGCGCCGTCCGCGTCGTCCTTCAGGGCCACCGCGGCGGCGACCTCCTCGCCGAGGGACTCGTGCGGGACGCCGACGACCGCCGCCTCGCGCACCGCCGGGTGCTCGTAGAGGACCTCCTCGATCTCCCGCGGGTACACGTTGAAGCCGCCGCGGATGATCATCTCCTTCTTGCGGTCGACGATCGTGAAGTAGCCGTCCTCGTCCACGGTCGCCAGGTCACCGGTGCGGAAGAAACCGCCCTCGTCGAAGGCCTCGGCGGTCGCCTCGGGCCGGTTCCAGTAGCCCTTCATCACGACAGGGCCGCGGAGGACGATCTCCCCCACCTCGCCCTGCGCTACCTCCGCGCCGTCGGCGTCGACGACCTTCATCTCCATGCCGTCGACGGGGATGCCGATCGAGCCCGCCTTGCGCTCGCGGTCCGGGCGGTTGAACGACGCGATCGCGGTCGTCTCCGACAGGCCGTAGCCCTCCAGGACCTTGCAGCCGAACTCGTCCTCGAACGCGCGCAGGACCTCGACCGGCATCGCGGCCCCGCCCGAGACGCAGAGCTCCAGCGCCGACGGGTCGAACGAGGCCCGCGCGGGGTCGTTGAGGATCGCGGCGTACATCGTCGGGACGCCGAGGAACGTCGTCACGCGGTCACGCTGGAGGACCTCGATCGCCTTGGCGGGGTCGAACCGCGGCAGCAGGGTCAGGCAGCCGCCGACCCGCACGGCGCTGTTGAGGCCGGAGGTGAGCCCGAACACGTGGAACAGCGGCAGTCCGCCGAAGCTGACGCCGTCGGCGTCCGCGTCGACGAGGTCCACGGAGATCTGCGTGGCCGAGCGTAGGTTGGCGTGGGTGAGCTCGGCGCCCTTGGGGGTCCCCGTCGTGCCCGAGGTGTAGAGGATCAGCGCGGTGTGGTCGTCCTGGCGGTCGGCGATCTCGGCGACGGGATCGGCCGCGCCGAGCCGCTGCTCGAAGCCGCCGGGCTCGACGAGGACGCACTCCGCGCCCGCCTCCTGCGCGCCCTCCCGCGCCGCGGCGGCGAACTGGTGCCAGGCGAGCAGGACCTTCGCGCCGGAGTCCGACATGTGGAAGGCGACCTCGCGGCCCTTCAGCAGCGGGTTCATCGGGACCACGACGGCCCCGAGGCGCAGCGCGCCGTAGAAGACGAACGGGAAGTACGGGACGTTCGGCAGCATGATCCCGACGCGGTCGCCCGGCCCGAGGCCCTGCGCGGCGAGCATCCCCGCGGCGCGCGCGACGGCCTGGTCGAGCACGTCGTAGGAGAGCTGCAGGTCGTCGAGCTTGATCGCCGTCCGGTCCCCGTGCTCCGCCACGGTGTCGGTGAGCATCTGCGCCAGGTTGGTCATCAGCGTCTCCTCTCGCCACGCGGGCGCGCCCGCCGACCCAGCGGACGTCGCACCCTCTCGGCGCAGTCATACCCGACGGTAGGGTCGCCGCATGCGCCGCGTCTGCTCCAGCACCCTGGCCGGCCTCGGCGCGATGCTGGCGATGGTGCCGGCGGCGACCGCCGCCGCGCCCGCCGCCGCGCCCGTCCGGGCCGTCGACGCCCCGACCCGGACCGTCCGCGTGGCGGGCGGGCCGGAGCTCGCCTACCGGGCGTTCGGGTCCGGGCCGCCCGTCGTCCTGATCCAGGGCCTGAGCGGCTCGATGGACGGCTGGGATCCCGCCTTCCTCGACGCCCTGGCCTCCCGCGGCCACCGCGTGGTCGTCTTCGACAACGCCGGCGTGGGCCGTTCCGGGATCGACCCCGGGACGTTGAGCATCCGCTCGATGGGCGACGACACCGCGGCCCTGGTCCGCGCGCTGAAGCTGCGCCGGCCCGACGTCGTGGGCTGGTCGATGGGCGGGATGGTCGCCCAGAGCCTGGCCGTCCGGCACCCGGGCGCGGTGCGCCGGCTCGTGCTGCTGGCCACTGCCCCGGGGGACGGCAGCGCGGTCCCGCCGCTGCCCGACGCGCTGGCGCTGCTGACGGGGCCGGCGAACCCGGGGGCCCTGCTCGGCTTCCTCTTCCCGCCCGGGCAGGAGGCGGCGCGCGACCGCTACATCCGCGACATCACGGCCCGCAAGGGCTTCGTGGGGATCGCGCCACCCGCCGTCACGGCGCGCCAGCTCACGGCCGCGGCCGCCTGGACGGGAGGCAAGGACGGGGACGGCGCGCGGGTGCGCCGGCTGCGGCTCCCGGTGCTCGTCGGTGGCGGCGGGCAGGACCACCTGCTGCCCGTGGGCAACCAGCGTCGCCTCGCCCGGATCATCCCCGGCGCGCGGCTCGTCGTGTACGGCGACGCCGGGCACGGGTTCTTCCTCCAGCACGCCGGCGCCTTCGGGACGCGCCTGGCGCGCTTCCTGCGCGGCTGAGCAGTTGCTCAGGCGCCGCCGGCGAGGCCGTGGCGGAAGGCGTAGGCCACCGCCTGGGCGCGGTCGCGCACGCCGGCCTTGGCGAACAGGTGG
>JAXDGY010000262.1:0-8485 GCA_034664785.1 Solirubrobacteraceae bacterium
GACGGGCCACCTCCCAGGTATCGGCGGCCCCGCCGCCAGACCTGAGCGGGAGCGGGAAGGATTGGACACCCTTGGGCAGGAAAGGCCACGTCGCGCAGGGCGCGGCAGGCGAGGGTGCCCGTACCGGCTAGAGCGCGAGGACCCGGCCGAGGATCTCGCGCATGATCTCGTCGCTGCCGCCGCCGATCGGCCCGAGGCGGGCGTCGCGGGCCGCGCGCTCGATGAAGTACTCGCGCATGTAGCCGGCGCCGCCGTGTATCTGCAGGCACTCGTCCATCAGCTCGAAGGCCGCGCGCTGGGTTAGCAGCTTGGCCATCGTGACCTCCTTCAGCGGCTCCTCCCCGGTGACGAAGCGGCGCAGCGCGTCGTAGGTCACGCAGCGGCAGGTGTAGACCGAGGTGGCGAGGTCCGCGAGCTTGTGACGGATCGCCTGGTGGCCCGACAGCGGGCGCCCGAAGGCTTGGCGCTCACGGGCGAACTCGGCTGTGCGCTCCCAGGCGAGCTGCATCGCGCCGACGGCCCCGAGGGCCATCGCCAGGCGCTCCCACTGGAAGTTGGCCATGATCAGCTTGAAGCCGTCGTCGAGCTCGCCCAGCAGGTTCTCCTCGGGCACGAACACGTCCTGGAAGCTGATCGTCGCGGTGTCCGAGGCGTGCCAGCCGAGCTTCTCGAGCTTGGCGGAGCTGACACCCTCGCCGCGGTCCACGAGCAGGAACGAGATGCCGTGGTGGCCGCCCTGCGCCGTCGTCTTGACGGCCATCACGTACACGTGCGCGCGCACGCCGTTGGTGATGAACATCTTCGAGCCGTTGACGACCCAGCCGCCGTCCACCCGCTCGGCCCGCGTGCGGATCGCGGCCACGTCCGAGCCCGCGTCGGGCTCGGTGATGGCGAGCGCCGCGATCTTCTCCCCGGCGATCGCCGGCACCAGGTAGCGCTGCTTCTGGTCCTCGGTCCCGAACCGGGCGATCGGCGGGGTGGCGATGCCGACGTGGGCCCCGATGCCGGCCGCCAGCCCCCCGCTGCCGCAGCGGGCCAGCTCCTGGACGAGCACCGCGTCGTGCAGCTCGGTGCCGCCCTGGCCTCCGTAGGCCTCGGGGTACTTCAGGCCGAGCAGCCCCTGCGCCGCCAGCTTGGCGAAGACCTCGTCGGGGAACCAGCGGTCGCGCTCCCACGCGCCGGCGTGCGGCGCGAGCTCGCGCGCGATCCACGGCCGGATGGACGCGCGGAGCTCCTCGTGCTCGGCGGTGAAGGGCGGCTCGAGCGCCCGCGGGGCGGGCTCGGCGACGGGCGCGGGCATGCGGGCGATGCTACGGCGGCGCGGGCCGCGAGGCGACTGGCACGAGGGCAGGTGCGGGTAAGAGATGCTTGCCACCGAGAGCAGTGCGGCCCACCGAGAAGGAGTCCCACCATGACCGTCATCACCCTGTCGGCGTCCTACGGCGCCGGCGGCAGCGAGATCGGGCCGCAGCTCGCCCAGCGCCTGGACCTGTCCTTCGTCGACCGCGCGATCCCGACCGCGGTGGCCGAGCGGCTGGCCGTCCCGCTCCAGGACGCCGTCGAGCATGACGAGTCGGTGCGGACCGCCCTGGACCGCCTGCTGCTGCGCCTGGCGCCGCTCGGCTCGATGTACGGCTGGACCGGCACCGAGGTCACCGGCGACATGCCCGACGAGGACGCCTACCGGCATGCGACGGAGCTCGTCGTGCACGAGCACGCGGCCGGCGGGCGCACGATCATCCTGGGGCGGGCGGGCGCCGTCCTGCTCAAGGACCATCCGGAGGCGCTGCACGTGCGACTGGACGGCCCGCGCGATGCGCGCCTGGCGCAGGCCATGCGGCTCGAGGGCGTCGACCGGGAGACCGCGCAGCGCCACATGGAGCAGACCGACGCCGCGCGCGAGGCCTACGTGCGCCACTTCTACCGCGTCGACGCGCGCGACTGCCGCCTGTATCACCTCGTGCTCGACTCGACCGCCCTGGACCTGGGGTGCTGCGTCGACATGATCGCGGCGGCCGCCCGCGCCCGGCAGGCGGCGGCCACCGCGGGCTAGGTCGCGGCTCGGTCCGGGGCCGGGTGCGCGGGTCGCCCCAGCGCGGGCGCCAGGATCGCCAGGATCTGCTCCCGCGGCGCGCCGGCGAGCGCGGCGAGCGTCCCGTTCGCGCGCGACTGCCCGATCCCGACCAGGGCGGCGAGCAGCAGCTCCGCGCGCAGCCGCGCGTCGGCGAGGCCGCGCCCGGCCAGCTCCTCGGCCACCGGGCCGAGCACGCGCTCGTCGAGCAGCTCGAGCACCTGCTCGCGGACCGCGGGGCTCGGCTCGGGCCCGACCAGGGCCTGCAGCACCGGCCCGTCGCCGCCCGCCCCGCGGTCCCAGTGCTCGAGCACCCTGGCCGCGATCGCGAGCGGGTCGGGGTCCACCGGCTCGTCGGCCTTGCGCTCGGCCATCACGGCGAGGAAGAGCCCCTCCTTGCCGCCGAAGTAGCGCGCGACGAGCGCGGGGTCGACGTCCGCCCGCTCGCCGATGTCGCGCAGGGTCGCCCGGTCGTAGCCGACCTCGTCGAACCGTAGGCGGGCGGCGTCGAGCAGCGCGCGGCGGCTCGCCGCGGCGTCGTGGGGCCGGCGCTCGTGGGCAGGCGCATCGCCCTTGCTAGGGTCCCGGGTCGAACTTGTCATCAGGCGTTGACAATACCGCCCTGGCCCGAACGGAGCCTCCGTGCCCCACACCACCGACACCCGCCAGCACTACGGGCTGACCTTCGCCGTGCTCGCCATGGGGGGCGCCGCCTACGCGCTGCTGCAGTCGCTGGTCGCCCCGGCGCTGCCCGACATCCAGCGCGAGCTGCACACGAGCGCGACGTCGGCGACCTGGGTGCTCACGGCCTACCTGCTCAGCGCCTCGGTCGTGACGCCGATCGCCGGCCGGCTCGGGGACATGTTCGGGAAGGCGCGCACGCTGGTCATCGCGCTGTCGGTGCTCGCGTTCGGGACCCTCGTCGCCGCGCTCGCGCAGGACGTCACCGTGCTGATCGTCGGGCGGGTCATCCAGGGTGCGGGCGGCGCGGTCTTCCCGCTCGCCTTCGGGATCATCCGCGACGAGTTCCCGCGCGAGCGCGTCGCCACGGGCATCGCCCTCATCTCGGCGATCCTCGGCATCGGGGGCGGCCTGGGGATCGTGCTCGCCGGCCCGATCATCGACGCCTTGTCCTACCACTGGCTGTTCTGGTTCCCGCTGATCCCGGTGGTCGCCTCGACGGTGCTGGCGATCCTCTTCGTCCCCGAGTCGCCGGTGAAGGTCCCCGGGCGGATCAACTGGACGGGAGCGATGCTGCTCTCCACCTGGCTGGTGTGCGGGCTGCTGGGCGTCAGCCAGGGGGCGCAGTGGGGATGGGGCGACCCGCGCGTGCTCGGCCTGTTCGCCGCCGCGCTCGTCGGATGCGTCCTGTGGGTCCGCAACGAGTGGGCCGCCCCCGAGCCGCTGGTCGACATGCGCATGATGCGCCTGCGCGGCGTCTGGACGGTGAACGTCGCCGCCTTCCTCATCGGCGCAGGGATGTTCTCCTCGTTCGTGCTCATCCCGCAGTTCGTCGAGGAGCCGTCCGCGGCGGGCTTCGGCTTCGCCGCGACGGTGACCCAGGCCGGCCTGTTCCTGGTGCCGTCGACGGTGATGATGCTCGTGGTCAGCCCGCTCGCCGGCCGCCTGGCCAACCGCGTGGGCTCGCGCGTCCCGCTCGTCCTCGGGGCGCTGGCGTGCACGGTGAGCTTCAGCTTCCTGGCCGCGGCGCACGACCACCCGTGGGAGATCTACGTCGCCGCGACCATCCTGGGCATCGGGATCGGGCTGGCGTTCGCCTCGCTGGCGAACCTCTTCGTGGAGGCCGTCCCGCCGGGGCAGACCGGCGTGGCCACGGGGATGAACACCGTGATGCGGTCGCTCGGCGGCTCGGTGGGCGGGCAGGTCGGCGCCAGCATCATCGCCGGCAGCGTGGCCGCGAGCGGGCTCCCCACCGAGCACGCCTTCACGCTCGCCTTCGCGTTCGCGGCGGTGGTCTGCGCCGGCAGCGTGGTGTCCGCGCTCGCCGTCCCGGCGCCGGGACGCCGGCGCGCGGTCGGCGAGCCGGCGACCGCGTCGGCCTAGGCGCCTACGGCGCCGCGCAGATCACGTAGACGGTGAACGTGTCCGTGAACCCGGACTGGTTGAACCAGCTCGAGGACCAGCCGGTGGGCGTCTCGTCCGCCGCGCTCGCCGACCCCGACCCGTTGGTCGGCACCCCGCCGGGCTCGAAGAACCAGACGCTGGTGATGGTGCCGGGGGCCATGCGGACGCCGCCGCCGGTCGCCCGCTCGCCGGCGAGGCACTTCGCCTCGGCGCCGCCGTTGCCGCCGGTCGGCGTGGTGGTCGTGGCGGTCCGGACCTTCACGCTCGTCGCCCCGGCCGCCCCCTTGGCACCGCTGGCGCCTGTGGCGCCCGCCGAGCCCTGCGGTCCGGTGTCGCCCGTCGCGCCCGCGACCCCGGTCGCCCCCGCCACGCCCGTCCCGCCCCTGGGGCCCGCGGCCCCGGCCGCCCCTGCGACCAGCTGACCGCGCTTGAAGTCCTTGGCCAGGAGCGACCCGTCCTTCACCTTCGCCGAGGTCACCGCGCCGGTCTTGAGC
This sequence comes from Solirubrobacteraceae bacterium, assembly GCA_034664785.1. Taxonomy (GTDB): domain Bacteria; phylum Actinomycetota; class Thermoleophilia; order Solirubrobacterales; family Solirubrobacteraceae; genus Paraconexibacter. The sequence continues at coordinate 4,651 of JAXDGY010000262.1, forward strand.
TGCGTCGCGCCGACCGACCCGGCCGGCAGCTTGACCGCGGCGTACGACGTGCCGCCCAGGGCGACGAACAGAGCGAGCAGCCCGATGTGGTGGACACGGACGTAGGTCCACAGGCGATGCGACACGACGGCTCCCCTCGATGGTGGGCGCCAAGTCGACGCCGACGGAACCTAGTGGCGGCGCCGGACGGTTCGCCTGCTTACAGCCCGTAGGAGCGCCCGATCACGTCGAGCATGATCTCGTCCGTGCCCGCGCCGATGCGGTTCAGGCGCATGTCGCGCCAGACGCGCTCGACGCCGTACTCGGTCATGTAGCCCGCGCCGCCGTGGATCTGGATGCACTCGTCGGCCACCTCGACGGCGACGCGCGCCGCGTGCAGCTTGGCCATGGAGATCTCGCGCACGGGGTACTCGCCGTTCTGGAAGCGCCAGGCGGTCGTGTAGGTCAGCTGGCGGGCCGACTCGATCTTCGTCGCCATCTCGGCGAACTTGTGCCGGATGACCTGGAACTTGCCGATCTGGCGGCCGAACGCGGTGCGCTCCTGCGCGTACTTCAGGGTCTGCTCGAAGCACCGCTGGGCGCCGGCGACGCAGCCTGCGGCACCGATCAGGCGCTCGCCCTGGAGCTCCCACATGATGTGGTAGAAGCCCTTGCCGATCTGGCCGAGGACGGCGGTGTCCGGCACGCGGACGTCCTGGAAGGCGAGCAGCGCCGTGTCCGAGGCGTGCATCCCCAGCTTGGAGAGCTTCTTCTCCCGGATGACGCCCGGCGCGTCCATCGGGACGAGGAACAGGGTGAACCCGTCGTAGCCCGCGTCGGCATCGGTCTTGGTGACCAGGACGATCACGTCGGCGCGGTGGCCGTTGGTGATGTAGGTCTTCGAGCCGTTGATGACGTACTCATCGGCGTCGCGGACGGCGCGCGTCTTGATCCCGGCGACGTCGGAGCCCGCGTCGGGCTCGGTGATGCCGAGGCAGAGGATCTTCTCGCCGCGGATGGCCGGCACGACCCACTCCTGCTTCTGCTCCTCGGTCCCGAAGGCGAGGATGGGCGGCATCGCCATGTCCGTGTGGACCGCGACGCCCATGGCGAGGCCGCCGGACTGCGCGTGGACGATCTCCTCGGCCAGCACCAGGGAGGAGTAGTAGTCGCCGCCCTCGCCGCCGTAGGCCTCCGGCTTGTCGAGGCCCAGGAAGCCGAGCTCACCCATGCGGTGGAAGACCGAGTCGGGGAACGTGGTGCGCTCCCACTCCTCGGCGTGCGGTGCGAGCTCCTTCGTCGCGAACGCCCGGATCGACTCGCGGAGCTGCTCGTGCTCGTCGTTGAAGATGAAGTGGCGGCGCTTGGACGCGAAGTCGGGCTTGAGGACGGGCTCCGTGGCGGACATGGTCCGACGGTACCGGCGAGCGCCGAAAAAGTGAAGAGTGGCACTGCTCACTTCCTGCTTCAAAGGGGTCGGGAGGTGGCCTTCGGAGTGCCCTCGGTAGGGTCCGCGCGATGCATGGCACGTTGCGCTACGGCGTCGGGGAGGACGCCGTCGCCACCATCGCACTCGACCAGCCGGACACGCGCAACGCGCTGTCCGACGAGCTGCTCGGGGACCTCGTCGCCGCGTTCGCCGCGGCGCGGGACGACGAGACCGTGCGCTGCGTCGTCCTGACGAGCACGCACGCGACGACCTTCAGCGCCGGTGGCAACCTCGGCGGCTTCGCGGCCGACGTCCCGCTGGTCCACAAGCACTTCGCCAGCGCGCGGTTCCCCGAGCTGTTCCGGCTCATCGGCGAGCTCGGCAAGCCGACGATCTGCGCCGTCAACGGGCACTGCCTCGCCGGCGCCCTCGGGCTCGCGCTCGCGTGCGACCTCGTGGTGGCCGCGGAGGAGGCGACGTTCGGCACCCCGGAGATCAACGTCGGGCTGTTCCCGTTCATGATCACGGCGCTGATCTCGCGCAACATCGGGCGCAAGAAGATGACCGAGCTCATGCTGCTCGGCGACCGCGTCGACGCACGTGAGGCCGAGCGCCTGGGGCTCGTGAACCGCGTCGTCCCGCGCGCGGAGCTGGAGGAGGCCGTCGGCGCGTGGGCGTCCCGGCTCGCCGCCAAGTCGCCGGTGATGATGCGCCTCGGCAAGGACGCGCTGTGGCGCCAGCAGGACATGCCGCTGGAGGACGCGTGGGACTTCCTGCGCGCGCAGCTGACGATCGCGTTCTCCACCGAGGACATCCAGGAGGGCGTGCGGGCGTTCTTCGAGAAGCGGGAGCCCGTGTGGACCGGCCGATGATCGTGCCCTCCGACGGCACGCGCCGGCTGGTCTCGCTGCTGTGCCGGACGTCGGACCGCGATCCGCACGGGATGGCCGGCGCCCAGATCCTGGGCGAGCGGCTCGGCGCCCGGGCGATCGGGTCGGTCGGCGAGGCGCGCCACACGGGCTGGGAGGAGGACCTGCGCTCCGCCCGCGGGTGCCTGCTCGAGGCGGGCGGTCAGCTCGACGACGCCTTCGAGGCGGGCCTCGTGCCGATCCTCCTGGCGGGCAGCTGCTCGGTGTGCGTGACCACCCTGCCCGTGGTCAAGCGCCACCATCCGGACGCCTGGGTGCTGTGGCTCGACGCCCACGCGGACTTCCTGACCCCCGAGACGACGTCGTCGCAGTTCCTCGGTGGGATGTGCCTGGCGGGCGCCTGCGGCGTGTGGGACACGGGCTTCGACGGCGCGACGGTCGATCCCGCCCGCGTGGTCATGTTCGGCGTGCGCGACGTCGAGGGCCCCGAGCAGGTGCTGCTGGAGACCCACGGCGTGGGGAGGGTCGACCGCCCCGGCGCCTTGTCCGACCTGCTCGACGGCCAGCAGATCTTCATCCACCTCGACCTCGACGTGCTCGACCCCGAGGTCCTGCCCGCGACCTTTCCCGTCCCCGGCGGCCTCGACCTGGAGCATCTCCACAAGCTGCTCGACCTCGTGGCCGGCGCCTGCGACGTGGTCGGGGCGGAGGTGACCAGCGCCCACCCGGATCAGGCCGAGGCGCTGGCGCGGGTCGTCGCGCCGCTGCTCTAGGCCGGCTCCCGGCGTCCCGGCCGCCGGTTGAGGCCGGCGGGCCGATGCGCCAGAGTCGGCAGTAGCACTCCCCACTTCCCGCGAGGACGCATGAGCACGACCGAGACGCCCCCTTCGATCCTCCGCCCGCTGGTGGAAGACCTCCACGCCCGCCGCGAGCGCGCCCGCCTGGGCGGCGGCGAGGAGCGGATCGCCCGCCAGCACGCCGCCGAGAAGCTGACCGCGCGCGAGCGGCTGGACCTGCTGTTCGACGACGGGGAGTTCACCGAGCTCGGGATCCACGCCGGGATCCACCACGCCGTCCGCGGGCTGGAGGGCAAGGAGGCGCCGGCCGACGGCGTCATCACGGCCTACGGCAAGGTCGACGGGCGGCCCGTCGCGGTCGCGGCCTACGACTTCACCGTGATGGCCGGGTCGATGGGCATGACGGGCGAGATGAAGGTCGCCCGCCTGCGCGACCTCGCGCTGACCAAGCGGATGCCGATGGTCTGGCTGCTCGACAGCGCCGGCGCCCGCATCCAGGAGGCGGTGGGCTCGCTCTTCGCCGGCTCGGGCCACCTGTTCCGCGAGGAGGTCGTCGCCTCCGGGGTCATCCCGCAGGTGGCGGCGCTCATGGGCCCGTGCGCAGCGGGCACGGCGTACATCCCGGGCCTCGCCGACTTCGTGCCGATGGTCAAGGGCCGCGGGTCGATGGCGCTGGCGGGGCCGCACCTGGTCCGCGCGGCCGTGGGGGAGGACGTCACCCAGGAGGAGCTCGGCGGCTCGCGCGTGCACTGCCGCAAGTC
>JAXDGY010000263.1:0-3044 GCA_034664785.1 Solirubrobacteraceae bacterium
GCATCCCGGCCGCCCGCGACTCCTCGACGAGCGCGGCGAGGTCGGCGATCGTCGGCTGCGGCGGTTCCGTCAGGCTCTCGCCGCCGTCCTCGCGCAGGACGCCGATCACGACGCGCAGCTCGTCGAGCGCGGCCCGCGCGCTCTCGCGGATCACGCCGGCCGCCTCGGCGACCTCCTCGGCCGGAGCGTCTGGGCGGAACTCCAGCGCGCCTGCGTGGACCGAGAGCAGGGACAGGCGGTGGGCGAGCACGTCGTGCATCTCGCGTGCGATCCGCCGCCGCTCCGCTGCCCGGGCCTCGTCCCCGGCGCGGTCGACCTGGTCGCGCAGCGATCGCACGAGCTGCCGCCGCGCGCGCACGAAGAGCCCCCAGCCGAGCACGACGGCGACCATCAGCAGGCTGGCCCCGGCATCGACCCAGTAGCTGCCGGCCGGGGGATAGAGCAGCGGGTTCACGAAGGCCCAGGCGATCGCGAGGCCGGCGACGATGGCGAGATCACGGCCCCGAGCCCGGATCGCGGCGTTGAACGTGGCGACGAGGTTCGCGCCGGAGGCGGTGAGGATCACGAGCGCGACCGCCCCGATACCGATGCCGACGGCGGCCGGATGGCTGCGGCGCCAGCGCAGCGCGACGAGCGCCGCGAGCCCGACCACGATGGCCACGACGCGCAACCAGGGCGGGTGCAGCTCCCACGTGTCCACCAGCGTGGCGGTGGCGATCGCGAACGCGACCACGTACGTGATCGCGTCGACGACGCGGTCGCGGCGGCCACGCGGCCCGTCGGGGGCGTCGTCGACGACGCCGGGCAGCGCGGAGCGCATCCAGCCGGACAGGCCCTGCGTGAACCGTGCTGTCGCCGCGCGTGTCATCGCTCGAGGCCGAAGGCTAGGCGAGCGCCGGCGCCGCGGCCCCCTACCAAAGTCGCTGGCGACCACTGCCTCAGGACTGGGCGAGCGTAGCCCGGGGGCCGTGGTCGGAAAGCCGGCCCGCCGTGAGTCTGCCGGCATGATCGAAACCCAAGGACTCACCAAGCAGCTCGGCGGACACGCCGTCGTCTCCGATGTCACGTTCCGCTGCGAGCCGGGCACCGTCACGGGCTTCCTCGGCCCCAACGGCGCCGGCAAGACCACGACGATGCGGATGCTCGTCGGCCTCTCCGAGCCCGACAGCGGCACGGCCCGGATCCTCGGCGGCCGCTACCGCGACCTGCCGAACCCCGGCCGGCGCGTCGGGATCCTGCTCGACGCGTCGGCGCAACATGCCGGGCGCCGCGGCCGTGAGGCGCTCGCCGTCTCCGCCCAGACCATGGGCGTGCCGACGGGGCGCGTCGACGCGCTGCTGGAGCTGGTCGGCCTCGACGAGACGGCGGGCCGGCGGCGGGTCGGCCAGTACTCGCTCGGCATGCGCCAGCGCCTCGGCCTCGCCCACGCGCTGATCGGCGACCCCGAGGTCCTGATCCTCGACGAGCCGGCCAACGGCCTAGACCCGGAGGGCATGCGCTGGATGCGGGGCCTGCTGCGCGGGTTCGCCGACCGCGGCGGCACCGTGCTGCTCTCCTCGCATCTGCTGGCCGAGGTCGAGGCCGTCGCCGACCGGATGATGATCATCGGCGGCGGACGGATCCAGGCGCAAGGCACCCGCGCCGAGCTGCTGACCGAGTCCGGGACGATCGTGGAGGCGGACGACCTCGCCGCGCTCGACGCCGCGCTGCACCGCGCCGGCCTGGCGACGCATCCCGCCGACAGCGATCGGCGGCTGGTCGAGGCCGAGCCCGACGTCGTCGCCCGCGTGGCGATGTCCGACGGCGTCGTGCTGCGCCGGCTGGCCCCGGCCGAGGGCGCGGGCCTCGAACGCCTCTTCTTCGAGCTGACCACGTCCGGCGCAGGCGCACCGTCGCCCACGACCGATCCGATCCACCCCGAGCTGACAGGAGCAACCGCATGAGCACCACCACCCTCACCCCGCCGATCCGCGTGAACACCGCCGGCGTCCACGCGCGCCCCGGCCTCGGCCGCCTCGTCGCCGTCGAGCTGCGCAAGATGGTCGACACCCGCGCCGGCTTCTGGCTGCAGGTCGCCACCGTCGCGCTCACCGTGGTCGTCGTGATCGTCCGCGCTGTCGTCGGCGGCGCGGCGGACCACACCTTCGCCTCCGTCCTCGACGTCGGGGTGAAGCCGGCGGCCGTCCTGCTGCCGGTCGCCGGCATCCTGCTCGTCACCTCGGAGTGGTCCCAGCGCACGGGGCTGATCACGTTCGCGCTGGTCCCGTTGCGCTCGCGCGTCCTCGGCGCCAAGCTGGCCGCGAGCCTCATCCTCGCCGTCGCGATGCTCGTCCTGTCCGTCTGCGTCGTCGCCGCGGGCGTGCTCGTCGCGTGGCCGGGCGTCGACGGGACCTGGTCAGATGTCGCGCCGTTGATCGGCCAGTCCACCGTCTACCTGACGGCCGGGATGGTCACGGGCGTCGCGTTCGGCGCGGTCCTGCTCGCCTCGGCGCCGGCGCTCGTCGCGCTCTTCGCGCTGCCGATCGCCTGGACGGCAGTGGCCTCGCTGTCCTTCTTCGCTGACGCCGCCCCGTGGCTGGACACGCGCCTCGCCTTCGGCCCGATGCCCCAGGAGGTCATGAGCGCCACGCAGTGGGCGCACGCCGGCACCGCGTTCGCACTCTGGGTGCTGCTCCCGCTCCTGATCGGCATCTGGCGGATCACGCGGCGGGAGGTCGCCGCGTGAAAGGCAGCCGCCCGAGGTCGCGCAGGCGCTGCGCAGCGGCGGGACTCCCGGTCACCTGCGAGATCGTGCCCCACGAGAACTCGTCTCGGTGTCCCTGAGGCCTGGTCAGGTGCCGACGTAGGCCGCGAGGTGCTCGCCGGTGAGGGTGGAGCGGGCGGCGACGAGGTCGGCGGGCGTGCCCTCGAAGACGATCCGGCCGCCGTCGTGGCCGGCGCCGGGGCCGAGGTCGATGATCCAGTCGGCGTGCGCCATGACGGCCTGGTGGTGCGCGATGACGATGACCGACTTGCCGGAGTCGACGAGCCCGTCGAGCAGGCCG
>JAXDGY010000264.1:0-8164 GCA_034664785.1 Solirubrobacteraceae bacterium
CGTTCTCGAGCACCTGCTCGGGGCGCGAGGCGCCGATGATCGCCGACGCGACGTTCGGCTCGCGCAGGACCCACGCGAGCGACAGCTGCGAGACGGTGAGCCCGAGCTCGTCGGCGATCGGCCGCAGGCGCTGGACGGCCTCCAGCGTCCGGTCCTCCATGAAGCCGGCGATGAAGCCCCCCATCGCCTCGCTGGCGGCGCGCGAGTCCGGCGGCGGCGCCTGCCCCGGCGCGTACTTGCCGGTGAGCACGCCCTGGGCCAGCGGCGACCACACGACCTGGGAGATGCCGTTGGCCGCGCAGAGCGGGAAGATCTCCTCCTCGGGCTTGCGCCAGAGCATCGAGTACTGGGGCTGGCTGGAGACGAACTTGGCCACGCGGCCCTGGCGCGCGAGCTCGAGCGCCGCCTCGATCTGCTCGGCGGACCACTCGCTGAAGCCGATCGCGCGCGCCTTGCCCGAGTCGACGACCTCGGTGAGCGCCGCCATGGTCTCCTCCAGCGGCGTCGACTCGTCGTAGCGGTGGCACTGGTAGAGGTCGACGTGGTCGGTCCGCAGCCGGCGCAGCGAGGCGTCGATCTGCTTGTGGATCTGCTCCGCCGACAGCCCGCGGTCCTCGTCGGACATCGGGAAGTAGACCTTCGTGGCCAGGACGTAGGAGTCGCGCGCGTAGTCGGCGAGGATCTCGCCCCACGCCTCCTCCGCGGCGCCGCGGCCGTAGACGTTGGCGGTGTCGAAGAAGGTGATCCCCGCCTCGAAGGCGGCCTTGGTGCAGGCGACCGTCCGGTCGCGCTCCACGCCGCCGGAGTAGGTCAGCCAGGAGCCGAGGGAGATCTCCGAGACCTCGATCGGGCTGTCGCCGAGTCTGCGATACCTCATGCGCCCATCCTCGCAGGCAGCGCCGCCGGAGCGGAACGCCGCAGCGCGACGGCCCCGACGAGACCCGCGAGGACGGCGGCGGCGGCGCCCACGCCCAGTCCCGCCCGCGGGCCGGCGCTCTGCGACAACCACCCCACCAGCGGCCCGCCGATCGGCGTCGATCCGAGGAAGACCACCGCGTAGAGCGCCATCACGCGTCCGCGGAGGTGCGGCGCCACGGCGAGCTGCAGCGACGTGTTGACCGCCGCGGTGAACGTGACGCTCGCGGCGCCGACGAGCGGCAGGGCCACCAGGGCGAACCCGAGCGTCGGCGCGACGGCGACGGCGCCCAGCGCGGCCCCGAAGGCGAACGCCGAACCGGCCACGATCGCCGGGGAGACGCGCCCGCGGGCGCCGTTGACCAGCGCGCCGAGCACGGCGCCCGCGCCCATGACGCTCATCAGCAGCGCGTACGTCGACGCACCGCCGTGGAAGGTGAACTTCGCCAGCAGCGGGAAGACGGTCGCGAAGTTGAAGGCGAGGGTGCCGACCAGGGCCATGAGCGCCAGCGGCGTGCGGAGCTCGGGCGTCCGCCACACGACCGACGCGGCCTCGCGCAGCTGGCCGGGCGCGCGCGCCGTCACCGGCGCCTCGAGCAGGGCCGAGCGGTCCAGGCGGGCCAGGACGACCAGCATCGCGCCGAAGGAGAGCGCGTTCACGCCGAAGCAGGTCGCCACGCCGACGGTCGCGATCACCACGGCGGCCAGCCCGGGGCCGGCCACGCGCGCCGTCTGCACCAGCACGGAGTTCAGCGACACCGCGTTGACCAGCCGGTCCGTCCCCACGAGCTCGGGGACGAACGCCTGCCGCGCCGGGTTGTCGACGGCCAGGACGGTACCGCGAACGAGGATCAGCGCGTAGACCATCCACAGCGTGACGGCCCCGGAGACGGTGAGGCCCCACAGCAGCAGCGCGGGGATCGCCATCAGCGCCTGCGTCACGACGAGCAGCCGCCGCTTCGGGACGCGGTCGGCGAGCAGGCCGCCCCAGGCGCCGGCCAGCAGCATCGGGGTGAACTGCAGCGCCGCGGCGGTGCCCAGCGCGAAGCCGGACCCCGTGAGACGCAGGACGAGCCAGCCCTCGGCGATGGTCTGCATCCACGTGCCGGTCGTGGAGATGACCATGCCGATGAACCACCGGCGGTAGTTCGGCACCTGCAGGGAGGCGAGCGAGCGGCGCAGACCCGCGCTCAACGTGGCTCCTCGAGCAGGTCCTCGAGCAGCACCGCGGCGCGCTCCAGCGTCGCCCGGTCCGCCGCCCCGAGGCCGTCCAGCGCGCGCGCCAGCAGGGCCGTCTTGCGGCGGCGCGACGCGCGCAGCGTCGCGCGACCGGCCGGCGTGACGGCCAGCTGCAGGCGACGGCGGTCCTCCGGGTCGGGGGTGCGCTCGACGAGGCCGTCGTCGACGAGGCGGTCGACGATCCGCGTCGCGGTCGGCCGCTGGATCTGCTCGCGCGCGGCGAGCGCGCTCGGCGTCAGCGGGCCGTGCCGATCGATCGAGGCCAGCGCGGCGCTCAGCGACGGCGACAGGCCGCCGACGGCCTCCTGACGCAGCCGGCGCGCGGTCCGGGCGACGGCCAGGCGCAGGCGCTCGGCCAGCTCGGTGTTGGAGGCCGCCGGAGCAGAAGTCATGAGAAGAGCTGATAGTTCGCCACGCTCACCACATGATAGCGCGTCCGGCGCTGCCACGATGGTCCGAATGGTTCCCGAGTTCCGCGTGTGTGACCCCGCCCGGCCGCCGGCGAGCGACCTGATCGCCGCGGTCCTCGCCGAGTACGACGCCGTGGCCGGCCGCCCCCTGAGCGGTGGGCCGTCCGCCACGCCAGCGGACTTCTCGCCGCCGGGCGGGGCCTTCGTCGTCGGGACAGTGGACGACGTGCCGGCCTGCGGCGGCGGCGTGAAGGCGCTGGGCGACGGCGTCGCCGAGCTCAAGCGCATGTACGTGGCGCCGCGCTTCCGCGGCCGCGGCCTCTCGCGTGGATTGCTGGCCGCGCTGGAGGCCGCCGCACGCGACCTCGGGCACGGGGTCGCGCGGCTCGACTGCCAGGTCGGCACGTGGCCGCTGTACCGCGCTGCGGGGTACCGCGAGATCCCCGACTACAACGGCAACCCCCACGCGGACACGTGGGCCGAGAAGCGCCTGTGAGGGCGGTCAGACCGGGCGGACGTCCACGACGGACGCGACCGGCAGGCCGTCGTGCAGGTGCGGGAAGTCCCCGGCGCCGTCCTCGGCCGGCTCGACCACGAGCGGCAGCCCACGCGGGTCGATCGTGAGCTGCAGCAGGTCGTCCGCGCCGGCGAAGAAGCGCGCGAGGACACCGGCGAGCTGGTCGGGGAAGCAGCAGTGGATGAAGGGCCCGCCGCCGGGGATCGGATAGGTCCCCGACGCCTGCGCGGCCTCCCAGTCGGCACGGCGGGCGACGTGCAGGACGGGCGGCACGCCAGGAGTTTGACAGCGGGTCCGGACCACGGCGAGGATCGGTCGATGCACGTCACGACGCCCGGGCTGATGATGGACGGGCCGCTGCTGGTGCGCGGGATCGCCGAGCGCGCCGAGCAGCTCTTCGGACCGCGCGAGATCGTCTCCCGCACGCAGGAGGGGGTCGAGCGCTCGAGCTATGCCGAGGTGGTGGACCGGGCGCGCCGGATCGCCTCCTCGCTGCAGCGCCTCGGCGTGCGGCCCGGGGACCGCGTCGCGACCTTCGGGTGGAACACGGTGCGCCACCTGGAGCTCTACCTCGCCGTGCCCGCGATGGGGGCCGTGCTGCACACGCTCAACGTGCGCCTGTTCGAGGAGGACCTGCACTACATCGTCGGCCACGCCGAGGACCGCGTCGTGTTCCTCGACGCGTCGCTCGCGGCGGCCATGCCGCGCTTCGAGGGCGTCGAGCACGAGATCCTCATGCCCGACGGGCCCGGCGAGCGCGACGGCGCGGCGGCCTACGAGGACCTGGTGGCAGACGGCGATCCGGGCTTCGCCTTCCCCGACGTCGACGAGCGTCAGGCCGCCGCCATGTGCTACACGAGCGGCACGACGGGGCGGCCGAAGGGCGTCGTCTACTCCCACCGCTCGACCGTCCTGCACGCGCTGATCGCCAACCAGGCGGACGGCATCGGCCTGCGCGAGGTCGACAGCGTGATGCCGGTCGTGCCGATGTTCCACGCCAACGCGTGGGGGATGCCCTACGCCGCCGCGCTGGCCGGCAGCCGGCAGGTGCTGCCCGGACCGCGCATGACCCCCCGCGACATCGCCGACCTGCTCGTGGACGAGCGGGTGACGTTCTCGGGCGCCGTGCCGACGATCTGGCAGGGCGTCCTGCAGCTCGACCCGCCGCCGGACCTGAGCTGCCTGGACCGTGTGATCTGCGGCGGCTCGGCCGTCCCCGAGTCGCTCATCCGCGCGTTCGACGAGCGCTTCGGCGTCCCGCTCATCCAGGCCTGGGGCATGACCGAGACCAGCCCGATGGCGTCGATCAGCCGGCTGCCGGTCGACGCGCCGGACGACGACGACGCGCGCTACCGGCTGCGGGCCACGCAGGGCCGCATCGTGCCGCTCGTCGACTTCCGCATCGACGAGGCGTCGGGCGGCGAGCTGCAGGTCCGGGGGCCGACGGTGGCGGCCTCCTACTACGACGACGAGGCGGGGGCGGAGAAGTTCACCGAGGACGGGTGGCTGCGCACCGGCGACGTCGCCCAGGTCGACGACCGCGGCTACATCCGCCTCGTCGACCGCACGAAGGACCTCGTGAAGTCCGGCGGCGAGTGGATCTCCTCGGTGGAGCTCGAGAACGCGATCATGGCCCACCCCGACGTGCTCGAGGCCGCCGTGATCGCGGTCCCCGACGAGCGCTGGAGCGAGCGGCCCTGCGCCTGCGTCGTGCGCCGGGAGGGCAGCGCGCTGGACGCGGACGGCCTGCGCGGCTTCCTCGGCGACCGCGTCGCCAAGTGGTGGCTGCCCGAGCGCGTCGAGTTCATCGACGAGGTCCCGAAGACCTCGGTCGGCAAGTTCGACAAGAAGGTCCTGCGCAAGCGCTTCGCTTGAGCCCGGGCTCAGGCGCCGGCGCGCGCCAGCCAGCCGTCGAACAGCCGGGCGGCGCGGTCCGCGGCCGCGGCTGCGTGGCGCGCGGTGGCGGCGCGCAGCGCGGCGACGTCGAGCACCTCGCCGGCGAGCTCGCGCCCGTCGTAGGCGCCGATCCAGTCCTCGACCACGGCCGGCGTGACCTCGGGGTGGAACTGCAGGCCGAGGTGCCGCCCGTGCGCGTAGGCCTGCGGCCCGACGGCGTCGGCCGCCACGAGCTCGGCGCCCGGGGGCGGCTCGACGACGTCCTCGTGCCAGGACATCCACGGGCCGGCGGGCACGCGGTCCGGGTCGGTCGTGCCGACGTCGACCCACCCGATCTGCGGGGCGGGCAGCCGGCGGACGGCACCGCCGAGGGCGCGAGCCAGGACCTGGGCGCCGAAGCAGATCCCGAGCACGGGGCGTCCCGCCCCCGCGACCTCGCGCAGCCAGGCCACCTCCTCCTCGATCCACCGCGGCGCCGGGGCGACCGCCGACGCGTCCGAACCCAGGACGACGACCGGACTGCCCCCGCCCGTGGCGGGCAGCGCCTCGCCGCGGCCGAGATCGACCGTCACCTCCCGCAGGCCGCGGGCGGCGAGCGCGCCGGACAGCAGCGCGGGCGGCGCATCGGCCTGGTGCTGGACCACCAGGACCTCCGGGGTGCTCACCAGCGCCGGTGCACGTGCGGGGCGATCCGCTCGTCGTAGACGGCGCGGACACGCTCCATGCTCGCGGCGTCGAGCGGCGCGAGGTCCGCGGCCGCGGCGTTGGCCTGCGCCTGCTCGGGCGAGCGCGCCCCCGGGATGACCGTGCTGACCGCGGGGTGCATGAGGATCCAGCGCAGCGCGAGCTGGGCGAGCGTCGCGTCGCCGGGGACGAGCGGTCGCAGCTCCTCCACGGCGTCCAGCCCGACCTCGAAGGGCACCCCGGCGAAGGTCTCCCCCACGTCGAACGCCGCGCCCTCCCGGTTGAACGTCCGGTGGTCGTCCCTCCCGAAGGTCGTGTCGCGCGTGTACTTGCCGCTGAGCAGCCCCGAGGCGAGCGGGACGCGGACGATGACGCCGACGCCGCGGCGCGCGGCCTCGTCCAGGAAGCGCTCGGCCGGACGCTGCCGGAACGGGTTGAAGATGATCTGGATCGTCGAGAGCCCCGGCTCCTCGATCGCCTTCAGCGCCTCCTCGACGCGCTCGACGCTCGCCCCGTAGCGCGCGATGCGCCCCTCCGCGACGAGCTCGTCGAGGGCGGCGAAGACCTCGGGGTGGTAGTAGACGTCGGTGGGCGGGCAGTGCAGCTGGACGAGGTCGAGGCGCTCCACGCCGAGGTTCTCGCGCGAGCGGTCGATCCACGCGGCGAAGTGCTCGGGGGTGTACTCGGCGACGTCGAGTGGGGCGCGGCGGCCCATCTTCGTGGCGACGGTGATCGCCGGGCGCTCGGCGAGCAGCCGGCCGACCAGGCGCTCCGAGCGCCCGTCGCCGTAGACGTCGGCGGTGTCGAAGAACGTCACGCCGGCGTCGGCGGCGGCGCGCAGGGTGGCCAGCGCGGTGTCGTCGTCGACCCGGCCCCAGTCGGCGCCGATCTGCCAGGCCCCGAAGCCGATCGCCGACACGTCGGGGCCGTTGCGGCCCAGGGAGCGAATGATCATGCGGCCACCCTAGAAGGCGCCCGCCGGGCGGCAGCCCCGCCCGACACCCGTCGGCGCGGCGAATTAGCGTGCAGGGCGTGCGCCACCAGCTTCGCCCGCTCTTCGACCGCATCGTGATCAAGGAGCTCGAGCCCGACCGCATGCGGCAGTCGGGGCTCGTCGTGCCGCCGGGCACGCGCGAGACCCCGCCCCAGCACGGCATCGTGCTCGCGGTCGGCCCCGGCCTGGACTGGTGGGGCCAGGCGGGGGTGGACATGCCCGTGCATCCCGGCGACCACGTCGTCTTCCCCTCCCAGGCGGGCACGTGGGTCGACGTGGACGAGGAGCGCCTGCTGGTCCTGCGAGTCGTCGAGCTGCTGGGCATCCTCGAGCGCGCCGAGCCGCCGGTCGAGGCCGAGCCGCCGGTCGCCGGGGGCTAAGAACCAGTTTCAGAACGGCGCGAGCGTGAGGCGACCGTCTCGCGGCGACGGATCGCCACCCGATGATCAGACCGATCCAACCAGGATCGGCCAGATCATCGGTCGACGCCCGTCATCCACGATCCGGCCACCTCACACTGGCGCCTCATTCCGAAACCGGTTCTGAGCAAGGGCACCCGCTAGGTTGCCGGGCGGTGCCTGTCGCGGTGAACGACATCCTCGAGCTCGACCGTCGCCACGTCTGGCACCCCTACGGCCCGATGCCCGCCGAGCACCCGGCCCTGCCCGTGGCGTCGGCCGAAGGCGTGCGGCTGCGGCTGACCGACGGGCGGGAGCTCGTGGACGGGATGGCGTCGTGGTGGTGCGCCATCCACGGCTACCGGCACCCGGCGCTCGACGCGGCCGCCCGCGAGCAGCTCGGCCGCATGAGCCACGTCATGTTCGGCGGCCTCACCCACGAGCCTGCCGTGCGCCTAGCCGAGCGGCTCGTGGCCCTGACGCCAGAGCCGCTGCAGCACGTGTTCTTCTGCGACTCGGGCTCCGTCGCGGTCGAGGTGGCGCTGAAGCTCTGCCTCCAGGCCCGGCCCGGTCGCCGGCGCCTGCTGACCGTCCGCGGCGGCTACCACGGCGACACGTTCGGGGCGATGTCGGTGTGCGACCCGGTCGGCGGCATGCACGCGCTGTTCGCGGGCGCGCTCCAGGAGCAGGTCTTCGCCGACCGCCCGCCGCGCGAGCTCGACGCCGCTTACAGCGAGCACCTCGAGGCGCTGGTCGGCGCGCACGCCGACGAGCTTGCTGCGGTCATCGTCGAGCCGGTCGTCCAGGGGGCGGGCGGGATGTGGTTCTACGACCCGGCGGTGCTGCGCGTGCTGCGCGACCTCTGCGACCGCCATGGGCTCCTGCTCGTCCTCGACGAGATCGCGACGGGCTTCGGGCGCACCGGGACGTTGTTCGCCTGCGAGCAGGCCGGCGTCATTCCCGACGTCCTGTGCGTGGGCAAGGCCCTGACCGGCGGCTACCTGACGCTCGCCGCGACGCTGTGCACGACCGAGGTCGCGACGAGCCTGGAGGGCGGGGCGCTCATGCACGGCCCCACCTACATGGCCAATCCGCTCGCGTGTGCCGTCGC